>JBOGLD010000086.1:0-89033 GCA_050745885.1 Terriglobales bacterium
AGAAATGGACCGCCAGGTCGGCGACCACCGCGACCAGGAACACCGGCAGAATCGCGTTGTAGGCCCCGGTCACTTCCAGCATGAACAGAATGGCGCTTGGAGTGGCGCGATAGAGGCTGCCGAACAACGCGGCTGTGGCCACCATGCCGTAAATTCCGATGGTCGAGGCATTCGGCAGAAGCAGATGTACCAGGGACCCGAAGGCGGCCCCCAGACTGCCTCCGATCATGAGCGCGGGAGCGAAAGTGCCGCCCGATGCGCCCGAGCCCAGCGCGACGGCAAATGCCACCAGCTTGGCGGCGCCCACGCCCAAGAGCAGGGATAAGGGCTGCGGCCTCGAGAGCAGGTCGGCGATGACGGAGTATCCGGTTCCCAAGACCTGGGGATAGAAAATAGCGATGATGCCGACTAGGAGGCCGCCCATTGCCGGTACCAGCGGGAACCAGATTTTCAGGTGCTCGAAAAAGTCTTCACAAACATACAGGGCCCTGGTCATCAGCCAGGCCAGCGCGGCACAGACCACGCCCAAAACCACAAAGAAGGGCAATTCCAGAGGATGGAATTGGTATGTTGTGACCACCGGAAAAACCGGCAGGGCTCCGCGGAATCCCATCGCGACCATGGTGCCGGTGGCGGAGGCCAGCGCGATCGGCACGAACGAACGTGCGCGAAACTCGAATACCAGCAACTCGACCGCCAGCATGACCCCGGCGAATGGAGTCTTGAACACGCCCGCCAGCCCTGCCGCTGCGCCACAGGCCAACAGAATGCGGCGCTCTGCCGGTGAACTCGCCATTACGCCGCTCAAAAGAGAGCCAAGCGCGGCACCAGTCTGGATGATTGGGCCCTCTGCGCCAAATGGGCCGCCGCTGCCCACGGTGATGGCCGCGCTCAAGGGCTTGAAGAAGCTGACCCTGGGTTTCACAATACTGCGATTGTTCAGTGCCACTGACATGGCTTCCGGGATACCGTCGCCCTTGATCTCGGGAGAAAAATAGTGAATCAGCAGACCCACCAGCAGGCCGCCCGCAGCCGGCAGCAGCGGCGTCCACAGATGGTGCGGCGCGAGGTTGGGAGGCAGGTTGGCGGAAGTTGCCCGGCCATAGAAACAGACGTTGGAGATGAAGTTGATGGCGCGCAGCAACCCCTCGGCGACCAAGCCACCGACGATTCCCACCACAATGCCCATTAGAGAGAGCACCAGCATGCGGGAGGTCCGACGGCGATGGCTGGAGTTCACCGCTCTCTCGTAGCCTGCAAACGCAGACTTACGGGCAGGATCCATTTTGGCGGCCTGGGGGGGAGTTCGAGCTTGGCCTTCAGGCATTCGGTACTCTTCTCCTGGCGGACTTGGAAGAAGGGTTTGAGGATCTGGCCGACGAATCCTGGTTCGTCACCCGCTTGAGGGCGCGCAGCAGCGCTGGGCCCTTCGAGCGTAGTTCAGATGTGTGGTGCAGCGAGAGTTCGCGCAGCACATGTTCTCCCTCCCGGGTCAAAGCGACGAGCACTTCGCGCCGGTCCTGGCTCTGCCGTCCACGCTTTACGTACCCGGCGGCTGCCAGCCGATTGATCAGTTCCACGGCGCTGTGGTGTTGAATCTGCAAACGCTCAGCCAGTTCGCCGATGCGCGGCCGGACACCCTCGGGCAGGCCTTTCAGGGCCAGCATCAGCTGGTGCTGCTGCGGTTCTAGTCCCGCCCCGCGGGCTGCCTGCTCGCTGAAGTGAAGAAAGCGGCGAATCTGGTAGCGCAGCTCGGCCAGCGCCTGATAGTCGGACGGGGCGAGGATCTTTTTCATATGTGTCGCAATCTAACAATATCGTATCACGATATATTTGGGGACTGGAACTATCGAGAGTAATGACGGGAGACAGTTACTTGCCCACCCGCAGGAGATCCCTCACTGCCTGAAGGCCAATCATGGATCACACCCTTTAGGGGAATAGGGGGCGCGAGGCGACGCCAGCCCAGCTGGCGTCCAGAACTGGCGCGCATCTTTACGGGTTCGCGGGTGAAGGGACGCTTACGCTTTGACCACTTTGCCGCTGCGCAGGCAGGAGGTGCAGACGCGGATGCGCTTGGTAGTGGCGCCGACTTTGGCATGCACCGGGCGCAGGTTTACGTTCCAGCGCCGCTTGGTGATGTTATGAGCGTGGCTGATGTTATTCCCGAATTGCGGCCCCTTGCCGCAGATCTCACATACTTGTGCCATTGACTACTCCAGGGAAGTACGGAACTTGATTGGTAAAACATAGATTTTACCGGATTTGCCACCCTTTCGACAACCTAGCGCCGAATTCACGCGCAGCGTAAATGACGCCAGAACGGTTTTCCTTTGTGACGTTTGCAACCTTTGCGGGTCAAAGGTTCTTAACCGCAAAGGACGCAAAGGGAGTCTGTGCGATACTGAAATCATGGCCGCCGCGCCCGATCCCAAGTCGGTAAAAGTAAACCTGACGACCGGCGCCGGGGTGGACATCGAGTGGAAGGATGGCCACCGCTCGCACTACGCGTTCCCCTTCCTGCGCGATGCCTGTCCCTGCGCTCTTTGTGACGACGAGCGGGGCAAATCCGGCCGCCAACCTGGCGAGCGGCCTAAACTCGCACCCGGCGCGCTCCCCATGTTTAAGGAGGCGGCCAAGCCCCTGTCGGCCGAACCAGTGGGCAAATACGCTATCAAGTTTCACTGGAATGATGGCCACGAACTAGGGATTTATTCCTGGCAGTTTCTGCGGGACGTGTGCCCCTGCGAAGAATGCGCCGCCCTGCGAACCGCGGCGAAAACAGGACAGTTTCGTTGAAGCAGGGAAGACCCAGCAGGGCAAAGAAGATAGCTGCCCGCCGCGCACCAACTGCTTGACCCAGCCTAATGTCCTCGGCGGTGCGCTGGCGGTAGCGATTATTGGGGTCGATCGTGCCGACGAGCTGCGCGTCCGGGGGCTTAGGTCAACTTACGGAAGCGTGGATATAGGGCAAGCGCTCGCAAATCTCGGCCCTGTTTGTTGCCTATTTTCTCAACGCACACCAATGCTGAGGACAAGGGCTGCGAAAGCGGTAATCAGCCCACACGTTCTTATCCAATGGTAGATATCCCATCGATGCTCCTGCGATCGCCAGTCTGTGGGAAGGGAGTCGGGTTTCCATTTTGCAATCCGGTTGTTGATCGGTACTGGACCGACAAGCGAAAACAGGACGGCGAGCACTTGAATCGTGAGAGCGAATGCCGCGAGATGCCACGCGCTTTTATCCAGATGCGCGAAGGGCAGCAATAGGAGAACATTTAGCAAAGTCGAGCCTATCATCCAAAACGGCATGACATGGCCAAGCAATACCGCGAACGATGATCGCGTAAGGGTATGGACTTCGAGGGGTTGGCGATTGAGGGCGGGATGGGTAAAAGCCGCGACATTCAGCTCACTTCCACACATCAGCCCAAGCACGAGAACAGCAAGGAGTTGAAGTGCCATGGGGAAAACCTCCGGTGCGTTCGATGCCGCTTCCGAGCAACGCGCTGCTAGTCGATCCCCTGTAAAATTAATCAGCGGAAGCGGAGCCATCCTCATTTGTCTTTTTTAGACCAACTCAACCCGCAACAACGCGCCGCCGTTGAAGCCACGGAGGGCCCGGTCCTCATCCTAGCGGGGGCGGGCAGCGGCAAGACCAGGGTCATCACCTTCCGCATCGCTTATCTCATTGAAAATCAAGGAGTGATGCCGGAAGCCATCCTGGCCATGACCTTTACCAACAAGGCCGCGCAGGAAATGGTCGGGCGGGTGGACAAGCTGGTGGGCGGACTGTCGATCGCCAAGCCGACGATTTCAACCTTCCACTCTTTCTGTGTGCGCGTCCTGCGGCGGGACATTGAACAGCTGCGTATCCCCTCATCCGTTCCTGGCCAGGCGCCGATCGGACTGACCAGAAGTTTTGTCATCTATGACGAGTCCGACCAGCAGCAACTGGTGAAGTCGGTGATGCGGCGCCTGGGCATCGACGACAAGCAGACCACGCCGCGCTCGGTGCTCTCGCATATTTCGTGGGCGAAAAACCACATGCTCGATCCCCAGGAAGTGTATCTGCAGTCAGGCGATCCCAAGACTGAGCGTGTGGCCCACATTTACGAGGAATATCGCAAGGAACTGCGCAAGGCCAACGCTCTCGATTTCGACGATTTGCTGCTTGAAACCGTGCGCCTGTTGAAGGCTGTCCCCGCGGTTCGCGATTACTACAACCGCCGCTTCCAGTACGTCATGATCGACGAATATCAGGATACCAACCGCCCGCAATACGAGCTGATGCTGCTGCTGGCAGGCACCCATCACAATATCTGCGCCGTGGGCGACGAAGATCAATCGATCTATTCCTGGCGCGGTGCCGATATCCGCAATATTCTAGAGTTTGAAAAGGACTTTCCCGAAGCGAAGATTATCCGCCTCGAGCAGAATTACCGTTCCACCCAGAACATTTTGCAGGCGGCGTCGGCAGTGGTCGCGAACAACCTGAAGCGCAAAGGCAAGAACCTCTGGACCTCGCGCCAGGGGGGCGCCAAAATCGGCTACTACGAGGCCCCGGACGGCGAAAATGAATCTCTCTTCGCCGCCGACTACATCTCCAAATATCTTCGCCAGGCCGCTGATCAGGGCGAAACCGCGCGGGCTGCCGTGCTCTACCGCACCAACTCGCAATCCCGGCTCTATGAAGAGGCCATGCGCCGCTACGGCTTGAAGTATCACGTGGTCGGAGGCTTCTCGTTCTACGAACGCGCCGAGATCAAGGACATGATTTCGTATCTGAAAGTCATCCACAACCCGGATGACTCCATCTCGTTGCTGCGCGTGATCAACACTCCAGTCCGCGGCATCGGCAAGACCAGCATTGAAACTCTGGAGCGGGTTGCGCTCGAAACCGGCCTTTCCCTGTGGGGCGCGATTGCGGAAGCGATCCAACGCCAGCTCCTGCCCCAGCGCGCTCTCGCTGCCCTGAAGGTTTTCACCAGCATCATCGAGGACGGCCGCGCCATCCTGGGCGGAACCTATGCCGAGCGCCTGGAGGAGACAGCCGCGGCTGAGGCTGCGCCGGAGACAGAAGACGGCGAGACGGATGGACAGCCCGAGGCTGACGATACCGATTTCAGCCCGGACAACTTCTCGTTCGATTTCAGCGAGCCGGGGGAGAGCAGCGCCGGCGTCTCGCCGGCGATAGTGGGGGCAAATGGCTTGCCCGAAGAAAAGGCGGAGGCGCGGCGCCTCCCCGACAGCCGGCAGGATGCTGGCGCTACGAAGTCGGGCGCAACCAATGTCCCTGCCGCCAGCACGGCTGACATCCTGAAATTCCTGATCGACCGCACCGGCTACATCAAGTCGCTGGAACAGGAAGACACGCCCGAAGCCTACTCTCGCGTCGAAAATCTTCGCGAGCTGGTCAACGCGGCCATGGATTCCCGCGACCGCGGCGAGACCCTCGACCAGTTTCTCGACCACGCCGCCCTGGTCAGCGATGCCGACGCCTACGACGAGCGCGCCCAGATCACCCTGATGACCCTGCATGCCGCCAAGGGGCTGGAGTTTCCCCTGATCTTCCTGGGAGGCCTGGAAGAAGGCCTGTTCCCGCACTCGCGAACTTTTCTGCAACCCGACGATGTCGAAGAAGAACGTCGCCTCTGCTACGTAGGCATGACCCGCGCCATGGATACGCTGATTCTGACCCGGGCCGTCTACCGCCGCCGCTACGGCACCGACCTGCCCGAGGCCAGTGTCCCATCAAGGTTTCTGGAAGAGATTCCGGTGGAGTTGGTCGAGGACCTCGGATCATCGAGAAGGGCCCGCGCAGGTCGCGTGGCTGCGGGCGACTCGGCGTTCGGTGATTCGCGGGGGGGTCGCCCGCGGCCACACGAGCATGAATCTGCCCACTACGCCTACGAAGACGAGGACCAAAGCGCAAGTTGGATCCGTCAGCAGAAACCCCGCGCCCCAGCATCCTATTCCGGCAAGTCCTACAATTCCATCGAGAACATTGCCGATTTTTTTGCCTCGCGAGGCAAGAGATTCAGCGTCCCCAAACCGCCCGCCGAGGAACCTAAAGGCAAGAAGGGCTTCCGCCCCGGACAAAAGGTCCGCCACCCCAAATATGGTGAAGGCACGGTCTACCAGCGCGAAGGGGAAGGTGAAGATGCCAAGATTACGGTACAATTCCCTCGCTTCGGTTTGAAGAAGCTGGTCGAGAAGTATGCTCAGCTGGAAGGGGTCTAGAGCGCTTCCAGCTCCTGGCTTCTAGCCTCTGGCAAGACCGAGAGTTCTGAATCTGTTTGGCAAGAAGCTAGTAGCCAGCAGCTGGCAGCGATTTCCTAAGGAGAAATAGACAGCACTCATGGCAAACACAAGCACCCTGAGCAAGGAAGAACGTAAGAAGAGCAAGCGCGCGGCACGCAAGAAGCGCAAGACGGAAAACCCGCTGAAGCCGCGCGAGTACGCCCGCGGTTCGGCCAAGCGCAAAGTCAAGAAGATGGCTCGAGGCACGGCGAAGCGCTAGAAGCGGCAGGCTGCCATTTGGCGGCCGGCACTGGCAGGACGACATTCGGTTTCGACCGGAGTTCGTCGGCCCGTCGCCGGCTGCTGGTGGCCCAGCGTTCCCAGGAGACCGAAACCCTTTGGCACAACCACCGACGGCACGCTCATCCAGCAACCAGCTTCTCTGCTGCAAATCCATTGACAAACTGATCGCGGAAGCCGACGAACCGGGTCATCGTCTTAAAAAAACGCTGGGCCCATGGTCGCTCACCGCCCTCGGCATTGGCGCTATCATCGGTTCGGGGATATTCGTTCTCACGGGCACGGCGGCCGCGGGAGAGCACTTCGAGGCGCCCTCGATCCTGCACGCCCAGGTCCTGGACCTAATTTCCAATTTTTTGCGCACCGGAAGCACGGCGGGAGCGCTCATGCACGGGCGTCCCCCGGCTGGTCCCTCCATTGCCATCTCGTTTCTGCTGGTCGCCGTGGCCTGCAGTTTTGCCGGCCTGTGTTATGCCGAACTGGCTTCGATGATTCCGATCGCAGGCAGCGCCTACACCTATTCCTATGCGACGCTGGGAGAGATTTTCGCCTTGATCATTGGCTGGGACTTGATCCTGGAATATGTGGTGAGCAATGTGGCGGTAGCCGTGGGTTTCAGCGGATATGCCAAGGCGCAACTGGCGGTTTTCGGGATCAACCTGCCGAGCGCATGGGCCAGCCCTGTCTGGGCTTCGGGACACTGGACGGGCGCTTATTTCAATGTGCCCGGGTTCCTCATCGTTTTTATTCTGACCCTGCTGCTGGTTCGGGGTGTGAAGGAATCGGCCGGGGCCAATAACGTGATGGTGATGATCAAGATCGGGGCGATCCTTACTTTCCTCGTAGTGGGCGGGATGCTGGTAAATCCAGCCAACTGGACGCCATTTGCTCCCTCGGGATTCTCTGGAATTGTCACCGGCGGCGCCATCGTGTTCTTCACCTACATCGGTTTCGATTCCGTATCCACCGCAGCCGAGGAGTGCAAGAGCCCGCAGCGTGACCTGCCTTTCGGCATCATCGCATCGCTAATTGTCTGCACCATCCTTTACGTTGGCGTCGCGATCGTGCTGCTGGGCATGATGAAGTACACGACTTTCGTTTCCGGCGAAGCTGCTGAAGCACCCGTGGCCTACGCACTTAAGTATTTGGGCGCACACGCGTTCTTCCGGTCGGTCATTGTGGTGGGCGCGCTGACCGGCATGATTTCCTCGTTGCTGGTGTTCCAATACGGACAGGCGCGCATCTGGTACGCCATGTCGCGTGACGGGTTGCTGCCCAAACTCTTCTCCGCCGTGCACCCCAAGTACAAGACCCCATACTGGTCCACCTGGATTGCCTGCTTCGCGGTAGGAATTCCCGCCGGCCTGGTGGATATTGGCGACGCCGCCGACCTCTCCAACATCGGTACCCTATTCGCGTTTGTCCTGGTGTCACTCGGCGTCATCTTCCTGCGTCGCAAGCAGCCCGATCGGCCCCGCACCTTTCGCGTCCCCTTTGTTCCCTGGTTCCCGCTGATCTCGGTGGCACTATGTGGCGGTCTGATGACCGGACTCACGGTGATCACATGGCTGCGCTTTGTCATCTGGCTTGCGCTCGGCCTGGCCGTCTACATCTTATACAGCCGCCATCACAGCGAGTTCTCTAAAGCAAGCAGCGAGAGAGATTGAAATGAAAGATCAGCATCGTAGATTGGAAAGCGCCAACCCATCTGAGAACTGAGATCTGAGATCTTTAATCTGAATCTTTAGTCTGAAATCTGAGATCTGGAATCGCGATCTATTCCGCAATTCGCCGGCCTTTCAATCTACAATGAGGGTGATGGCCTCGCAGCCCAGTTCATTTATCGTGACCCTGCCCAAAGCTGAGCTGCATCTCCATCTCGAAGGTGCGATTGATCCCACCACCCTGCTCGACCTTCGCCAGCGCCACGGCAAGACCAGCACCCTCGCAGAAATCGAACAGCTCTACAGCTACCAGGACTTCAACGGTTTCCTGATGGCCTTCAAGAGCGTGACCGAAGATCTGCAGACGGCCGACGATTACGAGCTGATTACTTACCGCCTGATGGACAGGCTAAAGGCGCAAAACGTGCTGCACGCCGAAGTGTACGTATCGGTCGGGGTTTGTCTGCGGCGCAAACAGGATTTCGATGCTCTCTTCGAGGGCCTGGAACGGGGGCGCCAAAAGGGAGTCCGCGATTTTGGTGTCTCTTTATTATGGATTTTCGATGCGGTGCGCCAGTTCGGGCCGGCCGCCGCTCGCGAAGTCTTCCAGTTCGCGGCTCGCCATCGGGAACGAAGCGTGGTGGCCGTCGGTCTGGGCGGCGACGAGCAGAAGGGACCGCCCGAGATGTTTCGCGAGGCCTACGCCTATGCCGCCGATAACGGATTGCACCTCACTGCCCACGCCGGTGAAAATGCCGGTCCTGAATCCATCTGGGGCGCGCTCAATCTCCGCGCGGAACGGATCGGGCACGGACTGACCGCCGCCCAGGACCCTGAACTGGTGGAAGAACTTGCCACCCGCCAGGTTCCCGTGGAGATCTGCCTCACCAGCAATCTGCGTACCGCATCCTGCCCATCGCTGAGTGCTCATCCCCTCCGTCAATACTTTGAGCAAGGCATAATGATCACGCTCAACACTGACGATCCCGCCATGTTTCGTACGTCGCTGGCGCGGGAATACCAACTGGCCCAACAGTCTTTTGGGTTTACCGAGGAGCACCTGCGAGAGCTGGCGCGGAATTCCTTCGAAGCCTCGTTCCTGCACGCGGAAAACAAGCTGGCGTTCCTGAATTTGTTTGACGCGGCGGCAGCCCACACTTAGATTTCCAGATTGGCGTTCCTCCGGGGCCTGGTCCATGAAAACATCTGCGATCGCATGGCTGTGTCTGACTGCCGTCCTGTGGGCCGGACCCAGGCCGAAGGCCGCCACCGAGGCGCTCATTTTCACCAACGTCAACGTGGTAAATGTGCGCGACGGGTCGATCGCCCATGGCATGACGGTGGTGATCAAAAAAGGACGGATCGAGGGCGTGGCAAAAGTGGGCTTCGTCGCCCAGGACCGCAACATTCAGATCGTCAATGCCAACGGAAAATACCTGATCGCGGGACTGTGGGACATGCATGTGCACAGCGCTTTCGTGTCCCCGGCATGGAATGAAAAAGTGATCTACCCGCTCTACATCGCCAATGGCGTGACCGGCGTGCGCGACATGGGTGGTGATCCCGACCTGCTCCTGGACCGCCGCAACCGGATCGAAAACGGAGAGCTACTTGGCCCTCACCTCATTCTGGCTGGCCCGTTTCTGGCCCGGGGAAAGAGCGATCGGCAGACTATCGCGGTGAATTCTCCGGAAGACGGGCGGCAGGCGGTGGACGCGGTAAAAAAACGTGGCCTGGATTTCGTGAAAGTACTTTCCGTGCCCCGCGACGCCTATTTTGCCATTGCCGACGAATCGGCGAAACAAAAAATTCCGTTCGCCGGGCACGTTCCCTATTCCGTCAGCGTCAGCGAAGCCAGTGCGGCGAAGCAGAAGAGCATCGAGCACCTGACTGGAATCCTGCTGGCCTGTTCTTCGAGGGAGGACGAGCTTCGCGCCCAGGGGCTGCGCGCCCTGGCGAACCGCGATTACGCGGCCTACCAGAAACTCGGCGCGCAGATCATGGCCACCTATGACCAAGCCAAAGCCAACGCACTGTTTCTGCAACTTGCGCAGAACAATACCTGGCAAGTGCCGACCCTGGTGTGGACCCAGGCCAACAGCCGGTTCGACGACCCGGATCTGGCATCCGATCCCCGCCTCAAGTATGTTCCCCGGTCGGTGCGGAGCGAGTGGGATCCGGCCAAGCTGCGGGAAAAAACTTCGCCTGAAGAGCTGGCTGGCCTGAAGGCGGAAGCTGCCCGCGACCTGGAGTTGGTGGAGGCCATGCACAGCTCCGGGGTAAAGTTCATGGCGGGCAGCGACGGCTCCGACCCTTACGTGTTTCCCGGCTTCAGTTTGCACGATGAACTGGAGTGGCTGGTAAGAAGCGGATTCACTCCGTTGCAGGCGCTGCAGTCCGCCACTTTCAATCCGGCGCTGTTTCTGGTCAAAATGGACAAATACGGAGTTGTGGAGCCGGAGCACATCGCCGATCTGGTGCTGCTGGACGCAAACCCGCTCGAGGACATCCGCAACACCCGCAAGATCTTTGGCGTTGTTACCGCAGGCAAATACTATTCACGCCGGGACCTGGACACAATGCTGCAGCAGGTCGAGAAGCTGGCGGCGGAGCAGTAAGAAATGCAGATAAGGAACAAAGGAATGGTTCCATGACCCAGCACATTGGCATCGTGGCTTGCAGCGTGGAGGGAGCGGCGCTCTGCTACCGCACCATCGCCCTCGAAGGCGCCCAACTGCTGGGACCGCACGACCACCCCGAAGTCTCGCTCCATACTCATTCCCTGGCTCGATACATGAGTTGTATCACCGCCGGCGATTGGCCCGGCGTCGCCGAATTCATGCTCTCTTCCGCCAACAAACTGGCCAAGGCTGGGGCCGATTTCCTCATCTGTCCTGACAACACCATTCACCAGGCCTTCGATCTGGTCGAGCACCGCTCCCCGCGCCCGTGGCTGCACATCGCGCAAGAAGTGGCCAACGAGGCCCTCCGAAATCAGTTCAAGCGCCTGGGCGTGCTGGGCACGCGCTACCTGATGGAGGGGCCGGTCTATCCCGAAAGGTTGGACGCAGTCGGGCTCGAACACCGCGTTCCCAGCCCGCAAGCGCGGGAGAGAATCAACCAGATCATCATGGACGAACTGGTAAACGCCCAGTTTACCCCGCGTTCTCTGGCATATTTTCAGGAAGTAATCCAGACCCTGGCCGACCAGGGTTGTGACGCGGTGGTCCTGGGCTGCACCGAGATTCCGCTGCTGGTCACGCCTGATTCGTCATCGTTGCCAACGCTGGATTCAACCCGGTTGTTGGCCAAGGCCGCGGTTAAAAAGGCTGTAAGCATTGCCTGACCGTGTTTGGAGAGCACTTCATGCGGCTAAAATTCCGGCGCCTGCCAACAATTTTCGCGATCTGTCGCTTGGCCCCTAACGCTCCTGTCCCGTCATCAATCGCAACCGCGCCCTTCGTCTCCATCACCCGAACCGGGGACGAGCTCTCCATCGTCTGTCCCGCTGACCAGGCTCCTCAAAACGCCAAATGTGAATTGCCGTGGACCTGCTTCAAGTTAGAAGGCCCATTCCCGTTTACTCTGACTGGGGTCCTGGCCTCTTTCCTTGAGCCCCTGGCTCGACATCGGGTCCCTATTTTCGCGATGGCCACATTCGATACCGACTACATCCTTGTGAAAGAGGAAGATACGGCGACCGCGCTGAAGGCGCTGCAGGCTGCCGGACACGAGTTGATTTCCTGACCGGGGGTGGGAACTTTTGAGCTCTGGATAATCGGGGGTCATGAGTATAAAGAAAGATCAGTTTCGAAGTTGCCAGTTCTCGGTTCTCGGATTCTCCGTTCACTCCACGATTACCGCCGAACACTGGCGAATCGGTGCACTTTACGCATCTGTATGCTCTAATTAAGCAGTAGCCATGCCTTCTACTCCAACTAGCGTGCGTCGCCGTTTGAAGGCGTTTCACCGCAACCTGCGGGGAGCGCGCATGATTGCGGGCGCGTTCGCATCCACTGACCATCCCCTGCTGGCGCACATCATTCCGATTCGACGCTGCAACCTGGCCTGCGAGTACTGCAACGAATACGACGATTTTTCCAAGCCTGTCCCCACCGAGGCTATGTTCCAGCGGGTAGACAAGCTGGCTGCGCTGGGGACATCGGTCATCACCATCAGCGGCGGCGAGCCCCTGCTTCATCCCGAGCTAGACGAGATCATCCAGCGCATTCGCAAACGGGGTATGATCGCCGGGCTGATCACCAACGGCTATCTTCTGGTGGCGGAGCGCATTGAGCGCCTGAACCGTGCGGGCCTGGAATGGCTGCAGATTTCCATCGACAACGTGACTCCAGACGAAGTCTCGAAAAAAAGCCTGAAGGTGCTAGACAAGAAATTGGAACTGCTCGCCGAGCATGCCGATTTCCACGTCAACATCAATTCGGTGGTGGGCGGCGGCGTAAAAAATCCGCAGGACGCGCTAACCATTGGCCAACGTGCTCTGGGCCTTGGTTTCAGTTCCACCATCGGCATCATTCACGATGGCACTGGCCAGTTGCAGCCGCTGAATGATGAAGAACGCCGGGTCTACAACCAGATGAAGGCGATGGAGAAGAGCAGCTTCACCCGCATCCACGGCTTCCAGGACAACATCGCGCAAGGCCGCCCCAATCAGTGGCGCTGCCGCGCCGGCGCGCGCTATCTCTACATTTGCGAAGATGGCCTGGTGCACTATTGCTCCCAGCAGCGCGGCTATCCCGCCATCCCTCTGGAGAACTACACCATCGAGGACATTCGCCGCGAATATCTGTCGGAGAAAACCTGTGCTCCCAATTGCACGGTCTCGTGCGTTCACCAGGTTTCCGTCTTCGACTCGTGGCGTGGCCCGCAGTTTCCCGCGCCGGCCGCGGTCGCGGGCGTCGACCTGATTCAAATCCGATAGACTGCGCAGTCGCGTGGCGCGGGCCCTTCGCCGTAGGCTGAAGTCACTGTATGCCAAATTGCCCGACTATCAGGACCTCCTTCAGCACTACGATCCACGCGGTAAATTCCGCAATGAGTTCCTGAACACCAATATTTACGGTGGATGAGGGTAGGAATATCCGCGCGGTTTCCTGGGCACGAGAAAGGACCCGGCCGGCGCACAGGGGCCCTAGGTCCCGTACTTTTCGTTCAAATACTTGCCCACTTCGCCCTGCAATTGGGCATAGTCATCGTGGAGGGTGGACCGCAAAGCTGATTCGGTGGAGCTCCCCTCAGCCAGTCGCTGCAGAATACGCTGCAGTTCACTCATGCCCTGGCTGTCGATGATGAATTGCACCGCAGCGAGAGACTCGTCATAGGCCAGAAGCGCTTCCATGGGTGAAAAGCGCATGAAGCTGCCCTCCAGCGCGTTGAACGGGATCTCCTGCTGCGCCTTGAAGAGTGCGGCCAGTCGCCGCCCGCGTGAGGACAGCGATTTCGGCTCCAGGGCCTGGGCAATTCCCTCATTCAGCCACTGCGGACAGCGTCCGCCGGAAAGCTGGTTGATAAAAGAGTGCGCCAGTTCGTGTTTCAGTACGCGCGACAGCTCGGGAGTAACTGAAGTCATTCCGTTTACCGGAATACGCAGTTTGCCATCATTGACCGCCCCTGCCCATGAAGGCGACTGGGTGACGTCGAAAAAAGCCTGGTCGGTGTAGAGGATGACGGCGATACTGCCGCGGGGCGCCACGCCCAGATCGCGCACCAGGTCATCGTAATGCGACTCCAGGGTGGAAACCAGATCGCGGCGCAACGACTCCGGTGTCTGCCGTCCCTCGTATTTGAGTGTAAAGTGGCTGCTTTCGTTTTGCGTGAACTCCGATTCCGCGCTGGCGTCGCGCTCTGCCTTTTCCAGATATTTCTGTACCTGGGCATCGGGGCGAAGCTGCAAAGATCGTTTCCAGCTGCGGATCGCGTCCTTGTTCCGGTCGCTGGCATATTGGGCATAGCCCAGGATGGCCAGCGTATCAGGTGAGTCGGGAGCAATTCGTACCGCGCGTTCCGCGTAGGGCAGCGCTTCAACCGCGTTTCCGGTCCGCAGCAGCAGCGCGACGTAATAGTTCAGGATTGTAGGATTCTGGCTGTCAAAGCGCAGCGCAGCCTCAAAATAGGTCCGGGCTTTGCTGAAATTGGTTTGCTCCATCTCGTGCTTTCCGGCGATGAAATACCCGGCAGCGGTGACGGGCGCATTGCCTTGCTGCTCGATCGCGGCCAGGGCGTCGGCGTCCACCTTGCCATCGCGGATAATCTTGTCACTCACTCCCGGGGCGCTCTTCAGATTGTCGGTGGGAGTAAATGACGGGACATCTTGGGAGCTCTTGCCGCCCGGGGAGGAGGCCCGCTCGGGACGAATTCCTCCGGCTTCGATGCGGTCGACGAGTGATCTCGGAATTGCGTAAGAGTCTTCGCCGACTTCATACTCGAGATGGGAGCCATTTTCGTGTACTTCGTCGGCATAAATGGCGCGGCCATTTTTCAGGCGGATCACTTCCGCGGAAGCGCAAGCTGCGCCCAGGAGTAGACCCGAAAACAGCAGGAAGATGACAGGTGCCCGCACTATGGCGCATTCTAGCAACAGGGGTGAGGCCAGCCTACGTGACCAAGGTAATCAGAATTGTTCTCGCCGGGGCTCTGACGCTGTTCCTGTTCGCGCTGGCGTGGTTCATGGTGCCGTCCAGCGCCGCGCAAGTCGCGTCGGCCGCGCCTGCGTCCTCTTCCGCCGCCGCGATCTCAACAGTTGCGCCGGAGCATCCCGCGGAAGCGTTGTATTTGCAGTTGCGAAACTTGGGATTGGACAAGTCGCGGGTCTATCACATTCGCGAAGTAACGCTCGAGCGTGCCGCCTTCCATATCACATTCGACGATGGCACGATTGCTTTTACCGAAGATGTCCTCGGCCACGTGACCGGCGCCTTCTTTGAGGGCGAAGGCGAGGTGCTGCTGATTCCTAACGACCACGCTGAGCGCGCCTCCATGACGCTTTTCACGGGCGCGGCTATCCTCGAAGAAAAATTTGTTACCGGATATTTTCGCTTTAACGACGACACTTTCGCCGAGTTGCGGCCTGCGCTCCGCCCGGCCGATAATGCCCAGGAATTTGTTACCCAGTGGGACTCGGCCGCCCGCAACCTGGCGCAACTCGACGCCTTGAGGCTGTTTCTCACCTTCAGTAATTTTCTGCCTTCATCGGACCCATCGGGAACGGCGCCCGGGAAGTCAAAGCTCCCCGCCGATGACGATCGCATGCTGCATGCCCGTCTCCAGGGACGAAGGCTTGGGACCTTTGATTTGTACTTTGACTCCCTCGCAGCGGAACAAATCTGGGCGGGCCAACTGAAGCTCGTCGATGGCGAAAGTTACTACGATGTGTGGAGTGCATTCACCCTGGGTCAACCCGGCGGCCGCTCCGGCGACGCCGCTGGTGTCATGGGTGAAGAAGCCAAACCCGAGGCCGTCAGTGTTTCGCAGTACCGGATACGGACGCAAGTGGCGCCGCCCACCCGAATCGATGCCGAGGCCTCGTTGCACCTTGAGGTTCGAGACGGCGGACAGCGGGCCGTACTCTTCGAGCTGTCCCGCTTTCTTCAGGTCAGTAGGGTGGAGGCGGATGGCCACCCGCTCGAGTTCATTCACAATCAGGCGCTTGAGGGCACTCAGCTGGCACGGCGGGGTAACGACCTGGTCGCCGTCGTTTTTCCTCAGCCGCTGCGCGCCGGGCAGCAGATTGATCTGCACTTCGTCTATGGGGGCGAGGTGCTCTTCGAGGCTGGGGCCGGACTGCTCTATGTGGGAGCGCGCGGGACGTGGTATCCCAACCGCGGCCTGGAGATGGCCAGATTCGATTTGCAATTCCGCTATCCCTCGGGGTGGACGCTGGTGGCGACAGGCAAGCGAATGGAGGATGCGCCCACCGATTTGCGGCCGGGTGAACAATACAGCCACTGGATCTCCGATCGTCTTATGCCGATTGCAGGATTCAACCTGGGCAAGTACTCGCGAGTGGTCGCCCCGGCCGGCGATGTGACGGTGGCGGCCTATGCCGCAGCGGGCGTCGAACGCTCCTTCCCGCAAGGCACGTCTGAGGCTGTGGCAGCGGAATCTCCGTCACCTTTTCGGCTGAGCCGGCCGAGCAACCCGATCCCGGTGGCTACGCCTCCGCCTTCTCCGGCCCACAATGCGCAAGCCGTCGCAAACTCGTCCGCTCGCGCACTCGAGTTCTTTGCTCACCGCTTCGGTCCTTATCCCTACACCGGCCTGTCCCTGACCCAAATGCCGGGCGATGTCAGTCAGGGCTGGCCTTCGCTCATCTTCCTCTCCAGCCTCTCCTTCCTCACCCCCGTGGAAAAATCCGAGTTGCATATGAATCCAGTGGCAAGAATCCTGAGCGACAGCGTCATTGCTCACGAGACCGCTCACCAGTGGTGGGGCGATCTGGTGTCATGGAAAAGCTACCGTGACCAATGGCTCTTCGAGGCCCTGGCCAATTACAGCTCGTTGCTGCTGCTGGAGTCAGAATCTCCACAGCAGTTTCACGAGGTTATGGAGAAGTACCGCCAAAACCTGCTGGCCAAGAACAAGGAGGGATCGCCGCTGGCGGCCGCCGGTCCGGTCACTTTCGGTACCAGGCTCAACTGCTCGCACTTCCCCGCGGGATATGAAGCCATCAGTTACGGTCGTGGCACCTGGCTCTTCCACATGCTGCGATACATGCTGCGGGACGCCGAACGGAAGAGCTGGCGCTCCCCAAACCTTTCGGACGCAGAGGCGGATGCGCCCTTTTTGCGCGCCCTCAGGAAGGCCCGCGAGCGCTTTCAGGAAAAAGCCATCAATACCCGTGAGTTCCTCCAGGTGTTCGAAGAAGAATTGCCTCCGTCTCTCCGCTACGAGGGCCACAAATCGCTGGAATGGTTCTATGAGGGGTGGGTGAATGGCACAGCGCTTCCCCATCTAGAATTGCAGAACGTGAAATACATACGAAAGTCCGGCAGCGCGCTCGTGACCGGCACGATCTTGCAAAAGGAAGCGCCCAAGGAACTGGTGACCGTTGTCCCCGTTTATGCCGTGCTCTCGGGGAAGAACATGTTATTAGGCCAGGTATTCGCGGATGGACCGGAAACCAACTTTCATTTGTCCGCGCCGCCGGAGACTCGAAAGGTCGTACTTGATCCCTATCAGACGCTGCTCACCCGACCCTAGCGGCTCGATCCAAAATCGATCCCGAAAAGACTCAAGCCGTCCCGAAACGAAATCACACTCTTCCTTCTCGGTTTCAAAGACGGAGTGAGCAGATGCTCGACATCGTGTAACTCCCGGCCCATCAGCACGCGCCTGGAGAAAACGCACCCAGCACAATCTGGAAGCCCAAATGCAAAACACATGGCAGAGGTGAAACTTGCATCCCGCAGATCCAGACCAAGGAGCAGTAGGTTCTGCCGGTGCTTTTCCCGCCGCAGCGTCAGGTCGTCAGCTCGGCCCCACCATCCTGCTGGTGGAAGATGAAGCCTTTGTTCGTAGCGTGACTTGCGAAATCCTGTCCTCGGCAGGCTATCGCGTGCTGTCGGCGTGTAACGCCGCCGAAGCGCTCCAGTCCTTCCGCTCTCATTCGGACGAAGTGCATCTGTTGCTCACCGATGTAGTCCTGCCCGACCGGAATGGGTGCGATCTTGCGCTGGAACTGGTGACCTTAAGCCGCGGCATCAGGGCCGTCTTCGTTTCCGGATATCCGGAAAATGCTGTCACCCGAACGGGCCTGCGGCAGCCCGGCTGGTTCTATTTGCCCAAACCATTCTCAGCCGCATCGCTACTGCAGAAAATCAGGGAAGTCCTGAACGAAGCCGGCCGGGAGAGTGTCCATGGGGGCATGGTCGGCAGCGAGCCCCGCGGGATAACGCCGCCCACGCGGGAAACAAATGCCGGCATCGGTCCAGTCGAGCGCAGCTTGACACCGATCAGGGAGCCAAGTTCCGGAGAAACCGTACCTCCACGCTGACAGTTTTCGCGGTCCGCTCCCAGGTAAAGCTTGCGCCCGCCGCCTCAAAGATTGCGCGTGCAATCCCCGAGCCTAACCGTCGCACCAGTTCCTGAGGTGGATGCTCCTGATCCGATCCGGCACTCGATGGACCGTCTTTTTTGGCGCCAGAAACGGTCAGGGCCAGCAGGCCTTCAGCCCCACACCTGTTCAACTCTATCTTCACCATCGCGCCCCGCTCACCTGAGCCCACCATGGATCCCAGCAGGTGAAACAGGCCCTGGCGCAGGCGCGGCGCATCGAACCACACCGGACACGCGGCCAGTGGCAAACAGCAGATCTGCACTCCCGCCGCCTCCGCCACCGGCAGCAGATCGCTGACCGCGTCCTCGACCGCACTTCGCAGCTCCAGAACTTGGCTGTCCTCGCCCGCTTGGGTGGCGTCAAACAGTTCCCGAATGGCGGTCACCAGCCATGACGCTTGCTCCGCCTGCCTCAGGACCCGGCCCACGATTTCGCCATATTGTTCTGCGCTGGGAGCTTGCAGCAGGGCCAACTCCAGGGAGCAACGCATGATGGTCAAAGGCTGGGTCAGCTGGTGAAACAGATCGGAAACCAGGTGGCGCAGTTCGGCTTCCGCCGCCGCTGGATTTCCTGTCGCGGCGAAGTTCATGGTTCCGCGCTCGCTCCCGCGACCGGCCCTGTGTGGGAGCGGGCACTCAGTTCGTAACCCACTCCCCGGATGGTATGAATCAGCGGCTTGCCATACCCGTCGTCAACTTTGCGGCGCAGATAATTGACGTATACATCCACGACGTTGGTGCAGGTATCGAAAGAAAGATTCCACACGTGCTCGATGATCATGGCCCGGGTAATGCGCCGGCCGGCATTGCGCATGAGATATTCCAGCAGGCAGAATTCTTTCGAGGTCAGCTCGATCCTGCGTCCTGCCCGCTCCACCCGGCGCTCCACCCGGTCCAGCTTCAGGTCCTCCACCGCCAGCACGGACTCCGCCGGCAAATGACTGCGCCGCATCAAGGCCCGGATGCGCGCCGACAGTTCGGTGAAGGAAAACGGCTTCCCCAAATAGTCATCCGCGCCCAGATCCAGGCATTGCACCCGGTCTTCCACCCGATTGCGCCCGGTCAACACCAGAATCGGCATGCTCGGTTTCCGGGTGCGCAGGAAGCGCAGGATCGCCACCCCGTCCAGCCGCGGCAGGTTCAGGTCGAGGACCACCAGGTCGAAATCCAATTCTCCCGCCATGGCCCGCGCCTGTTCCCCGTCGGGGGAAACGTCGACCGCGTAGTGCTCGGCCTCTAACCCTTTTCGCACGAAACTTGCCAGCGCAACATCGTCTTC
The DNA here is from genome assembly GCA_050745885.1 of Terriglobales bacterium. Taxonomy (GTDB): domain Bacteria; phylum Acidobacteriota; class Terriglobia; order Terriglobales; family Acidobacteriaceae; genus JAIQFF01. Next base: position 19,561 of record JBOGLD010000086.1, read on the forward strand.
AGCGACTAGAATTCGCATAAGATCAATCTAATTTTGAGCTGTTTTGATTCTTAGTCAGAACCTGGGTCCAGAACAAGGGATTCAGCACCAATCAAAGGTCTCGCTTTCCGCAAAGGGAACTCGGTGCAGAAGAGGGAACTGGGACTGCCAGAAAACCGCTCCCCGGAATCTGTACGGGCACTGACGGGTACATCTGGCTTCGGAGATAATGCAGACAACGATCACAACCAGGTGTTCGCCGAAAGGATTCGCTGGGGACGTGAATTTCTGGAGCCCAAAAACGTTCAAATCCCTGGTCCTGCCAGGAGGCATCTTCCTGGTGGCCGCCTGCGTGGTTTTCAAGGGCGCGTTTGGTTCCATCCCTTCCGCCGCCGTCCACTTCTACTTCTACGCCGTCTTTGCCGCCGGCATCGTGCTGGCTTGGCGCTTCCACTCCAGCCGCATCCTGTTCGCGCTCTTGACCCTGTTTCTTGCCCAGCGTGCGTTGGAATTTTTTTCTTCGGGCCGGATCGCAGCCGCCGGACCCGGCCGGATCGCGCTTGAAGCTGTGGCCTTCCTGCTCCCGCTGAACCTTATTGCCTTCGCTGTGCTTCGCGAACGAGGAATGGTTTTCCCGGCCATCATTCCCCGGATGGCGCTTCTGTTCTTCGAGTCGGTGTTTGTCGCCATCATCTGCCGGCCCGGAGAGACCGTCGCCCCCTTCTTTCTCCACCCCCGCTTTCTCGGCCGGGTTTCATGGACGCCCCTGCCCTCCCTGGCCCTCCTGGCCTTCCTTGCGGCTCTGGCAGTCCTGATGGTGCGCCTGGTGCTCTATCGCAAGCCCACGGAGAGCGGTCTACTGTGGGCGTTGTTGGCGACTTTCCTTTCCTTCCAGGTAGGGGCGGTGGGTCCGGCCGCCACTGCCTATCTGGCGACGGCAGGCCTGATCCTGGTCAGTTCGATCATCGAAAACTCTTATTTTCTGGCTTATCATGACGAACTGACGTCCCTGCCTGCGCGCCGTGCGTTCAATGACGCGCTGCTACGTCTCGAACAACCCTACGCGGTGGCCGTCGTAGACATCGATCACTTCAAGAACTTCAATGACACCTACGGCCACGAAACCGGGGACCAGGTCTTACGGATGGTGGCCGCCAAACTTGCCGGCGTGACCGGCGGCGGCCGGGCTTATCGTGTCGGTGGCGAGGAATTTTCCATCCTGTTTCCTGGCAAGTCAGCCAGAGATGCCATGCCGCATCTGGAGTTGCTGCGCACCGTCATCGAAGTCGCCACTTTTCGTGTGCGTGGCGGGCAGGAACGCCGGGGTACAGCCGGCGCCGAAGACTCGCGCTCGGCGGATCTCCGCCGTCAGGACTCCCGAAGTCAGGACACCGGCAGCCCGGGCACTCATGCTCAGGATGCGCAGGCCCAGGATTTTCGCAGTCACGACCGGCGAAACACCGAACGCCGGACCGGGTCTCGCCGGCCTCCTGCGGCGCGAAGGCGGACCCCTTCTGCTGTCCCCGAACCGGGGAACCACCAAATCTCGGTCACGGTCAGCACTGGCGTCGCCGAAGCCAATGCCCGGCTCCGCACCGTCGAACAGGTAATCCAGGCCGCCGACAAAGCCTTGTACCGCGCCAAGCAGTCCGGACGCAATCGGGTAGAGCTCTCATCGGCTCCCCGCGTGGCCAAGCTCAAGCGCAACATCGCCTGAGGCCGGGAAGGACTAGGGTCGCGCCCTCTGGTCGGTGATCCAGCTCTCGACCTGGGAATGAAGGACATCCAGCGGCAGGGGACCGCTGCCGACCACCTCATCATGAAAGGCGCGAAGGTCGAATTTTTTACCCAGTTTTTGCCGGGCGTCGTCCCGCAGTCTTAGAATTTCCAGCTGCCCCAACTTGTAAGCCAGCGCCTGTCCCGGCCATGCAATATAACGGTCGACTTCGCTTTGCACGTTCGGCTCGTCCATCGCGGTATAGCGGTGAAATAAATCCACCATCTGTTCCCGTGACCAGTGTTTCTCATGCTCCCCCGTATCAATCACCAGCCGGATGGCCCGCCACATCTCGTTCTCCAGACGTCCGTAATCGCTGTAAGGGTCCTGGTAGAAGCCGATCTCTTTGCCCAGCCGTTCCGAGTACAGCGCCCAGCCTTCAACGAACGCGGTGTACTCGCCATTCCTGCGAAATGCAGGCAAATCCTTCAGTTCCTGAGCGATGGAAATTTGCAGGTGATGCCCGGGGACACCTTCATGGTAGGCGATGGCCTCGATATTCAAGGTCAGGCGATGCTCCGGGTCCCACTCATTCACGTTGATATGGCCGGGACGTGAGCCATCCGCCGCCCCGGGCGTGTAATCCGCCGGGACCGCATTCTTGGCGCGAAACGGGTCCATGGGGATGACCTCGAGCTGGTTTTGCGGCAGCCGGCCAAAGAGCTTGGGCAGTTGCTTCTCCATCTGCCGCGTGTACTTGCTGTAGAGGTCGAGCACCTGCTGACCGGAAGTCGCATAGAACTGGCGATCGTTCTTGATATGTTCGTTCAGGCTGGCCAGATCATGAAAACCAAGCTTGTGGGCCAGGGCCAGCATCTCAGCCTCGGTCTCGGCCACTTGCTTGAGTCCGATCTGGTGGATTTCCTCCGGGGTCAGGTCGGTGGTGGTCAGTTGGCGAATTTCAAAGCGATAGCGTTCCGCGCCATCGGGCAACGCCCACACTCCGGGCTCGGTGCGTCCATGCGGCGCGTAATCGTCGCGAACAAATGCGGTGAAGCGCTGGTACGCGGGAAGAACCTCGTCGTTGATTGCCGCCAGCACGGCCGATCGCAGCCGTTTCTGATCGGCGTCAGAGATATTCGCCGGAAACTTGCTCACGGGCTTGGCAAACGGGCTGGCATCCGCCTTCGTGTCGGCAATCTCCTGGGTTTGCGGCACCACTTTTTCCAACAGGTAACGCGGCTGCATCAACTGGTCTTTCATCCCCTGCCGCATGTTCCGGGTCACCTGGTCAAGCACCTTGGGAACCTGATGCAAGCGAGAAAGATAGTCCTCGTAATCTTTCATGTTGTTGAAAGGCGTCAAACTCACCAGCTCCAGCAATTCGAGGTGCGGCCCGTCCATCTGGTTCACCGGCATTTCCCATGGATTGAAGCGCGCGCCCTCAATGTCCTGACGCAGGTTTCGGATGATCAACTCCCGGCTCAGCCCATCTTGCGCCGAGAGCCCGGCCGGAGCGATGGCCTCGAAACGGGCCAGAAACTTGCGTCTCGCTTCCACGTCGGACTGATAGAACTGCGGAGATCGGTCGTCGAGACGATCGTTGTAGCGGTTGTCCCCGAGCGATGTTGCCGTTTCGGGATCGGAACGCAGCTCGTACTGCCATTCTTCGTCGAACAGCGAAAGCAGCTTGGCTCGCCGGCTCTCGATGTCCCCAGCCTTGCCGTCGGCCTGCGTTTTCTGCTGCGTCAACCCGACGCTGGGAACCAGCGTAATCGCAACCAGAAGCGCAAAACAGGTGCCTGCGACGCCTATCTTCATCAAGGTCTCCTGAACCGTCCTTCGATCCGGCAACTACCATCCCGATGACAACTTGCTCTCACCAGCGGATATTCTATACATTAACCCACGATTGATACGCTTCCACCCTTCCATACCGCGAACAGCAGAATGGGCTGGGAGATGATAAAGGACTTACCAGAGCGCGACCACTCATGACCAGCAGCGGTTTCCGCAAAATTCGGGTGATCGATTCCCATACCGGAGGAGAGCCCACTCGCCTGGTGGTCAGCGGTGGCCCGGAGCTGGGAAGCGGCCCCCTGAACGCCCGCCTGGAACGGTTCCGTGCCCAACACGATGACTTTCGCTCCGCGGTGGTGAATGAACCCCGCGGTTCCGACGTCATGGTTGGCGCTCTGTTGTGCGAACCGGTGGACCAGACCTCTGTCGCCGGCGTGATCTTCTTCAACAATGTGGGATACCTGGGCATGTGCGGTCACGGCACCATTGGACTGATCGCAACGCTCTCCTACATGGGCCGCATCACGCCGGGAGAGCATCGCATCGAGACTCCCGTTGGTACGGTGAGCGCCATGCTCCACGACAACGGAGAGGTCACCGTAAATAATGTCCCCAGCTATCGCAGCGCGGCGAAGATCTCAGTCGATGTTCCGGGCTTCGGACCGGTGTGCGGTGATGTGGCCTGGGGCGGAAACTGGTTTTTTCTGGTCGAGCCTCATGGCCACGCACTCGCACTTAACAATGTGGAATCCTTGACGAACTTTACTTGGGCGATCCGTCAGGCGTTGCGTGCCAACCGGATCACCGGCGCAAACGGGGAGGAGATAGACCACATCGAATTGTTTGGTCCGTCGCAACAGCCTGGCGTGGACAGCAGGAACTTCGTGCTGTGCCCCGGGAAGGCCTATGATCGCTCTCCGTGCGGAACCGGGACTAGCGCCAAGCTGGCTTGTCTGTATGCTGACGGCAAGCTGCGCGAAGGCCAGGTATGGAGACAGGAAAGCATTGTCGGCAGCGTGTTTGAAGGCAGGTTTAAAGTACGCGATGGCCAAGTACACCCCAGCATCAAGGGCTTTGCGTTTGTGAACGCGGAGGCGACCCTGGTTCTGGACCCACGCGATCCATTCTGCATGGGCATTCCGGCAGGCGTTCAGCCATGACCACGCTCACCTACGACGTGGTTGTGGTTGGAGCGGGGATCGTAGGCGCGGCTTGCGCGGAAGAGTGCACCCGCCAGGGCTTGCGGGTCGCGATCCTCGACCGCGATGTGATTGCAGGCGGCGCCACCGCTACCGGCATGGGTCACATCGTGGTGATGGATGACTCCGAAGCCCAGTTCGCTCTCACCCGTTACTCGCGGCAGTTGTGGCAGCAGTTGCGTCCGGAACTTCCCGCCGATGTCGAATACCACCAATGTGGAACGATCTGGGTGGCGGCCGACGAAGAAGAGATGGCCGAAGTGCGCCGCAAAGCAAAGTATTACGGCCAGCGCGGAGTTACAACCGAAGTCCTCGACCCAAAAGCCTTGGAGATGCTCGAGCCCAATCTGCGAAAAGGTATGGCTGGAGGCTTGCTCGTGCCCGAGGACGTCGTATTCTGTCCTCCGTGCGCCGCCCGCTTTCTGATCGAACGCGCCCAGGCGGCCGGCGCGAAGCTCCATCTGGGTACCCCAGTTTCACAAATTGGAAAGGGGAGGGTTCGCCTCGCCGACGGTACCGAGTTTTCCGCTCCTGCCATCATCAACGCGGCCGGGGCCTGGGCCTCCGCGCTTACCCCCGGTGCAAGCGTCAAGCAACGCAAGGGCCATCTCGTGCTTACCGATCACTATCCGGGATTCGTTCGGCATCAACTGGTCGAGCTGGCATACTTGAAGAGCGCGCATTCCGTCTCCACTGATTCCGTGGCCTTTAATGTGCAACCGCGCAAGTCTGGACAAATTATTGTGGGTTCATCGCGCCAGTACGGGGCGGAACACAGCGAGGTCGATGGCGGCGTTCTCGATCGCATGCTGCGGCGCGCGTATGAATACATGCCGAAGCTGGCGGACTTATCCACCGTCAGAGTGTGGACTGGATTTCGTCCCGCCTCGCCTGACAACCTGCCGCTGATCGGGCCCTGGCCGGGAGACCCCACAGTGTTTCTTGCCGCGGGTCACGAAGGGCTAGGAATCACTACATCGCTTGCGACCGGGAGGCTCGTGGTCGATCAGATTGCGGGCAGGAAATCCGCAATTCCGGTTGAGCCTTACTGGCCCTCCCGGATCGTCTCGAGGCATGCCAAGATACCAGAGACCGAACACAGTGATGCCACAGGAGGCCGCGGATGATCTGGAAAGGCGTGATGCCGGCGATTACGACTTGCTTTGATGAGTCCCTGCAGATCGACCATGGCTTCCTGGCCGAACATTGCCGATGGCTGCTCGACAACGGTTGCAGCGGAGTGGTGGTGCTGGGCTCCTTGGGCGAAGGCGCAACTCTTTCGTTCGAGGAAAGAGTCGCCATTGTGCGGACGGCTGTTAAAGCCGCGCAAGGGCGCAGCCCGGTGGTAGCTGCAATTTCCGCGCTCTCGACTGCCGAAGCCGTGGCCCAGGCCAAAGCCGCCGCAGATGCGGGATGCGTCGCGCTCATGGTCTTGCCGCCGTACGTCTATCAGGGCGATTGGCGGGAGATGAAGGCCCATGTGTGCGCGGTGTTCCAGGCTACGCCGCTTTCGTGCATGCTCTACAACAACCCGGTGGCTTATGGCACCGATTTTCTTCCCCACCAAATTCAGGAACTGGCAGGGGAGTACGAAAATCTGGGAGCGGTCAAAGAGTCCAGCACGGACGTCAGGCGAGTCGCCGCCATCCGGGCTCTGCTGGGAGATCGTCTCGCGATTTTCGTCGGCGTGGACGACGCGATCGTAGAAGCCATCTCCGTCGGGGCCACCGGTTGGATCGCCGGTTTGGCCAACGCCCTGCCGCGCGAATCCGTCGAACTGTTTAACTATGCCATCAACGGTGAGCGGGAAAAGGCATTCGAACTGTACCGCTGGTTCCTGCCCCTGCTGCGTCTGGATACGGTCCCCAAGTTTGTCCAGCTGATCAAACTGGTGCAGGCTGACGCCGGCATGGGGAATGCGCGGGTGCGCGCGCCCCGGCTGGAGCTGGCTGGTGAAGAATTACACAACACGAAGCAACTTATCCGGCGTGCCTTGCAGGTCCGGCCGAAAACCATCAGCAGCAAGGTGCCGAGCGCAAAGTAACCGGCCCAGTCATTAGTTTAGACCAGTTTCTACCCGTGTCTTGTCTGTCAAGGCGCCCACACTGTCAGAAAATGAACGGGGCTAGCGCTTTGACTTTGTGGCGATACTGTAGGTATTCACCGCCGAAGCTCTGCATCATAAAGCGTTCTTCAACCCGGCTCTTCAGCCAATACGAAAACCCGCAAATCAGAACTCCGAGAAAACAACGTATCGAGCCTCGCTGGAGCGCCGAGCCGAGCATGCCCAGCAGGATGCCGCTGTAGATGGGATGGCGGACGATGCGATAGGGACCCCTCAGTATGAGGGAGTGATTTTCCTTCACGGTTACAGAATTGCTCCAATTGCCGCCGAGCATGAGCCGGGCCCAGACGCTGAAGGTGACACCGGTCAGCACAGCTAGAAGGCCCACGAACGCGATGGGGACGGTGACCCGGAATAATTGACGGTCGAGCCACGGAATCCCAATTTGTTTTGCAAAAATCGAATACACGCCGACCACGATGATGACCGTGTAGAGGAACTGCCAGGCGCTCGATTGGCTCTTGATGGTGCGCTTGGTACGAAACGCGCTTACTATCCACACCAGGGCAAGAGCTATCCAGAGAAATGTAGTTGCTTGAATGACCCGTTCAATCAGAACAGCTTGATTCACAATTAACCTTCTTGCTCCGGACGTTCAACTTGTGGTGAGTGTACTGCCACTGCGTGCAGACCAAGAGTACCAATTAGAACGTAAGGACCCTGAGCCGAGGCACCGTCGCCGACTACTTTGGATACCAATCCAGCAAGCGGACCTCAATGCCGGTCCCCTCCAATCCTTTTTGAAATACGGTGAGGTCGGACCCGCGATAGTGATAAGGGATAACAATCTTGGGATGGAATGCCTTGACCGCCTCCGCCGCCTCCTCGGGCGGCATGGTGTAGGGCAGATTCATGCACACGAAAGCCACGTCGATATTCTTGAGCGCGCGCATCTCGGGAACGCCTTCAGTGTCGCCTGAGAAGTAGAAGCGCTTGCCGCCGTAGGTGAGGACGTAGCCATTGCCGCGTCCCTTGTCATGGAAAAGTTTTCCCGGCGCGGGGCCGCGCTTCAGGTTGTATGCGGGGATGGCCTCAATGGTCCAGTCCTGCCAGGTCTTGGTTTCTCCGTTGGCGATGGGCCTGGCGCTGGTTACGGTCTGGACCACGGCGGGCGGCGCGAGTATGTCGGTTCCGGCCTGGCTGATTTCCTTGATGGAACCTGGATCCATGTGGTCGCCGTGAATGTCGGTAATCAGGATGAGGTCGGCTTTCGGCTGCCCAGAGAAGTCTGCAGGTTTGGCGGGATCGAGATAGATGACCTTTCCACCAGCCTCAATCAGCGTGCTGGCATGATTCAGCGGCGTGATCCTGACCGGCCCCGCTGAAGTGGGGAAGACTTGGGTTTGGGTCGCGGAATGCGCCAGGGGCATGGAGACGAAAAGGGAACAGGCAAGAATCAGAATCAGTTTCATGGTTGACCCTCTTTCTACGTCTTGATCGTCTTCCCGGTCCTGGCCGCCTCGTAGATGCCCGCCATGATGGTCAAGTCGCGCAATCCCTCTTCGCCCGGCGTGAGCGGCTCTTTGTTCTCCATCACGCAACCGGACATGTGGTCCATCTCGAGGGTAAAGTGATCGCGCACGGGAAGCATGCGCTCTTCAGTAATGTCGTCGTGGTGCACGTACATCCGCAAGCCGCTGTACTGGGTTGCCGGCTCCAGCTCGAACCAACCTTTGGTGGTCACCGCCCGATAGCGATTTTGTCCCGAATATCCGTAACTGGAAGTGCAATTAGCCAGGACTCCGCTGGGGAATCGCAGTTGAAAATTTATCGTCTCCTCCACTTCCTTGAAGCGCACGTCGCCCGGCGTGTTATACATCATCGCGTTGATCTCGCTGGGTTCTTCTCCGGTAAGGTAGCGCGCCGCCTGCAAGGAGTAGATGCCAATGTCCATGAGCGAGCCGCCTCCCGCCAGTACTTTGTTCAGCCGCCACTGGGTGGGATCGCCAATGTTGAAGCCGTGATCGGCCAGAATAACCTTGATCGGTCCCAGGTCCTGCTGGCGCGCCATACGGATCGCCTCCTGGTTGTAGGGTTCATAACGGCAGCGGTAAGCCACCATCAGCTTTCGATTGGCCTTGCGTGCTGCGTCGATCATTTGCTGACAGTCGGCGGGCGTGTTGGCCATGGGCTTTTCCGAGAGCACATGCTTGCCGGCCTGGAGCCCGCGCACCGTGTATTCGGCATGCATCCCGTTGGGCAGCACGATGTAGATGATGTCCACTTCGGGATTGTCCCCGATGGTGTCGTAGTTCTGATAGTTGTAAATATTCTTCGGGTTCACGCCGTAGCGCAGCGCCAATTTGTTGGCTTTGTCGGGATGGCCGCTGACAAAGGCCACCACCTTCGACTTTTCGCATTTGGCGAATGCAGGCAGAATCTGGTTGATGGCCAGACTGCCCAGGCCCACAATCGCCCATCCTAATTTCCTGCCGGGCGGATCCGGCACCACCAGCGCCTCGGCGCTCTTCAGGAACGCTCCGGCAAGATTGGCTGCCACCAATCCCTGGCCAACCTTGGCCATGAATCCCCGGCGAGTGACTTCTTTGGCGAATGAATCAGACACGTTCAGACCTCCAGCGGGAGATGAACCATTCCGTGCGGCGACAGTCTACAGCAATCGCCCCGAGCCCGAGCTGGAAATAGATGACCCGTTCTTTCAACGCCAGGCCAGTAGGCCGCCCGAGCCTGCAACGGGACCAGTCGATATACTATTAACGCGCAACGCCGAGCACTGAGCATTCCGGAGGCAGAACAATCTTGAGAATATCGGGACACTCAATCATCGGATTCCGTTCAGGCACCGACTCCGGGCCATCTTTTCACGCCACCAATCCCCGCACCGGCGAGCGCCTTCCACCGGAGTTCTTCGCCGCGGGAACTGACGAAGTAAACCTGGCGGCCAGCCTGTCGCATGAGGCGTTTGCCACATATAGCCAGATTTCGGGTCGGGAAAAAGGAAAGTTCCTGCGTACCATTGCTTCCAAAATCGAAGGCGCGGTGGACGCAATTGTGGAGCGCGCCGAATTGGAGACTGCTTTGCCGAAGCCCCGACTGCAGGGCGAAACCGCGCGCACCTGTGGCCAGCTTCGTCTTTTCGCGCAAGTGGTCGAAGAGGGGTCGTGGGTCATGGCCCGGATTGACCGGGCGGACGCCAGCCGTAAGCCTGCTCCCAAGCCTGATTTGCGTTCCTTGCTGCATCCCCTGGGCCCGGTGGTTGTTTTCGGCGCGAGTAACTTTCCCCTGGCTTTCTCGGTGGCCGGCGGAGACACTGCCTCGGCGCTGGCCGCGGGAAATCCCGTGATTGTCAAAGGGCATCCCGCCCATCCCGGCACCGGCGAACTGGTCGGCCAGTTATTGCGGAAGAGTGTTCAGGAATGCGGCTTGCCGGAAGGAGTTTTCTCACTCTTGCTCGATTCAGGCACCGAAGTAGGTGTGGCCCTGGTCAAACATCCCCTCGTGAAAGCTGTGGGTTTCACCGGATCGCACCACGCCGGAAGGGCCCTGATGGACCTGGGGGCCGCCCGCGCCGAACCCATCCCGGTGTTTGCCGAAATGAGCAGCACCAATCCAGTTTTCATTTTGCCCGGCGCGCTGCGGGAAAACGGCGACAGCATCTCGACTGGAATGTTTGCATCGCTCACTCTGGGAGCGGGACAGTTCTGCACCAAACCTGGAATGGTATTCCTGCCCCAAAATGCCGACGCGACAATCCTCATCGAGAAACTACGAAAGCTGGTCGCTGAGTCCAGCCCGTTCCATATGCTCACCGCGGGCATACATGCTTCCTATCAATCCGCCACCACGCGCCGCCAGAGAGAAAAAGGGGTCAAGCTCCTGGCCGGCAGGCCTGCCGCTGGCAGCGAAAATGAAACTGGCAAGGAGCACAGCGTAGGCGCCGCGCTTTTCGAAGCCGACACGGAGTCATTCCTGCAGAATCCAGACCTGGCAGCGGAAGTTTTTGGTCCCGCGACTCTGGTTGTCCGCCACTCCACTCGCGCCCAGGTACTCGAACTCGCCCGCAACCTGCGTGGCCATCTGACCGCGACCATTCACGGCACCGAATCCGATCTTCGTGAGTTCAGCGATTTGATCGAGATACTGAAACATAAGGTTGGCCGGCTGGTCTTTAATGGATTCCCGACGGGAGTCGAAGTTTCCCCCGCCATGGTGCACGGCGGCCCTTACCCTTCAACTTCTGATGGACGCTCGACCTCGGTCGGAAGTCAGGCGATTTTCCGTTTCTGCCGTCCCGTCTGTTATCAGGGATTTCCCGAAGCCAGCCTGCCCGACGAATTGCGAGACCGCAATCCCCTCGCGATCTGGCGCATGGTCGACGGAGAAATGACCCGGGAGCCACTGCCGACTTGACCGTGCAGAGCCCCCCGCGACATTTCGGGGGTATTCGGGGGTGCCTGGGTCCGAGCATGCAACGAGAATGCAACGGCTTTGTGTATCTTGTAAACGACCGAGCAGTGGGAAAAGCACCGCTGCCCTTTCAGTTTGGGACGCTCTCATTGCGACGGTAACCGCCTACGAAATCATCAGAGCTTCGGTGCTCCTGCCATCATTGCGGCTTTGCGTATTCAGCCTTGACTCCCTTCAGGATCGGGCGTCGGTCGGCGTCTTTTCGGAGGCGAGGAAGTCTTACGGCTTCTCTTCCGCGTGTTTTCCTCCCCGCGGATTGTGTCCCAAGTCAAACCAATGTGCCTGCCGGCCGTTTCCCCTGCAAGATGTCGCGCGCGGCTTCCGCCGCTTGTATCTGCAAGAGATCCAGGGAGCGCGCCGATACCGATGCAGCGTGACTGGTTAGAATCACATTCGGCAACGAGCGAAGCGGACTATCAGGGGCTAGCGGTTCCTGTTCATAGACGTCCAACCCGGCCCCAGTGATTTGGCCCGCCTTCAATGCTGCCACCAGATCCGCTTCGTTCACCAGGGGACCGCGAGCGGTATTGATCAGCAGGACTCCGGGCCGCATGCGATCGATGGAATCGGCGTTAATCATGTGCCGGGTTTCGGAAGTAAGCGGGCAGTGTAGCGAAATGATGTCAGCGGTCCGCAGAACAACATCAAGATCTGCGCGTTCAACGGCCAGTTCCGCAAAAGCAGCATTCGGAGCCACGGGATCAAAAGCGATCTGCCGGAATCGAAATGGCTTTGCCTTCTGGCTGACTTTTCTCGCAATGGATCCAAATCCGATCAGTCCCAAAGTAAGATCAGAAAAAGCTGGTATCGGTAAAAAAGAGCCTATCCCCCATCCCCCGTGCTCAAGTTGATGGGTGTCCTGAGGAATCCGGCGGGCCAGGGAGAGGATCATCGCCAACGCGTGATCCGAAACCTCATCAAGACAATAGTGCGGAACATTGGCGACCATCCGGCCAAGTTCCCTGGCGCTGGTCACATCAATATTGTCCACGCCGATTCCGTAACGGACCACGCCTCGAAGCTGGGGCAGCGATTCGAACACGCGGCGGGTGATCGGAGCCCACTGAACCATGAGCACATCCGCCCGCGCGCAACTGCGAATAACGTCATCCTCCGTTTTGCAAACAGGCTGAACTTCCTGAAGCGTGAACCCCGCGGATTCCACGACCCTGCGCTCGAGCGCGAGGGACGAAAATCCATGGTCCGTGATCACGATCGTCGGCAATCTGGCTCCTTTGGGTCAACTACGATGATCTCGTGGTTCGGCTGTTTGCCCGGATTCCTGCGAAAGATATCGAAGCACAGACTAGAGTTTGGTCAGGGTGTTGCCGTAAGCCATTACGAGAGCAGCCGCGATGAGCACCACAATGGCCAAGTAAAGTTGGTGACGTGGGGTACCTGGAACGCCGCGCCATTCGCCAGTCGCGAATCCAGCCGCCTGGCTGCCTAGCATCTGCATGGCTTGCTGAATGCCAAAGCCAATGGAGGCGCCCAAGGGCCCCAACAGAAGCATCCCCTTCCCCATGAGCGCGATGCCGATAATAAAGTTGGCGCCGATGAATACAGCCAGACCCAGCTCCCGCCAGGATTGGCACAATACGCCCCAGGAATTGTTCTTGCTGATGAGGTAGACGGGATAGGTGACATTGACCAAGGCTCCGCCGAGAAGTCCGATGGCCCACACCGCAAAATTTGCCGGGATGTCCCCAGCTCCTCGAGACTTCATGGCGAGAACGATCGGACCTTGACTGTAGACAAACGCGAAGCTAATGCCAGCGGACAGTACGCCAGCGATGATTACCATTATCAGTCCACCGAGGAAGCTTCCGCTGTGTGGTTGATTGGTGTTCTTCAGTATCCGGTCACGACCGAAACCGGCGAAAGCCGCCAGCACAACTCCGACCAGCATCAGCCCAACTCCGGCGAGAACCACCTTGCCGGCAGGAGATCCCAGGTTGGGCGCCTCGCTGAAGAGCCCGGAACCCTTAACAATCATGGGCAGGGTAACGCCGACGGATACGCCCAATCCGGTCAAAATCCCGCCGGTCAATGCGATTCCGATGCGCACGAAGCAAAGTCCGCAGAGGATATTGGCCACTCCCCAAGCCAGGGCAAACAAATTAGCTTTGATTAGCGTGGAAGAATCAATGCTGCGATAGGCGTCCCATACGTTTGGGCACAGAGTCAGGGTGACCAGCCAGGGTGCGACAACCAGACCAATAACCATGGCGATAAACCACCAATGCTCAAACTTGTACTTTCGCATCAGCTTCATCGGCCACATGCCACTGCCCTGCATGAGCCCCGCCAATACGACGGTCAAAGCGCCCCAGAATGTAGCCATGAATTAGATCCTCAGGAAGTGCCCCATATGGAATGAATCAACCACCGCCAGTGGCGGGTAAACATCAGCACTCTTTGCCGGCTTTGTACACTCAGACTGACGGCGTTATGGCCGACCCACGGTTCGAGCCTCTGGGTCGGCAATCAGGACTTAGTGCATCTTCTTATACAGAATGACCGCCGATCCGGGCTGCCCGGCGATTTCCACATGCAGTCCCTCCTGCATCAAGTCCTTTCCGGAAATGGTATTCGGCGTTCCGCCGTCAAGATCGGTAACTTCGTAAGTGGCGGTGGGATCAAGCCCTCGCAAACGCAAGTCTTTTGTCGATTCGCCATTTTTGTCGCGGCGGAAGGCTTGCACCATCCCGTCTCCGAGGTCGGGACGATAGTACTGCCAGGCAGCCCATTCGTAAGCAGCGCTATGTTCGTGGTTAGGGTCGGTGGCGCAATCGGAGTTGAAACTGCAGGGCAATAAAGGATAGTAATCGCCGTAGTAGTACGGCCGCACCCGCTTAAGCTGGGCGATCATGGTGCGCATCCAGTCAAAAGGAAAGTCAGGCGGGATGAAACCGCCTACCTGTTCTGGCGTGCCGGCAACGTTGAAGAGGGCAAAACCTAATCCGGGGGCAAACCCACTTCGGAAATGATAGTTATCGCGCGGCCGAATCTGAAGTACGGTCCCAAAATGGGGGCGCCAATAAGCAAGGCCTTCCGTGCCGATCTGGTTTCCGATGGGATCGGCATCGGGGGAAATCGGATAGTCCGCCCGGCTCAGGTCCACGCCGCGCGAAATCGACTCCAGATCGCCACGCTGGACAATATCCAGCCTGAGATTCGGATGCCGCTTTCGTAGCTGGTCCCAAAAATCCAGCAGACCTTCGACGTAGCGTATTTCGGTGATGCCCTGGCGATTCAAACTATCCGCCTTCGCCCAAAAGGGAGCGAGAGCGAAGTTACAATCCTGGCGAAAAATATCGATGCCTTCCTTGGTGATAAAGTCCGACATCGAATCAATCATGAATTGCCGGGCTGCCGGGTTGCCGAAATCAAACATCCGGTACCTGACGAAGGGTCGCTTCGTATCCCCTTCAAAGTTGGTTCCTACTTCTCCGATGAACCAGTCGGGATGCCGAATCGTGAGCGGGGTCCCAACCACTGCGCGTTCCGGTTCAAACCACAGCAGGTACGACATACCGTGGGCATGGGCAGCATCGCTGATCGGTCTGAGGCCATCGGGGTGAGGAACTCGATTGACCCGCCAATTACCCGCGTGCAGGAACCAGTCTTCCCTGCCGAACACCTGGAATTCAGCCACCTGCCGATCGGTGCCGTACCACCCGGCGTCCATCCAGAAATTCTCAAACCCGAGTTTTTCCTGCGTGATCTGGTCAATCAGGCGCAGACTTGTGGATGTCTTCATGCCGCCCCATCCCGCGTTAGAGATGGGCACCACAACTGGTTTCCCGTCGTATTGGGGAGTGTGATATTTCAGAATATGCCGGCGCAACGCATTATGGGCATCGAGGTCGTCTCCTTGCCAGGGAAGCAGAAGGATTTCGGGAGTGCGAATCTCCTCGCCCGGATGCAGGGAAAGATGTGTCGTTTCCATGCCGGCCGTAACTGCAATCGCTGACTCCGTCGGACGAGATAAATTGATGGCCCACCTGCCCGGCCAACCTACGGCACCGATGAGCCCACCTCCCGTAGTAAGAAGGTCAAAAAACGGTATCGTGTCCACCGTCTTGCCGCCGTTTTCGTTGGAGAGGTGAAAGGACTCTAGTTGATTCAGAGGTTTTTTCTGCAGCGCATACGCATCCATGGCGCCGCATCCCTTGGAATAAAGAATCGTGGGAATGCGGTTCGTGGTGAGCGCGACCGATACGCTCAGCGGCTGAATATCCTCAAGGATCGGCGCATCGAGCTTCCCGTCATTTTTGAAATACGCCGTCCATTCCATTACGGGAGTACCCACGTAGTCCACTGCGGTGAAGCGAACTTGCAGGCCCGTCTTCGGATCACTCCAGATCACGGTGTGTTCCGTGCGATTAGGGTCGAGTTGCCTGGTCTCGGTCTTTCGCGGCCAGATTTTCAGCAGGGAACCGGATTCCTGCCTGCCATAGACGAACGAGAATGGCGGCGGCGAATCAGCATTCAGCAAATGCTTTTCCAGCCATGGGTTGTTCTGCCGCAGATCGTCCGGTTGGGAGCCAGCCGCATGGACGTAGCTCGTAGTGAGACCGACTCCCAGGATTGCCAGCGCCAGCCACCAATAGGCGCGTCTTGCAGGCGCTGACCGCGGATCATTCGTTTGCATCGCCCCCCCGACGGTTCCACAGGAGTCGGCACACTTGCCTGGATTCCCGGTCAATGGTGTGAAGTGAAGTTTATCCTGCCGTTGCCGGCGCGCCATACATCATTCACGCCCGCCCTTGCTTATGTCAACAGTATTGTTAACGTAGAAACTCCACTGCCTACACGCCCGGACGTTGGGCCGGGCAGCGGACAGGCAGTACTTCCGAGCGCGAGCGACGCCAGGGTGGCAGGTGGGACGGCCAATCGGCCAGTGGGCCTGGGTCACAGTCGTCAAGTGTCAACATTACAGTTGACACTAAAAAGCGCAAGCTGATAACTTTCCCAGCGGGACTTTTGCGGGCATTATATCGCCTTTGCGCTTGACGGGCACCTCGCAGAGAAACAGGCGCGGGGTCCTGGGAAAGGCACATCGCCGGCGATTCGAGTGCGAACGAGTCCGGGAAGAGTTGCTTTAAGTATGGCCGAAGTTGAACATGTTCTCGAAGTTCGTAATGTAATTGGGGAGGGGCCTCTCTGGCACGCAGAAGAGGAGTCTCTCTATTGGGTAAACTTTATCGAGCAGTTTCAGGTTCTGCGGTTCTCTCCGCAAACGCGTGCCCTCAAGGTGTTTGAAACCGGCACGCCGGTAATGGCACTCGGGATTCGGAAGGCAGGCGGATTTGTAGCGGCTACCGCCAAGGGAATTGCGACCTGGAACCCGCAATCGAACGTATTCGAGCCCTTGTGTGATCCGCTTGCTGGACGGGAAGGCGTTCGCTTCAACGATGCGGCCACTGATATCCGGGGACGGTTCTGGGTGGGCACGCTGAACGATGCCAATCCCCGCGGGCCAGATGGCGAGTTGTTCTGTGTTCAAGGCGATGGTTCGTGGCAGGTGATGGATAAGAACATTACGGTCGCGAATGGCCTGGGCTGGAGCCCGGATCGGAAGATCATGTATTTCACCGATTCGTTTCGCTACAGCATTTATGCCTATGACTATGACGTCGAAGCGGGAACCATCGCGAACCGCAGAACCTTGGTGCAGACCGCGCCTGAAGCCGGTATTCCGGACGGATTGACTGTGGATAGCGAAGGATTCGTGTGGAGCGCATTCTGGGGCGGTGGGAAGGTGGTTCGCTATAACCCGGAAGGCAAGGTGGACCGGGAATATCGACTACCAGTGCCCAATCCTACCAGTTGTGCCTTCGGTGGCAAGCGGCTGGATGAGCTCTACATCACATCTGCGTCTCTGGGGCTTAGTCAGGAAGACAAAAACAAGTACGCGCAATCGGGTGACTTGTTTTGCCTGAAAGCGGGCATTGCCGGCTTCGATGAACCGCGCTTTGCGGCATAACCTCGTCTCCGCCGCTATTCAATGCGTGCTTCCTTGATGTCCTTCGATCACCAGGTTATTTGCGATTAGTTTATGTGCAGCCGGGATACTGGATGCATGCAACCCCCCGAGCACCGGAGCCGGCAGGATTGAATCCGTGACGATAAGGTAATTGATTTCGCCTGCCAGCGTAATAAGCGCCGCCGGTGCATGCGTAAGATTGAGATTGGCCCGGGTCACGATCAGTCGATCAATCCGGCCATCCACTTTGATGATATCGCCTCCTTCCCCTCCGCCCCTGGTATCGACGGAAGTGATTCCACACACGGTCAGCACGTGGACTCGAGCCGCAGGCATCACCAGAACCATTGATCGGCGGTCGACGGGGTTGTTGCGGGTCAGGTTCGAAATGGAAATATCTTCGGCGTTCGCTACGTCGATGCGGACAGCGCTGGCCTCGTAGTGTAATCCGGCCAGCCGAGCGTCGCGGGCGACCATTTGAACATCAACGTCTTTGATGCTGATGCGGCCAATTTCTCCTTGCGAGAAGTCAAATTGATCGAGAAGAATCGGGAAGGAAGTGTTTGAGCCATGCACGTTTTCGATGAAGATTCGGTCGATCCTGTCCGCGGGAAATCCCGAAAGGCATCGCACGCCCTGAAAACTGGTTAAGAGGTCGATGTTCTCAATCTGAATGTCGGTAATCGGTCCATCCCCGATATTGCCGGCATATTCGCGGTCAGGCTGGACCATCGCGCCGGTAACTCGATCCTGATGCCCGTCGGAAGCGTTCAACGCAACAGCATCGTCATCTGCATTCGTCGCGATGTTGCCGATGTAGCCGTGGGCGCAAGGTCCATTCAGGTGGATAGAATCGTGGTTGACCCATTTGTTTTCCTCGGGAATCCGGAAGTCGAGTCTGGAGAGATAGAACTGGAAGCAGTTATGAAGCCACAGGCCATACGAAGGCGAATCATAGAAACTGGCATCTTCAACCGTCAGATGAACCACACCGACAAACTCCATAATGGTTTCATAGGCGCCGACTGCGGTCAGTCGGCTGTACTTGAGGCCGTGCCCTACTAGCGCGTCCTTTCCACTGGCTGAGCCGCCGCGTGCATTCCCGTCCCAGTAGCCTCCAATCACCCTGATATCGTGGTCTTGCGGCAAATGACCAGGCCCTGTCAGGACGCCAGACTTAATGAAATGTTTGTTGCGCAGGATCGGCCCATCCGTTCCTTTCGCCGCCTTCCAACGCGCTCCGCTCAAAGTTCGCAAGGTCGTGTTGCTATTGAGGTACAAAGTTTTTACCAGACAAGTCCCCCGGTCCAGAACTACTTCGAGTGCTTCGCCGGTTTCAGCATTTCGGTCCAGGACGGATTGAATTCGTGAGGTACTGTCCGTGACCCCATCGGTAGCCACTCCCAGGGCGCTCAAATAAACGATGGACCGACGTTCGTCCTTCGGGCCGCTTTTCGCCGTTGCCGCGCCGCAGACGGGCAGGGCAAGAGCCAGGCTTATCAGCGCGGTTGAAGCCGCACGAAATATCATCGCGTTTGCTCCCGACGCACGTTCTTAAACTCCGTATTCAAGATCCAACCTCCCACGATCTGGCGATTTCCTCTAAAGACCGCCCCTTGGTCTCAGGAAGAAACTTCACAGCCCACACGAACGAAATAACACATACGACTGCGTAGAACCAGAACACCCCGGAAACGGTCCCCAGAAGTCTGCGAGAAGCCGCTTCTATAACAGGGAATGCGAATGGACTTGTGAATCCCGCAATCCATAAACACGTGGTGGTGATGCTTACAGCTCGCGCCCGAATTCTTGTGGGGAACAGCTCAGACATCATGAGCCAGGGCAGAGGGCCGAAGCCCATCGAGTGAGGCGCCGCGCAAAGAAAAATGGCAAAGATGGACCATGCACCTCTTACGTGGAGCTGGAAGAGCCATCCCGCGCTGACCAGACAAATCACCATCGCGACCGATGCTGCCAGCCATATCGGCCTCCTTCCAAAGCGGTCCACCAGGCTGCCAGAGACCGCGGTCAAGATCACCATGCCCGCCCAGACAAAGACATCCGCTCCGATTGCCGCACTGGCTTCAGGATATCCGGACTGCTGAAAAAGCATGGGCAGGTAATAGCTGACGCCGGTCCAGCCAGTCCAGTTGTTAAAAAGTGCCAATACAATCCCCACGAACAATGCCATCCGGATGCCGGGCTGGAAAAGTTCACCCAATGATCCGGTTTCCTCGGCGAGCGAGTTTCTGATCTCTTCCATCTCTTTCGCGGCTTCTTCTTCGCCGTCAATTCGCGCAAGGATGGAAAGAGCTTCAGCGTAACGTCCACTCTCCGCCAACCATCTCGGGGCCTGGGGAAGCCCGACTACCAGAATCATGAAACCGGCAACGGGAATCAGAACGGACGCAAGCATCAGACGCCAGCACAAGTCGGGAGCGACATACCGGGCGAGAAAATACGCTACCAACGTTGCAGCCAGTGCCCCGATTGTGATGGTGAGCTGGTACATAAAGCCGAGTCGTCCGCGCCACCGTTTGGGGGCGACTTCAGCGATGTACAACGGTGCGGCCAACGATGACACGCCAACTCCTATTCCGCCTCCGATGCGGAACAGATTGAAGGTTGTGATGCTGGTTGCCAGCGCGGTCCCGACCGCTCCTGCGGCGAACAAACATCCGGCGATGACCAAAGTGGTTTTTCTTCCCTTGCTGTCACATAGCCAGGCCCCGAGCGACGGACCGGCGATACATCCGAGAAGAGCGCTGCTGACGGCAAAGCCCAACTGGCCTGGAGAAAGAGAAAAGTGATTCTTAAGGAATATCTGCGCGCCGGAAATAATCACCAGATCGTAACCGAATAGCAATCCACTCATGGCGGCTACGAGCGAAATGAATATTGCATACCCGGTATTCGCACGGGATGTTGAGCCTGTTGCGACTCTCGTGCCATTCACAAGGTGGCTTCCTTTCCCGGCATCGCGCAATCAGGCTAAGAGTGGTAGAAGGCGGGGTACCCCGCCGTTATCCTAACGGGATACATTTCTTTTTTCGTTATTGGAGACTCAGGTTTTGTGAAGTGCATAGGGCTGGCGAGGCTCCATCGTCAGTTCGAACGAGTTACCTTGCAGGCGGATGGTCCGTGGCGAGGCGGAGCCCCCCAATTCAATTAGCTTTACTTCCTGACCTGACCAGCCCCGCGGCAGCGTCCAGGAACGTTTCCCGCCGGTCACGCTGTAGAGTCGCAGTTCGTGATCGTTGAGAGGAATCAAGCGGTCCTGGCCGTCGGCCAGAGTGATTTCCCCTTCTTTCACCAGCAGCGACCCACCCTTTTTCTGACTCGAGATGGTCCCGTCGCCGAAACGCGCGATGTGTTCTTCGCCCATCGGTCCAAGAAAAACCAGTTTCTTTTTGGCCAGGTAGAATTGCAACAAGGTCCCCAGGTAGAAGAGGTCGGTGAACTCCGCCGGCGAATAGAAGTCTGCGTATTTCGGAGGGCGAGCCTGGACACCTGTATTCATAGACCAGCCCAGCAGTTCTCCGACAGGTTCTGCAGGTTTTCCGCCTCCGTAGACCTTGCCTTGCATCATGATGAGGTGAAACGGGTCTTGCATCACGAAGCGATGCAAGAACCAACTCAGCACGCCGTAGAAGCCGTCGTACGGGCCTTCACTGCTTACGTCGATGCCTCGCTCTGCAAACCACTTCACGATGTTCTCGCAGCCCAGCACTAGTTCGTCGTTCAGCCCGATATCTTCATTTGGGCCGAAGGTAGCATTGCTGTATCGAAACGTGTCCAGGTGGACGGCTTTTTCCACTGGCACCGTATCCAGAAATGCCTGCGCCCTTTTTTGAAAGTAACCAGTCTCAACCTCCTTGGTGTGAGAGATGTGGTACGCCTGAAGATCGACGTACTTCATCCAAGGGTAGGGCTCGCCGTCGCGGTCCAGGCATAAAACTTTAGGATCGAATCCGGGGTACTCCCTGTAAGCATCGTCCAGGTTGATGTGGTAACTGATGACGGCATTGTGTTTCTTGGCTTCCTTGACTAAGGCGATGAGACGGTCGCGCCCGCCCAGTTCTTCGTTGACCTTGTCCAGGGAGGGATAACCGCTGTCATGCCCGCAGTACTGCCAACCGACAAGAAACACAATCTGCGGCAGTCCACCCGTTAGGCGCTCGATCGACTGGATAATCGGCAAGCATTCGTCAAACGTCGTCACCGGTTTATTGCTGGGCGGAGGTGGAACCCAGGCGTTCAGAATCTTGTAAATGTGAACCGGTTCCGCGTACATGGGGTTGGGCTCAGGCAGCAGTTCGCGATGCCAAAGGGCGGCTTCCATCCAGTCGACACTGCTGTCATCGTTCTTGTCTTCAGTGAGGATGGCGATGCGGGACTCGAGTAAAGGCTGAACCTTGTCCTGCAGCCGATAGTGATAGCGGCCGTTCCAAAAAGCAAAATCGCTGGCTCGCCCCGACCCGCCCAGGAACTGGGAGGACAGCTTCCATGTCCCGATATTATTGGCGATGGTGGCACAGATGCCGGGAGCGTAGGTGGCCGCCCAGTTCACCCGCATTGGGCATTGCTCCGCGTCCTCCTGACGGACACTTGCGAAACGAGGGATGGACATTGAATACCCGCCGCGATTGACAGGATCTTTCCAGGCCTCGACGTGGTACTCACCCCGATACATCATCGCGCCCGGTGTAAGAGCTGGCATGCGTGCCAGGAAGTGGTCGGGGAAGTACAGTCTCTTCAGACGGTAACGGCCGTTTTCCTCTACTCCTCCCAGACGCATCACCAGTTCCAGAGCCTTCAGTTCGAAAACCACCGTCAAACGCAAGGATAGGCTGGGAAAAGTCAGAATATAGCTGATTTGCTGTTGTCCCACTCTTCTTGACGAGACCTGGAAGCCGGAGGGAGTGTAAATTTCTTCATTGAGTTCCAGCAGCGGGCGATGAGACGGGAGTGCACCCTCGAGCGTGGGGCCGCTGGCCAGTCGATATCCGAAAACTCGGGGAAAGTGTCGGTCCAGAGTAATCTCAATTTGCGCATTCTTGAGTGCCAAGGTCTCTTGTCCGGCACTCAAGTCCGTCCTTTCCTGCTTTTGTTCCCTTTCCTCGCTTGCCCTGGCCAGACCCGCTAACAACAATGGGCCGCAGACTGCATTTTGAACAAAATCCCGACGTCGCATGCTCTCCTCGTATGGTCTCGATTCGTTATGGCCCAGCGTGAATGCAAAAATGCCCCGGACGGATTGACACAGATTCCGATCCAGCGGATTGCGGGGGCCGCACCGTCGACCAATCTCGGCGGACCTTAGCTCAATTTCGGGTGCTTGTCAATCATCTATATGTTAACAGTATTGTCAACACATTTGCAATCCGCGGGAGTTGGCGCTGAACCCTTTGCTATCTTGTCCCGATCGCATTCCCGCTGTCTCGGGCAGGCAAGCATGTATAATGCGTCGTGCTGAAATGAAAGCCATGCGACGATCATCCCAGAAAAAAAGACCTGTGGTCTCCGCGACGCGGCGAGTAGAAGGACATTTACGCACCGCAATCCACACCGGAAAATTGCGGCCGCGGCAGCGAATCATTGAAGAAGATCTTGCTCATGAGTTTAGCCTGAGCCGTGGGCCGGTTCGGGAGGCGCTCCTGCGTCTCGAACGCGACGGTTTAGTGGTAACCACCGCGCGGCGTGGAACTTTTGTTCGCGACATTTCGCTCAACGAAATTGGCGTCGTCTTTCGGATGCGGGCCAAACTAGAAGGACTATGCGTACGCTATATGCGCGAAGACACATCTGCGAACTCGGTGGAGCTGTTGAATGAGGCTCTGAAAAAACTAAAAAAAGCCGCGGATAAAGGCAATGACGAACAATTTGTTGAGGCTGACATGGATCTGCATCGCGTGATTTGGAAAGCCGCCCATCAGCCGCTATTGTTTCGCGCCCTGAGTTCCATCATGAACCCCTACATTTTTACGATTGCGCGTACGTATTCGTCTCGAATTCCGTTCCCCGCCCGTCGCAAAAGCCATGAGAACTACGTTCGACTGGTTCTGGAGACTCCCCTCTCCCGTGTTGAAAGGGAGGTCGAGCGATATTTTGACAAGCTATATTCCAATATGTTTCCGACTCCCGTGCCCCTTCCGTCTTCAGACTCAGATCACTGGCCGGATCTGGTGGAGAACACGTTTTGATCGTTCCGCTCAGGGATCTTTGAGCACCTCACTGAAGTTGCCTGGAAATCTGGACCGTTGGTAGGGGGAATTACAGCGGCTTGGTGCGATCTCCTTCCTTTGCCGCCTGCTCCACCACGAGTCCGCGATTTCATTGGGACAACAATCTGCGGGCGATCTTCTCAATGTCCTGCGGCGCTCCGCGGAAGGCCCACAATTGAGACCGATCTTCCATTTGGCCCTGTCCCGTCGCACCGCCAATCGCCGGAGCGTGGTACTCCAGTTCACTGAACATTCCCCAGCGACTGTTCACGCTACACGCTTGGGTTGAATATCCCTTGTCCTCCGGATCGGTCCAGGGCACATCGGCGTATTCACCCGATGGATTCACGGAAAAATTGCGGACAATCAGCGCTTCCTGCTTCCCCGTGGGATACCGGTATCCGATGCGGCCGGTGGTGGCCAGCGCCCGCACTCCGATCTTGTGTTCGCCGGGCGCACGCATCTTGAAACGTACGAGCCGATCACTCACGACGAGTTCATCTTCAGGCGGGTCCACCAAGCCAAAATAAATTTTCGGATCGCTTTTGAAGTAGGTCGGAACGAACAGTTCTCCCCGATGCGGCATCTGGGTGAGGCTCCAAAGCCCAACCAGGGGAGCATCGTTCGGACTTGAGTCAAGTATCTTTAAAGACGTTACCAGCGTATGCCCGGCATATTCCACAGCGCCGGTCTGGATCGTCTTATCGTGACGCAGAGGATTGGGTGCGGAAGCCACCGATTTCGCGATTTCCAGGGTTGCCCGCTTTTTGGAACGAAATCCGTCCAGTTTGAGCTGGTTGATCAGTTTGACGCCATGGCCTGCTTTGACCACTTCGTAGTTTCCGGGATCGAGGCCTCGCGGTTGCCAATAGCCCGCAATATCGACATTTGGAAAAGCCGGAAAGAAGAAATCGACTTCCGGGGCGAGCCATGTGCGGTCGCCTCCCGAGTTTTGCCAGTCGTCGCTGGCATAAAAGGCCGCGGCTGACTCGCGGCTCGCGAGCGCGGAGTTCGTCCACAGGAAGTTCTCCTCACTGGAGGGAGCGAAAACTCCGAGAATTCTGCCTCCGTAGGGCAGAATCAATAACCGCGTGCCATCGTCGGTTTGATAGACTTCCGTTGGCTTGCCGACAGCCTTTAACGTAGTAATCAGTTCTTGCAAGGTGTTCTTCGCCCCTCATATCCCCGGAATGTAGCCCCGGCCAAAGGTATTTGCAGATTCCTTACGGAAATCCGAAACCAGCGACATGAGAGCCACGGTGCCTCCATCCGCGACGATGGTCTGACCAACAATGAACGATGCGTCATCCGAGCACAGGAAAGCTGCCAGCTTGGCAATGTCCAATGGCTCGCCGCAGCGCGCAACCGGTATTTTTTCATGCGCAATTTCCGCGCCGACCTCAGCGGTAAATCCGGGGACATTTTTGTAGAGGTTTTCGGTGGTAATCCATCCCGGAGCGATCGCATTGACGCGGATCCCTTTGTAAGCCAACTCCACCGCCAGGGAGCGGGTGTAGGCAATGATCGCACCCTTGGTTGCGGCGTAAACCGAATGCTCGGGGACTCCCTGGAGCCCATGAACGGAGGACAGGTTGCAAATAACGCCTCCTTCCCGGCTCTCCATGTCTTTGACAACTCTCTGGGTCATGAAATACGGTCCCCGAAAGTTAATATGAAACATTTTGTCGAACTGTTCCGGCGTAACTTTGAGAAAGGGACGGTTCATGGTTACGCCCGCATTGTTGACCAGACAATTCACCCCGCCGAGAAAGTCGATCGCCTGGTCGGCCAGGGCGATGGCCTGTGCCAGATTGTCGAAGTCCGCCTGAAACGCCGTGGACTTGCGTCCCAGGGACCTGGCTTTCTCGACCGCGGTCTTCACCGAAGCGTCGCTTGAGACATAATGAAAGCAGACATCAGCCCCTTGCCGAGCGAATTCCAGGCCGATTTCATAACCGATCCCGGTATCGGAACCGGTTACAAGCGCTTTTTTCCCCTGTAATTTCAATTCCTGGGCCATAAAATTCACCGATGGCGTAGTTCGATTCCGGCTACGCGCGATAACCTTGGTATCTCAGTCTGCTCACAAGCAGTTACTGGAAGTCTCTACCCATTTTACATTTTGACTAGGCGTTTATCTCAGGCTTGTCAGTCAGGTTCGCAAGCAAAGTGCCGACTCGCACAACTTGTCCGATAGGAACCTGAATCTCCCCCAGATAACCCTTTCCCATGGACTCGACTTCCATTTCTACTTTGTCGGTTTCGACAGTAAATAGAACGTCGCCTTTCTCCACCCAGTCGCCCGGGTTTTTTAGCCAACTCGTCACCGTGCCCTCTTCCATAGTAAGACCGAGCTGCGGCATAACAATCTTATAGGCCATCTTGGAACTCTCTCCTAGCGGTTCATGGTCAGCTGGGCTTCGCTGACGATGCGGTCAATTGACGGAATCATTTGATTTTCGAGAATTGGACTGAACGGATTCGGTAGTGGCAGTGAGCAAATCCGCTTCGGAGCCGCGCGCAAAGCGTCGGAGCAATCCTCCACCGCGATCGCCATAAGCTCGGCCGCGAAGCTGCAGCAAGATGGGGATTCATCAATCACCACGAGTCTTCCGGTTTTCTTGATGGAGTCAGTGATCTTCTGGCGGTCCAGCGGAACGATGCTGCGGGGGTCGATCACTTCGGTGGATATGCCTTGTTCCGCCAGTACTTCCGCAGCCTTGGCAGCCAGGTCAACCATGCGAGACATTGCAACCATGGTGAGGTCCCGGCCTTCCCGCACGATACGAGCGTCGCCAAATGGAATCATGTACTCGTCTTCAGGGACAAAACCCTTGGTGTTATAAAGAGATTTGTGCTCGATGAAGAGCACAGGTCCAGGATCGCGGAGAGCGGTTTTGAAAAGCCCCTTGACATCATGAGGTGTGGATGGCAATACGACCTTTAACCCCGGAGTATTGGCAAACCAGCTGTAAAAAGTGTGCGAATGGTGGGCTCCGGCATTGCGCACGGCACCCATCGCACCCCGAATCACAACCGGGGCTTTGATCTTTCCGTTCGACATATAGGAAATCGTCGCAGCCTGCTGCACAATCTGGGTAATCGCTTCCAGCGCAAAGTCCAGAAAGACTTCGTCCACCACCGTGCGCGTCCCGGCCATGGCAGCACCTATGGCGACGCCGGTGGCGCCCAGTTCACAGATGCCTGTGTCGCGCAAGCGGTCTTCGCCGAATTCCTTCCAAAGCCCGCGAGTCTGCCGGAAGTTTCCGCCCCGGGGGCCGATCCCTTGTCCGATATAAGCAATGGTGTCGTCCCTGCGCATCTCTTCGCGCAAAGCTTCGACTCCCGCATCCACGTACGTAATCTCGCGCCCTGAATCTGACATGCCTGGTTGCTCCTCAGTCAAAACACGTGGTCGTTTACAGACTCCGGGGACGGCTCCGGACTCTTCTCGGCAAACTCCACCGCTTGGTCGATCAGGCGCTCTACTTCCTGATCGATTGCCTGTAACCTGCTTTCGTCTTCGGTTCCAGAGTCCAGCAACAATGCGCGAGCACGTTTTACCGGGTCCTGCTGCTTCCAAAGTTTCACTTCGTCGCGAGTACGATAGTCGGTGCCAGGATCGCCTTCGTGGTGACCTACGTAGCGATAAGTTTTGCACTCGATCAGAGTAGGCCCGTGGCCAGCTCGAGCGCGCTCAATTGCCGTCTTAGCTTCGCGGTGAATGGCAAGGACGTCCTGACCGTCAACTTCTACTCCGGGAAGCCCGTAGGACTCCGCGCGGCGGGCCACGCTCACATTCTTGGTGGTGCGCGAAAATGCCATTTCCGTGGCATACAGATTGTTTTCGCAGACATAGATGACGGGCAGATCCCACACCGTTCCCATGTTGAGCGCTTCGTGAAAAGAGCCGCTGTTGACCGCTCCATCGCCGAAGAAGCAAACAACCACCTGGCCCTGCTTGCGCAATTTGGCGCTGAGACCGCCGCCCGTCGCCAGAGGAATGGGAGCGCCCACAATTCCGTTGGTGCCCATAAATCCCCACTGGGGCGCGTACATGTGCATGCTTCCGCCGCGCCCTCCCGAGCTTCCGGTCGCCTTTCCCCAGAGTTCAGCCAAAACCATCCCGGGGGGCACCCCCTTGGCCAAAGCGTGACCATGCCCACGATGAGTGCTGAAAACCAGGTCTTTGGTTTCCAGATTCGAGCACACTCCTACCGCTACCGCCTCTTCCCCAACGTACAAGTGCACGAAGCCGGGAAGCTGCGCATTCCGATATAGTTCTTGAACCTTAAGTTCAAACAATCTAAGTTCGAGCATTTTCTTGTAATAGCCGAGCAGCAGGCTCAGGTCACTCTGCTCGACGACCGCCGTTTGCGACATGTGCGACCTCCCGAAATGTTTCATTGCGCAAGAGGAAACTGAATCGGCGCATGCTCAAGTTGTGAGCGATACACCGCCGTGAACAGCTCAACCACCCGTCGCCCGTCCCCCGCATTCACCGCAGGGTCCCGGCCTTCCAGTACGGCACACAGAAACTCGGCCAATTGCATTTCGTGGTAATGGGTCATGACATTCCAGGGACGGGACCGGTCTTCACGGCTCCACTCTTCCAGGTGGCGTTCTTCCCCAGGGATCGTCCAGATATCGTTGAATGGAGGATCCATAGCCTCGGTAACCCCGGAAATAAACGGCGATCCGCTGTCAATTTCGGCGCCCACGGACGCGCCCGAGGAACCATGAATATGAATTTTTCCCCACAGCCCGGGTTTCTGGGAATTACTGAGCACGATGGAACCGATCGCACCATCGCGAAATCGGACCGAAGCCACAACCGTGTCGTCCACTTCAATGCCGGGATGGTTGTAGTTGTCCCAGTAACCGTGCAGTTCGACCGCCGGCCCCATCAACCAGCACAAGAGATCGAGGTAGTGGGGAGCCTGGCTCACTACAACTCCTCCGCCTTCCCCTTTCCAGGTTCCGCGCCATGGATCGCTTTTGTAATAGGCTGGCTCCCGCCAGCCCAGCATGGTCACAAGCGCTAATGCAGGCTTTCCCAATTTTCCGGCGTCCAGAGCCTGTTTCATACGCTGCACGGGCTCGTACCAGCGTCGCTGACTGATCACGCCGAGCGCTATGCCAGCGGACCGGGCGGCATGGATGGCGCGGTCGCAGGAAGCCAGGTCGACTGCCAGGGGCTTCTCGGAAATGACATGCACCCCGGCTGAAGCAGCCACTTCAACGGCCGCCGGATGCTGGGTATGCTGCGTGCACACCGACAACACGTCCACTTTCTCGTTCTTCAGCATCTGAGCGAGATCGGTGTAGGGTTTCACATTGAATCTGTTCGCCAGCGCTTGAGCGCGGTCCGGCGCCACATCACAGGCCGCCACGAACTCCGAAGTTGGCAGCGCCTGGTAGGCCAGAGCATGTGTGCCGGCAACCTTGCCGCACCCGACGATGGCCGTTCTGAGCCGACCCGATTTGGTTCTAGCCATAGCGATCTGGTTCCCACGCGCCTGCGTCTTGAACGAGCGCAGATCAATACCTTGCAATCACGAAATGGAAGATCCGTCTGATTCTCCGGGGCGGTGACGCAGCTCCACGAAAAATCCGAGCAGCGCCTGCGTGTCGAGCAGCGCCCATCGGGTACCTGAACGAATGCCGGTTCCTGACTGCAGCACCGTGACTCCAGCTTTTGCCAACTCGCTGGTCACCGCCTCGAGGTCACTGACCTCGAAGAGCGCGTGATGAATCCCGCCACCCTTCTGCTCGAGAAACTCCTTGTAGGCATTCCTCTCACCCTCCAGAGGCTGGATCAGTTCGATTTCAATCGCCCCCAGCTGCACGAACGCCTGGCTGATCTTTATGGGTTCTTCCTTGCCGCGGTAGTAGTACTTCGCCTCGGGGCGGTCGGGCCAAGTGACAAACCGAAAAGGACCTACGCCAAACAGCTTGGTCAACAGCTCCGTCGTATTCTCCAGATCGGGTACAACAATTCCAACCTGAACAATCCGTCGAAGCTGAACACCTGCAGGCAGATACTGTGAAAGCGCATGCATCATGGATGGCCACTGGCCGGGTCGCGGGTCATCGAGCGAGGTAACCTCCGTCGACCGGCAATACGACTCCTGTGACCATAGAGGAAGCGTCCGACGCCAGAAACAAAGCAGGCCCAACCATTTCTTCCGGCTCCCCCACCCGACCCAAGGGAATGTTCGAAATCCAGGTTTGCATGAGCTTGTCGGGGTCGAACTGGGGATCGGCCATCACATCCCTCAGCCCCGGCGTACGAAACTGGCAGGGGGCGAGTGCATTCACCCGAATTCCGCGATCAGCCCACTCCAGGGCGAGCTGCATGGTCAAGGCGTTGATGCCGCCCTTGCTGGCACAATAGGCATTCGTCCCCCGGCCTATGCCGACCACACCTGCGATAGAAGAGAAGTTGATGATGGTGCCTTTGCGCTTCGCCAGCATGATGCGTCCTGCCGCCTGGCAGGACAAAAACGTGCCGCGCAAATTAATATCCAGGACCCGGTCCCAGGTTTCGACGGGAATGAGTTCGGCAGGATCGTGTTGAGGAATGCCTGCGCAGTTGACCAGAATATCGACGCCCCCGAGCTGGCGTACAGTTTCGTCCACCATGCCTGTGATGTCTGCAGGAACAGCCACGTTTGCCCTTAGCGCGATGGCACGGGTTCCCTTTTTGCGTACTTTTTCCGCGGTGCGTTCCGGGTTCTCGATGTTCATATCGGAGGCAGCTATATCACAGCCGTATTCCGCGAACCCCAGTGAGATTGCTTCGCCGAAACCGCCGCCTGCTCCGGTTATCAAGGCCACGCGGCCACTCAGATCAAACAGTTTCCGAAAAGCTACCTGCTCAATATTCATAATCGAGATCCAAGTATTTCTTGCCGGTCCTCAGCAATTTCCCGGGTTCGGCGCTGACGCATTTTCCAATACAATTGTAAAAACGGGCCAGAGGCGGCGTCTGCCCTTAGTTATGCACGCGAAGCGCGGCAAGAACTTATACCGCGACCCGCTTCCCCCATGGGCTGCCTGTAACTATCCCGCTGGCACAATACTAAACTTAAAAGCTTATCGTCAACAGTTTTGTCAACATACATATTTTTTTTACGCTGACGTCCAGGCCCTGCTTGGGCGAACGTTCAGATACACCTGGCAAGGGCCACGCCAAAGCCATCGGCGGCGGTGAGGCAGATCCCAAGATCATGATATCTTTACCCAATAGGCCCGAGGGCACTCAGTCGCGCTGGGCGAAGTGAAAAGTGGGCCGGAAACAGGCCGAACTGGTCCAACTTCTTGCAATCTGGCCAAATTGATGTCAACACACTTGATGACACACCACAACATCTGCGCATCCGATCCGGAGGGTCAACGTTGGCCCGGCGCTCGCCTTGCCGGGCTGCTTTCTCGCGGCGGGGATGCCCGCCGTATTCAGCAACCGGCAATGCGCCGGACCAAGGCCTATCCTGCATCGCCAGTAGAGATGGTATTCATGACGGCACTGATCCGCCAGGATCAGCGAGAGGCGTGCGATCGTCGTTCCCCGCTTGGTTGTGGGGCCAGCCCCTGCGTACCACAGCCTGCAGAAAGTAGTCGACATTAGTGTTAACAATATTTGCTTGACACTTGCCCAACTTATGAGTTAACTTCCGCGACGGTCATGAGAGTTCGCGGTGCGGCTTCGGCTTACGATTCGCCACCTGAAATTCAGCTGCCTGGACTCCATGCACCGAAGCGCCTCTATGTCGAGGCGCATTCCGGATCGAAAGATCCGAGGAAGCTAAAGACTGTCTAAGGAGACCACGATGAACTCCTCCAAACTCGGACGTTTCGCGCTAATTGCAGTCCTCTCGCTGGCGAGCGTCGGCTTGTTGTACGGACAAACGGCGGTTACCGGAGCCATTACGGGCTATGTAAGTGACCCGTCTGGCGCCGCCATTCCCGATGCAGCGGTGGAGGCGACGAACACCGCCACCGGCGTAAGCGGCGAAACTCTCACCAATAGTGCAGGGGTCTATCGATTTGCCAGCCTGATCCCAGGGACCTATTCGATCACGGTCAAAAAAGAGAGCTTCGAACAACTGGTCAGGCAGGATATTAAGGTCGACGCCGGGACCACGGTACGCATCGATGCCAGCTTGCCGCTCGGCGCTGTGACCACCAGGGTAGACGTTACGGGCCAGGCTCCTGTTCTGCAAACCGACAACGCAGAAGTCAGTCAGACCGTTACAGAAGCCCAAATTCGAGCCCTGCCCACCTTCGGCAGAAACATTACCCGGTTGTCGCTCTTGGCCCCGGGAGCATTTATGGAATCGGGCCAACTGGATCTTCATCCGGAAAATGCAGGTGAAGACTTCGACGTAAATATTAACGGAGGTCAGTCCAACAACAACGCCCACCTGCTGGATGGTGTCGATAATACGGAAAATATCCAAGGCTTCTCATTGCTTGTGACTTCGCAAGACTCGGTGCAGGAAGTGAAGCTCACCACCAGCAACTACGACGCCGAATATGGCAAGGTCAGCGGCGGAGTTTTTCAGGTCACTACCAAGTCAGGCACGAATGCCCTCCACGGATCGGCCTTCGAATACTATCGATCCGCCGGTTTTGCTGCCGCCGATTCCTTCAGCCAGCCCAATGGTGTGCCGGGCAACGTCTGGAATCAGTTTGGCGGCAGTCTCGGTGGTCCTATCAAGAAAGACAAACTGTTCTTCTTCGGCGACTACCAGGGGATGCGAAATCATCTCAACACGTCCAGCCTCTACACCACGCCGATCGATGCTTTCAAAGCCGGCGACTTCAGTTCGGTGGCCCTGACCAATCCGATCTATGACCCCAACACGGGCAATCCGGACGGAACCGGTCGAACCCAGTTTCCCGGCAACATCATTCCCACTGATCGCATCAGCCCGGCAGCGATAAACCTTCTGGCCCTGTTACCGGAACCGACCAACCCAAACGCCACCGACAATAACTTCACCATTGCTCGCCCCGCCATTTTCGATCAGAACCAGTTCAATACCCGCATCGACTACTTCGTTACTCCGAAGACGGTCGTGTTCGGGAAATTCAGTTATTTCCAGGCGAAATTCTTTACCGACAACGTTTTCGGCGCTCAGGGAGGCGGCCCTCCGCTGGGCGGCATTCCGAGTTCCGGAAACTCGAGCGATCACGTGAAGAGCTCGATGGTTGATTACCAGCACACCTTCTCCCCAACTTTGCTGCAAGATGCCCGGTTCTCTTTCTCGCGAATCGTCATTTCAGAACTGCAGCTTGACGCGGGCCAGGACCTCGCCAGCCAAGTGGGAATCCCGAATATCAATCTGGGTACGGTTTACACCCAGGGATTGCCTGCGCTTCTTGTCGGTGGGCCGACGAGCGCTTTCACCATGGGGGATCAGTATTTGCCGTTCTTTGAGAACGAGACCAATTTTGAGTTCTTCGACAACTGGACCAAGACATCGGGCCGCCATGCTTTCAAGTTTGGCGCCAATATAGAGAAGTTCTTCGGCATCCGCACCGATGTCAGCGGTCGTGGCAATTTCGATTTCTCGCCCAATCTTACCG
This sequence comes from Terriglobales bacterium, assembly GCA_050745885.1. Classification (GTDB taxonomy): domain Bacteria; phylum Acidobacteriota; class Terriglobia; order Terriglobales; family Acidobacteriaceae; genus JAIQFF01. Next base: position 52,619 of record JBOGLD010000086.1, read on the forward strand.
GCAATCCTGCTGTGCCCAACTCAGGACTGGGCATGGCCAGCTTCCTGCTTGGCCTGAGCGACACGTTCACCCGGGACATCACGCTGGTTCAGCCCCAGGAAAAGCAATGGAAGTGGGGCATCTACGGGCAAGATACCTGGCAGGTCTCACCCCGGCTCACCCTGACCTTGGGTTTGCGATGGGACTACAGCACCCCGATCTTCACCCCCAAAGGGGAAAGCGTGGGAAATCTGGACTTGAACACTGGCAATATCCTGCTGACCAATTTAGACGGCAAGTACGCCGGCGTCACGACTCCTAAAACCGAGTTCTCGCCACGTCTCGGAGTGTCGTATCGGGTGGCGCGCGATACCGTCCTCCGGGGAGGGTATGGCCGCAGCTACTTCCTCAATCCATACGGCGCATCGTTCGGCACACAAGGTTGCTGCTGGCCGATCAAGCAGAGTCAATCAGTTTCTTCGGATAATCCGTACGCATCCGTTCCCTTCACGCTGGATCAGGGTCCCGGAGTTCCCCCTGCACTTCCGGCATTTCCCGCCAATGGCCAGCTTCCGCTTCCCAATGGCTTCTTCCAATACTTCCTTGGAGCCGGGAACTATCAGCACAGCTATAACGACTCGTACAACGTGACTTTAGAACACGTGTTTCCTCATCAGATTACAGCGTCCATCGCCTATGTCGGGAACATAGGCCGTCATCTGTGGGACAACGTTGATGTGAACGCCCCAATTCCTGGACCCGGTGACTTCAATTCACGGCGTCCCTATTTTGCCAAGTTCGGCTGGACGACGGGCGAAGGGCAGCGCAACAATGAGCTCGCCGGCTACCCGGAACTCAGGAGCAACTACAATTCGCTGCAGGCCAGGGTAGAAAAGCATTTCAGCGGCGGCTTGTATCTGCTGAGCAACTTTACCTGGGACAATTCGCTCGACGAGGGAGAGTTCGGTCCCCAGAATCAATTTGACTTTGCCAGCAACTACGGGCATTCAAACAACCCGCGGCCGTGGGCTTCGGTGACCGCAATCAACTGGGAATTACCCTTCGGACGTGGCCGGGCTTTCGCAAATGATTTGAAAGGTCCGGCGGAGGCCATTGCCGGAGGTTGGACCATCAGCGGAGTCATCAATCTGCAGAGCGGTCAATGGTTTACCCCAACCCTCGCCAATAATGCCTCACTCAACTCCACCATCACTCTGAGACCTGATCGCATCGGAAGTGGGAAAGTGTCGGACCCGAATCGTAACCAGTGGTTCAATCCGGCTGACTTTACCGTGCCCGCCCCGTATGTTTACGGCAATTCAGGCCGAAACATCTTGCTGGGTCCTGGATTCGGCTCTGTCGACATGTCGTTGGCAAAATCCTTCGCCATCACCGAGAGGGCTCACCTGGAACTCAAGTGGGATGTGTTCAACGCGCTCAACCGGACCAATCTGGCAAATCCCAATGCTCAGGTTGACACCGCCACAGCGGGACAAATCACGGGGATAGTCGATTTCAAACGCCGTATGCAGATTGGAGCCCATCTTACGTTCTAAATGTGCTCCCCCGTCAATCAGACTTGCCTCGGTTCACCCCCCGGGGCAAGTCTCTTCGGCTCAGGTTGGTCCCTTGTCGTTGCGCCGCAAAATTCCCGCTTCGATTCTGTAGCGTAGGCACTTCCGAGCTTAGCCTGAAAGCACCGAGACTGCACCAAATGAGAGCCTTCCGACTCATCGCCTGCCTGATCTGCTGGGCCGCGAGCTTCGCATCCGCCCAGGTATCCATTACCAAGGGCCCAGCCGGCTGGAACCTGACGAACGGGCGGATTCGCTTGGAATTGGCCCTGTCAGCGCGAGGCGTGCAGCTGAAATCGTTGCACCGCGAAGGTGGCGCAGAATGGGCCGTGCCTGGCACGCCCCTGATTGCGTTTCCGGAGAAAACCGGCGTTCAATATCGGTATTCCGAAGATGACATTTCCGGCCTGGCAAAAGGGGGAAAGCAACTCACGCTGCGTTTCCAGTCAGACTCGGGTGGAAGTCTCTCCTTGATTCTGAGGCTCTATCCGACCGGCGCTGTCGTACAGACGTCCCTGCAACTCGAGAACCGTGGCCGCCAGAACCTGCTTCTTGACTCGCACCTCGATCCGGTGTTTTTAACGCTCAAGAGTCCGGCTGGAGGACTGAAGCCTTATTCCTCGATCAACGGCAAGCACGGCTTTCAACCGACCGGGAGCCTTTCGCAACGGCACGAATTCCAGGACTGGCTGGTTGTCGAAAATGCAGCCGCTGGGGAATCCATGCTGATCGGCGGCGAGCCGGGGCTGGGCGTGCTGGGATGGAAAGCCAATGTCCGGCTGACCGCGGCTGGGGCGGAGGTCCGCGCCGGGACAATTCTGATAAAGAACAAGAAGTCCGGCCCTGCCCCGACCTTCGAACTCGCCCCCGGGGCAACTGTCGAAACCCCAATCAGCTTCTTTGCCCTGGCAAAGGGAGACAGCGACAATGCGGGCAACGAGACGTTTCGCTATCTGAAAAAGTACGTCTTTCAGGCTCCCTTGCCCGACTCTCCCCTGGTCACGTATTGCATCTGGCTCACGGAAAAGAATAGCGAAGAGCCCATCCTCAGAGAGCTTAATCTGGCGAAGCGCGTGGGATTCGATGTCTTCTATCACGACGCGACCTGGTACGAAGGCGCCTCCGTGGTTCCCGGCATGAACGATTGGACCCTCGGGCTCGGCAGTTATCAGGAGAATAAGGAGAAATTTCCCCACGGCATCAAAAACCTTTCCGATGCTGTTCACGCCATGGGTCTGAAATTCGGCCTTTGGGTGGACCCCGGCAACGTCGATGCAGCGCGGGTGAAATCGGGCGAGATACCCTCGGACTGGTTGGCGATGATCGACGGCAAGACGATCGGAACTACTCATCCTTCGCTTGCTCCTACCCAACAACTTTGCCTCGGAGATCCTGAAGTCGTGGCCTGGATCGAAAAGCAACTGGGAGACATCATCGAAAAGTGGCATCTGGATTGGATCAAATGGGATCCATCTGCCACCGTGAGCTACGAATGCAATCGCACCGATCACGGTCATGGACGCACCGACGGCGCCTACGCGGCCTATCGCGGACGGCTGGAGATCATGCGCTATCTGCTCGACCGCTTTCCCAATCTCTCCGGATTCGAATGCGATCCCTCTCTGCAATACTCGCGAACCAATCCCGGTCCTCAAAACCTGCTGCCCGGCGGATACACCAATGAATTCATCACTGGCCCCATGCTGAGCCCCAATGTGTGGGGCTCGCTGGCAACGGCAGGCAAAGGCGACGCAGGAGGAGAATACCTCACAGCCCGGTGGTATAGCGCCTCAGCTCTCGACTACTACTTCCGCAAACACTTTACTCATGGAGTTACTTTCGGCAATATCAACGGCATGTCATCGCAATTCCTCTCTGCCGCGCCACCCGGTTTCGTGGAAGCTTTGCAGCGCAATCTGATGTTCTTTAAGCAATACCGGCATCTCTTGCTGGAGGACGTTTACCACCCAAAACTTGGGGCTGCCGGATGGAGTTCCATCCAATACGTGAAGCAGGATGCGACTGAGTCCGTGGTTTACATTTTTCGAGACAAGTCCGAGGCCGCCAGCACCACCATCCGCTTGCGCGGTCTGGATTCGGCTGCCAAATATCAAGTCACCAGTTTGAATGACCGGCCCGGGCGGGAGAGAATCATGAGCGGAGAAGCGTTGACCACCGGCATTTCCGTGCATCTGCCCAACGAATGGCTGGCCAAAGGCGATGGCGCCTTCACCCATGAATTTGCGGACCAGCAACAATACGGCTCCGACATCTTGTTGCTGCGGCGCCTTCCTTAAGCGTGCCATGAGCCGAGATGTAAGCCTGAGCAAAGTGGATCTCTTGGGGCAGGCTGGAATGGCCTTGCCATTCAAGATAGTGTTGGGGTAAGTTTCCGGCCCAGCGGGAAGCTTCGGATTTCGCGACCAATCGACCAGGTGATTAAACCTCCGAACCCATCTAGCGGACCCGACCGTAAGCCGGCCCTGGCCCGGCAACTGGGTCTGTTCGACGCCACCATGCTGGTCATGGGCGGCATCGTAGGGGCTGGGATCTTTATCAATCCCTACGTGGTCGCACAGCAGGTGCATACCCCGGCCCTGATCCTAGGCGCGTGGATTTTCGGCGGGATCATCGGAGTGGGTGGCGCCTTCATCTGGGCTGAACTGGCCGCTACGCTCCCGGAGGTGGGCGGGCAGTATGCCTATTTGCGCGAAGCCTATCACCCCGCAGTCGCCTTTCTGTACGGCTGGGTGTTGCTGCTGGTCATTCAGACCGGAGGCATGGCCGCGGTATCGATCACTTTCGCGCGTTACTTTCTTGAGCTGACCGGCATGGCCGCGCCCGACTGGGTGGTTGCGATCGCAGCCCTCGGCGCACTGACTCTCATCAATTGCCTCGGAGTAAAGACGGGTGGACGAACCCAGAGCGTGCTCATGGTTATGAAGATCGTCGCCATTGCCGCCCTGGTAATCGTGGGGCTTGCCTTGGCCGGCAGGCGTGTCACTCCAACGACTGCAGCCGACCGAGTGTGGTCGCTGACGGCGTTTGGCGGTGCCATGGTTCCCGTGCTGTTCGCTTACGGCGGATGGCAGACCGCCAACTTCATCGCCGCCGAGGTCAAAGAGCCGCGGAAGAACCTGCCGCGAGGCCTGCTGATCGGAATGCTGGGCGTATTGCTGCTGTACACCGCCGTGAACTGGGTATGTCTGCGTTCCCTCGGCCCGCAAGCTCTGGCCGCAACCAGCACACCTGCCACGGCGGTCATGCGGCTGGCCTTGGGCCAACGCGGCGCGACTTTTATTGCCGCGGCCATTGCCATCTCGACCCTGGGATTTCTCAGCCAGTCGATCCTGACCGCTCCTCGGGTGTACTTTGCCATGGCCGACGATGGCCTGTTTTTCCGCGCGGTGGCCTGGCTCCATCCGCGCACCCGGGTGCCGGTGATCGCCATCATCCTGCAGAGCGTGTGGACGATTGTCATTGCGGTCTCTGGCCGCTATGAACAGATCCTGAATTATGTCATCGCGATGGACTTCCTGTTTTTCGGACTGACGGCAACCACCATCTTTGTGTTCCGCCACCGCGCCGCGCGAGGGACAATGAATCCCGCCGCCGGTTATCACATCCCCGGCCATCCCGTGACTACCGCGGTCTTCGTCGCGATATGCTGGTGGGTGGTGGCGAATACGATCTACCGCTATCCTCAGAATAGCCTCGTCGGCTTCGCACTGCTGTTCGCGGGTGTCCCCGTGTACTGGCTTTGGAGCCGGCGGGCTTTGTCGCGATCCACGAGGCCCTAGCCTCTTATCAGGAGAAGCCCAGCATGAATGGTTCGCAGGACGACGCCGTCTCACGCTACATGGCGTGGGCCAAGCTGCACTCGGGCGCGCGCTTCAACCTGGCGGTCAGCGGTGTGGTGGATTATCCCCTCGCAGAGTTGCCCGTGACATTGGCGGACCTTGAGATCGGTGGAACTGGCCCCTATGGTTACCAGCCGTTGATGGAACGCCTGGCCGCAAAGGCGGGCGTGCCGGAAGAGTGTGTCGTTTATACGCTGGGCACCTCGATGGCAAATTATGTTGCGCTCACTGCGCTCGTCCATAGGGGTGACGAGGTACTGGTCGAGCGTCCCACGTACGATCCGCTGCTCACGATTCTCGATCATTTGGGCGCGAACGTGCGCCGCTTCGAACGCCGTGCGGAAAAGGGATTCCAGCTTGGACTGGGGGAGCTTGAACGCAGGCTTACGCCCGAAACGCGTCTTGTGGTGCTGTGTAATCTGCATAACCCCAGCGGCGCCCTCAGCGACGACGCCACGATGGCGCAAGTTGGTGAAATGGCGGCTAGTGTGGGGGCACGCGTCCTGGTGGACGAAGTCTACCTTGAGACCTTGTTCGACCAGTCCTGGCGCTCTGCCTTTCATCTTGGATCGAACTTCGTGGTCACCAGCAGCCTGACCAAGGCGTACGGATTGAGCGGCATTCGTTGCGGCTGGATCCTGGCGCAGCCCGAACTGGTGCAGCGGATGTGGCAGGTAATTGACTTTACCTATGCCAGCCCGGTGCATCCCGCGGAGCGTCTCGCCGTGATCGCGCTCGACAATCTCGGCCGCATTCGCGATCGAGCCCGCACGCTCCTGGACACAAATCGTGCCCTGGTCAACCATTTTCTTGCGACGCATCCGGAACTCGATTGCGAGCCCAGTTGTTTTGGCACGACCGTGTTTCCAAGACTCAGAACCGGCAGCTCCGCCGAATTCGTTGCTTTGCTGCGGGAACGGTTCGAGACCAGCGTAGTGCCGGGCGACTTTTTCGAACAGCCGCAGCACGTCCGCATCGGTTTCTGCGGCCCGACCGGCACGGTTCGCGGGGGTTTGGAACGACTCGACGCAGCCCTTGAACTCTTCCACCAAAAGACACGGTAAGCGATGAAGACGATGACCGTGTGAACGTCTAATGCCATCGTCCTTCGTAGCTATCGCGAAGGCGCCTTCGTTGCTTGCGTAGCCTCCGTGCTGCGAAGGATGACTCTCGGGTCCCAAACGATCGGATCGGGGCGATTCTGACCGTTACTCTTCACCTCGAATCGCAGTTTGTCCACTGGGGCCACGCTGAGCTTCGTAATCTCATAGCTCGTGGCCGTATCGTAGTTTGGATTTACTTCCGCCCAGCCCTCTTTCGGCCAGACTTGCCTGGAATTGAGCAGAATTCGCACGAAACAGGAAGCTAGATTTTCGGCGCTGGGATCCTTTCGTATGACGCCGGAAGTGCTGGCCGTGCCGCCTGTGGGCACGATGAATGTGCGCGAGAGGTCATATCGGGCGGAAGGTTGCATCCAGATTCTTCCGATTCGCCCCAATCCTGATCCGGCCCACAGCCCTTCATAGCCGCCCTTGTCCCATGTCAGGTCCCGGTAGGAGCCGTCTTCGACCACCTCTTGGTATGCCCATTGGTTGCTGTATTGTGTAGCGGAGAAATCTCCCAGGGCTTCGTAGGTCTGTGGCTCGTTCGCTGCCCTCTGCGCAGTAACACTCGGACTGAGATTTCCGTCGCCGTCCACGGCTCTGACTTCGAAGGTTTTGTTGAGGTCTCCACGGGCGGAGTCGGAGTGATCGAAAAAGAAAGTCCCCTTCGCGGTCCTTCCAAGCAGCTTTCCATCCTTGCGGACTTCATAGTAGGAAATCCAATTGTCATCATGGCTGGCGGACCAGGACACCTCAACGCCTTCGACGCCAAGGTTCGCCGCCAACCGTTTTGTTACCGAAGACGGGGCGGTCGGAGGAACATGATCGGTGCCGGAGCCAGGATAGTGTGGAAGGTTAAGAAATATCAGTTCTCCAGCGGCTATTTTGTCGAGAGTGATGCCATCGGACATGAGCTTGGAACCAGTTGCATGAAGATGCAACCCGGAGATGCTGGCGCGCACGTCGTAGGTCTGGGCGGGCAAAAGTCCGCGGGGATAAATAACCACGGGCTGATCTGCGGCCTCCAGACGAACGGGTTGTGGCAAAGGAGCGTATTTGAATCCCAGGGCATCGGGATGGGCCTGGCTCATGTCCAGTTCAACCGTACCCAGCACCTTGCCGTCGTCGGCGCGTAGCAGCGATAAGGTGTACGTGCCATGATTGCCGCCCGGATCGAGTTGACCCAACTGGGTAACGGTCATGGAGTGATCAAGCTGAAGCGCCATTCCAAAGAATTGGTCAGCCACCCGCCTTTCTGCTCCCAGCTTCACGATTTGCGTGACCAGCGGCCCGTCATTGGCGCCGAGTTGATACTTGACATTGAGCGGACCAAATCCCTGGCCGGGTACGCCGTAAAAGCCGACGGCTCCATCTGTCGGATCCTCGTAGATTCCAGTCTCAAGGCTGGCCGCGGAGGTGGTAATCAGTGCATTCATCTCCCCCGGTCCTCCGCGGTAATGATCAGGCGGATCGGGCGACTGTTTTGCCAGCCGGCTGATCACAAAGTAAGTTGATCCATGCTTTTCGTGCTTGGTGAGAATGACGCCTTTCGACCCATCCCGATTCATCCGCTGGAAGTACCAAATGGGGTCGTCATGATCCACTTTAGGGCGAAATACGTGGCTCCACCGGCCGGCGACTCCTTGCGCCACTAAATAATGATAGATCTCCCAATCTTTCCTGATCGATTCCACATTCGGGCCGTCCCCGGGGTCTCGGTACCAGGTGGGATCCATCGCCAGATGAAGGCGATCGCTCGGCATGTAATACGTATGATCGTTATCTGTCACGTTGTGCAGCTTGTCGGGAGGAACAATCAGCGAAGTGTAATAAGAACTGTACGGCCCGACGCCACCGTCGGTATATTCGCCGGACTCTGCCAGACGCGCGATGTCGTAGCTGATCCAGCGCCCTCCTCCGTCGCAGGCATCGATTCCGCTTTGCGGATGATCGCTCTTGAAGCGCTCCAACAATTTGCGGAAGTTCTGGTCGGCAGCGAGAGCGTCGGTATCGTTGGAGCTGGCTGCGGGCGCGATGTCATAGCGCCACTGAAAATCTCCCCAGGCGCTGACGCTGTCACGCAGCAGTCGGTTTTCCCAGTCCGCCGTCGCTGGGATGGACTGCTCAAGAGTTTCCTGCCCGGGAATGAGCCAATCTGGATGCTGCTGCGCCACCCTGGACTCCGGTGTTGCAAGGAACGTCGGATACCAGAGCACCCATCGCATGTCGTACTTGCGCAAGTAATCCGTAGTCCGTCGCCAGTCGGGTCCGTTCCAGGTACCCCACTTGTCGTACCAACCAGCGTCGTCCCATAAGATGTCGGTGCCGGTTTCACGCAACAGGTCAACGTAGCGAAGATCGAGCGCCAGCCTCCGTCCCCAGTTATCGGCGCTGGGCGTGCCTCCTTCCCCGACCCACGGTTCCGGCCAATCCACTGCCCAGCGCGTCTTGGCAAAGTATTCCGGATTTGTGAATTCCCAGAAGTACTCATATTGCCAATCGAGCAACTGATTTCCCAGGGCATCGACTCCTCCCGAGAAGGGCGCCATGAATGCTTTTGGAGTTTCAATCTGTCCGCCGGGAGGCAAAGTTTTGGCAAAGCCGGCTAACTCCAGTTGCAGGCCCAGCGGGCCGTTGTCTTGATTGCCGATCTCGAAGCGCCAGTGACCTAGATAGTCCCAGCCCACGGCCACGCCTTCGGCGGCGCCGCGATTGAGTAGAAATATGAGCGGCAGGTATCCACTATAGTTTCCGGGCTGGACGCCTTTGTTTGAGTCGAATGTGCGCTGGTACTCGGGACTCATAGGCTCTGACTTCAGTAACTGGCTGCCGTTAAAATTGCCTCCACCGGTTACGTAGTTGAGTTCGAGATCCCGTGCAACCGAGCCCAGCAATCGGGAATGCAAGAAGTCCAGGTGGCTGATCCGGACAGGTTTGCCAGAGGCGTTCTCCAAGGTGAGCCATTCCCGAACCACCGAAGTTCCAGGGTAGACGACATAGTGTTTGGTCACGCGCAGCGCGGCGGATTCAAGCTCGATATCGAGTTGAATCTCCCCTGTTGACCCGCGAACCGTGCGCTCGCTACGGAATTTCCATGACCATTGGGAGGCGCTGGCATCATGCCCATCGGCGGCAAACCGAATCTCGGCAGGTGCCTTGCTTGCGTCCTGATACTCCGTGCCAGAGCTCTTGTTGCGGAACGAAGCCAGCACAAACTGACCGTTGGTGAGGCGAACCCTTCGTTCGACCCGAGAGGTTCCCATAATCCATTCATTGCCCTCGCGGCGCACATAGGCGTCTCCGCTTTGGATGTTGATCTGGGCATGGGACAAGGAGACCGCCATGCAGAGGAACAACAGTTGGATAACACGGCTCGCGCGTATGGTCACGATCTCTCCGTTCCGCCATTTCTGCCGCGTACAGGCGGAGTATGCCGCCCTTTGCCCCGCAATGTGCAACGTTCTCGGAAGTCTACAACATTGTTAACATAATTACACCGCAACCAGCTCATGGAACAAAAGGGCGACGGGGCTATTTACGGCTTTACCGGGATGGGATGCGGCGCGGCCAGGCCGCGAGCGGCCAGCCTGTGGTCTCCGCGATTTCCAGCAGGCGGTTGTACTTCGCCAGCCGTTCGGACTGGCGGATCGATCCGTTCTTGAATTGATCGGCCTGCCAGCCGGTGGCAAGATCCGCCGCCCAGGTATCTTCCGTCTCTCCGCTGCGGACGCTGAGCGTGATCGACCAGCCGGCGGCGCGCGCCTGGCGGCAGGCCGCGAGCGCCTCTGTGAGTGTTCCGATCTGGTTGACTTTCAAAAGCAGCGCGTCGCAGGCTTTGGTTTCAATGGCTCGGCGTATGCGGTCGGGGTTGGTGCACAAGAGATCGTCCCCTAGCGTCAGTGCCTTAGGCGATATCGCCTGGCGAAGTTTCGGCCAGTTCTCCCAGTCATCCTCCGCAAGTCCGTCTTCCACGCTGATTATGGGAAAGCGCTCAAGCCAACGAGTGATGGTATCGATCATTCCGCTGCTGTCCAGAAGCTCGGCATCGATGGCGTAGCGCTGATTCCTGTAAAAATGCGTGGAAGCCACGTCGACCCCGAGAAACATGTCTCTGCCCGGCGCATAGCCCGCCTTCTCGATGGCCGTTGTCGCCAGGGTGAACATCTCCTCGACCGTCTTAAAGGGCGGCGCCAGTCCTCCTTCATCCGCGGTTAGAGGGCGCATGCCGTACTTCTCAAATACCAGGTCGGCGGCAGCCTGGTAAACCGCGGAAGCCGCAACCAGAGCTTCATCCACGGTCTGCGCCGACATGGGAATGATGAGGACATCCTGAATGGAGACCTGTTGCCCGGCATGTTTGCCGCCGCTAAACAGATTGATGGTCAGGCGAGGCAGGGCTGCGATGGGAGAGCCGAGCATCTCGGCGAAATGCTGATAGAGAGGAATCCGCCGTTGCAGAGCGCACGCCCGCGCGAAAGCCACCGAGACGGCCAGAATCGCATTCGCCCCCAGGCGAGACTTCGTCGCCGTTCCATCCAGAGCGATCATTTCCTGATCTATTTCAGCCTGGCTAAACTCGCGGCCCGCCAGTTTCCGCTCCAGCTCTCCGCCGATATTCGAAGCCGCGCGGCGGCAGCCCAAGCCGCGATATCGCTTGAGATCGCCGTCCCTCAGTTCGAAGGCTTCCGCTGTCCCTGTTGAAGCTCCCGAGGGAACCGAAGCCGAAGCACTGGCTCCGCCTTCGAGGACGCAAGTAGCCAGCACCGTGGGCTTGCCGCGGCTGTCAAGAATCTCGCGGCCGGAAAGTTTCTCAATTCGCGGCATCAGTCTCGATTTCTCCCAGAAATTCGCCGATCAGATCGGCTACGTGAATTGGTGTTTTCGCCATCAGGATCAGCGCAGCCTGGGATTGGCGCGCGGCTTCCTGCGGAGTCAGATACTCCAGCGGCGATTTTCCCGCCACGCGGGCCAGCAGGCACGCCAAGGTATGGCGCACCGCCCGCGGCTCGAGCCCATCCCAACCCAGCGCCTCCACCTCTTTGAAATATACTCGCCAGAAAAGCTCCGCGGCCGCCGCAAGCGCAGCCCGTTTTTGGCGGACGTGATGCGCCTTGCTCAGAAAGTGGGTGAGGGCAAATCCGACATCGAATGCCGAGTCTCCGAAGTGAACCACTTCGTAGTCCAGCAGAATCAACTTGTCCTGGTAGAGAAGCGTGTTCTTGGGGCTGAAATCACCGTGGACCAGGCTGAGCTTGTGGCTTAGCGTCTCTTGCGCCAGCGCGTTGAGAAAACTGGCAGCGGCTGGAATCCTCCGGGCAGTGAACAGGTAGTACGGGTCAAGGCGGAGGCTCGCGAAGAACGAAGTATCCGCAAACTCCCGGCGAAGTTCCGGGCCGGATTCCGAAGACAGGCGGTGGATGGTGCCGAGGAGAAAACCAAACTGTTCGAACAAGGCCGGATCAACTCGGGCCGAGAGCAACACCGATTTCCAGTTCTCGTGCTCTTCTGGTACCGCCTCCATTGCCATGAGATGATTCACCGGGTCCTGAAAGACAAAAGAGGGGGTTGTTCCCGGAGGAGCAAGACGATTCAGCCAGCGGAGAGCTCTCGCCTCCACCTGGATCCTGTCTGGACTGCTGAACCAGTCTTCGTTGACTCGGAGTTTCGCCAAGGCCTGCTTCAGCACCCAGCCACGCCCATCGTCCCAAGTGACCTTCACCGTGCGGTTCGATACTCCTCCCAGGAGTTTCTCAAAAAAAACAGCTCGGCCTGACTCCTGGGGCATCTGGCGCATCAGGTAGGTTCGCAGGTCGTCAAAATTTTCTATGTCGAGTTCCATGAGAATGATCGGGGGCGGCCAGGCCTGAAATGCACGCCTGTTCGGCTATTTGTCATGACTCCCGCCTGCAAGCCATGCCACTTGGGCAAAAAGTCCGGTCGTGTCACCAAAGTTCGTCTTGTTTTTTCCGTAGCCGACAGCAAACGTCACGGTCTCGTTTGCCTCCAGGTCGACCTGGCCTGAATACACAGCCGATGGGTTTGCCCCTTCCACTTTGTGGAAGGCAGGGTCTCCGCCGTAGCCATCGATATTGGCACGGAACAGCGATGTTGCATTGTGCAGAACATGCACGTCGGTAGTCGAAAGGCCAAAATGGACGCCCTCAAACCTGGCTGTGACTGTGTACCTTCCCGCCCTTGGGGCCACGAAACGCACCAGGCTGTACTGCCCTGTATTGCTGGCCTCCATGGCGATCTCGCCAGGGTGAACCGCCCAGCCCTTCGATCCCACCTGCGGCTGCCTGGTGCGGTTGTACGCGACATAGGGATAATATCCCGGGCCGGGCTTGTCAGTGACACTCGGATGCCAGAAACCAATCGGGCCCGTCGGGTTGACATACTTATCCAGTCGAAACTGGGCCGGATCGAGGGAGTTGGTGGCAGAGTAGCCATACTGCCAGGCCTGGTTGGGATTTTGCCGAAGGGAGAAATCGGCGGAGAGGTCGAAGATGGTCGCCGGTGCGCCTGCGAAAAGCGCAAGTAGAATGACAATGCCCGCGGTTCGAAACATGGTCAGGGCTCCGCATGAAATTACAGAGGGGGAATTATAGTACAGTATGTTAACAGTAGTGTTGACATTGACTTGATCCATGGTCTAACCTGTGCTGGCTGAATGGGGACATTTTCCATGAAACGCTGGCTGATTGTGCTCGGGTGCGCGGCGATCTCCTGCCACCTTGCCTTGGCTTCGGACGCCGATAAGTCATGGCGCCTGAGCACGGATGACACCGCGGTGGTGGTGGCCGTGCAAGACGGGATGCCCGTGGTGACGCAGCTCGGGTCACCCAAAAATGACTCGAATTGGCTGCTGGGGCCGGTGCCGGAGACTTTCCTGCCCACGGTTACTCAGCAAGGGTCCGCGACCACGACAAAGTGGCGCTACGAAGGCGGAACTTTCGACGCGGCGAGCGGCCAGTTGGTGTTGCGTTTTTCGAACTCCACTCCGGCTCTTGCATTGGAGTCGATCTGGCGGGCCCGTCCGGGGCGCGGGCCGGTCGAGCACTGGCTGACAATTTTGAACCGGTCGGGAGCAGTAGTCACGATTGGACATCAGGACAGCCTGGTCCTGAATCGTTTGCGGATTCCCGCCGACCAGCCTCTCGACGCCTGGTCGATCCGGCGGGGCGCTGGAAACGCGACCAACGAAGGCGGAACATTTGTCCGCGGTGTGGGTAGAAACTCTGATGAGACCCTCACCAGCAGTCCCACGGATGGCGCCAGCCCAGTGCCATGGCTGGCTTTGCAAGCTGGAACCTCGCACGGTATGTATGTGGGATGGGAGTTCTCAGGCATCGGGCGAATTCGCTTTCACAGCACAGCCGCCGACGGGAACGCGACGCCCAGCACCGGACCGGCGCAGTTGGGGATTGAAGTGGGGAATGTGCCCGAATTCAAGACCGATCTTCCAGCGGGGGAAACGTTCCTGGTTCCGCCCGCCTTTGTGGGCTGCTACCTGGGCGATATCGACGACGGCAGTTACAGCCTGCATCGGTTCATAATGGAAAAACTGCTTCCGAGATTTCCCAAGGGATATGAATATCCGACTTTGGCGTACAACCTGTATCTCGACAGCGGCGGCGCGAAGGCGGATGAGAAGGGTGTTCTTGCCAGCGCCGCCACCGCTAAAGAACTAGGTTTTGAGACGTTTGTGGTGGACGCCATGTGGTTTCCGCAATCGGGCGCCTGGTATTGGGACCCGAAACGCTTTCCGCATGGATATCGCCCCATCGAGGAATATCTGCACAGCCACGGTCTGAAGTTTGGACTGTGGATGGCCTATACCCAAGGTTCCGATTCAGATGATCCCCGGGCGTTGAGTATTACGCAGCACCCGGATTGGTTCGTTGCGCCTCCAAAACTGGATCCTGAAGGTCATATCAACTGGGATGCGTTGATCGATCTGGGATATGATCCCGCCCGCGACTGGGCCGAGCACGCCACTCAACGGGTGGTCTCCGAATACAAGCTGGATTATTTCAAGACGGATTACACTCCGATCGTCACCCAGTGCCAGCAAACCAATCATCGCCATCACTATGGGGTGGACGTCAGCTACTGGTCCACTCTGGGCTACTACGCCGTGCAAGAGGCCTTGCTGCGAAAATTTCCCGATCTGATTCTCGAAGGATGCTCCGGCTCCGGCCACATTAAGGATTTCGGGGATATCCAGAGGGTCCACACCATCGCGATGAACGACACGCTTTCATCGCTGCCCAATCGTCAAGGCACCTACGACTCGACTTTTGCGTTTCCGCCGGCAGCACTTATGAATTACACCTACGAGAACTTCTACACCATGGTGGCTGACCAACCTGAGCCATATTTCTGGCGTTCCTCGATGATGAATCAGTGGCAGATTGACCCTACCCACAGCGCGGCCTGGACTCCGGCGCAGCGCGCCAATGTCAAGCGGGCAACCGACATCTACAAATCCTGGATCCGGCCTATGTTGGCGGACGCGGAAGTCCATCACATTCTTCCCCGTCCCGATGGCTATCACTGGGACGGCATGTTTTATTGGAGCCCGAGTCTCAAGCACGGTACCTTGTACATCTTCCGGCCGAACACTGATCAGAGGACGATGCTCGTTCCTCTGAAGGGGCTGGCGCCGAACGCAAACTACAAGATTCGTACCGAGGATCATTCGACCCCGGACGCAACTTACTCCGGCGCCAAGCTGATGGACACTGGGCTGGCCATCCAGTTGCCCGCCAAGTTCACCAGCGATTTGATTTATCTGGAGGAAATTCCTTAATTTTTCTCCCGTTTGACGTGCGCTCCGGCGAGCCGGAACCACACCCAAGTGTCGCAAAGTCTTACTAGCAGGCCGGCGCAGCGCGCTGCCTCATGTAGTCTCCACGGGTTTGAACGAGGAGTTCTTGCCATAGCCGGCTTCAAAGACGAAGAGGATGACCACTTCTTGCAAGAGGGAGAGCCTGTGTCCGAGGAGAAGCGCCGTTATCGGTCCGCTGCCTGGTTCGCAAAAGCAGACAAAGACGGTTTTGTGCATCGAAGCTTGATGCGGGGACTGCCAGACGATGTGTTTGACGGGCGGCCAGTGGTGGGTATCTGCAATACCTGGTCAGAACTGACGCCTTGCAATGCCCATTTGCGGCAGATCGCCGAGCACGTCAAACGGGGTGTGTGGGAAGCTGGAGGCCTGCCTCTTGAGTTCCCCGTAATGTCGCTGGGTGAGACGAACCTCCGGCCCACCGCGATGTTATTCCGAAACCTGGTCAGCATGGATGTCGAAGAGTCGATTCGGGCCAATCCGATCGACGGTGTGGTGCTCTTATGTGGTTGCGACAAGACCACTCCGGCATTAGTGATGGGGGCTGCGAGCTGTGACGTTCCAACCTTGGTGGTCTCCGGCGGTCCCATGCTTAATGGCTACTTCCGGGGTCAAGCCATCGGTTCCGGAACGGCGGTATGGCGCCTCAATGAAGAACTGAAAGCTGGCACTCTGAACCAGCAGGACTTCCGGGACGCCGAAGTCTGCATGTCGCGCTCGGCTGGTCACTGCATGACTATGGGGACCGCCTCCACGATGGCATGCATGGTTGAGGCGCTCGGCCTCGGACTTCCCCACAACGCCGCAATCCCGGCCGTGGATTCGCGCCGCTTGGTCCTTGCTCACACCGCAGGCCGCCGGATTGTCGAAATGGTGCGCGACGATCTTCGTATCACCCGAATTTTGACCCGCGAGGCATTCGAAAATGCGATTCGCGTGAATGGGGCGGTAGGTGGCTCGACCAACGCCGTCATTCACCTGCTTGCCATAGCCGGGCGCATCGGCCTGACGGTCACGCTCGACGACTGGGACGATCTGGGTCGAGATATTCCCACGCTTGTGGACCTGATGCCGTCCGGCCGCTTCTTGATGGAGGATTTTTACTATGCCGGTGGGCTGCCGGCCGTCATTCGCAGGCTCGGCGAGCGCAACCTGATCCATCGCGATGCTCTGACCGCGAACGGCAAGACCATCTGGGAGAATTGCGAAACCGCCCCGAACTGGAACCCTGAAGTGATTCGTCCTGTAGAAAAGCCTTTGCTGGAACATGGCGGTATCGCCGTGCTGCGCGGCAATCTGGCGACCGATGGAGCGGTGCTCAAGCCTTCCGCGGCTTCACCCCATCTTATGCGCCATCGCGGGCGGGCGGTCACGTTTGAAAATATCGAACACTACCGGGAACAGATCGACAATCCGGATCTGAATGTAGATGAGAATTGCGTTCTCGTATTGAAAAACTGTGGCCCGAAAGGCTATCCAGGAATGGCTGAGGTCGGCAACATGAGCCTGCCGTCAAAGCTGCTGAAACGCGGAATCACGGACATGGTCCGGATCTCCGATGCCCGCATGAGCGGCACAGCCTACGGGACTGTGGTGCTTCATGTTTGTCCCGAAGCGGCAGTTGGCGGGAACCTGGCGCTGGTTCGCGATGGCGACTTCATCGAACTGGACGTGGAAGCGCGGCGGTTGCATCTCGAAGTATCGCAGCAAGAACTGGAGCGGCGCCGTGCGCAATGGCAGCCTCCAAAGCCGCCGGCGAAAGGCGGATACCAGCAGCTTTATGTTGAGCATGTCCTGCAGGCGGATACGGGTGCGGACCTGGATTTCCTGAGAGGTTGTCGAGGTCACGAAGTTCCGCGCGAGTCGCTCTGAAACAGTGCCTTGATGGTCCAGGGTAAAGTAGAAAACGCTACGCCAAGTTCGTCGCGCGGCAACTTACGGGACGGTTGGGCCGCCCGGAGAAAACCGCAGCGCTGGCTGTCTACCAGGCCTCCGACGAATATCCAGTTTAACCATCGGCCAGATTTACATTCTTGATGGCGGCTTTAGTGTTCGAAGACTGAGCGCCCGGGGGGAAAGGTGAAATTGCTGCGCTACGGTTTACCGGGGGAGGAAAAGCCCGGGATTCTAGCCTCAGATGGTGGAATCCACGACGTGTCGGGAATCATCCCCGATCTTGCTGGACCATCGTTGCTTCCAGAGTCGATCGAAAAGCTGCGTAACACCGATATCTCGGGGTTGCCCAAAGTCATCGGCCCGACCCGGATTGGGGCTTGCGTCGGCGGCGCCGGAAAGTTCATCTGCATTGGTTTGAATTATTCTGACCATGCGGCGGAATCTGGAGTCGCAGTACCTCCCGAACCGGTGGTCTTTATGAAAGCAACGTCGTCCATCTGCGGTCCCGACGACCACGTCGTAATCCCGCGGGGATCAAAAAAGACCGACTGGGAGGTCGAGCTGGGTGTAGTCATTGGCAGGCCGGCCAAGTATGTGAAAGAGGCCGATGCGCTTTCGCATGTTGCGGGCTATTGCGTGATCAACGACGTTTCGGAGCGGGCCTTTCAACTGGAGGGTACCGGCCAGTGGGTCAAAGGCAAGAGCGCTGACACGTTCGGTCCCATCGGACCGTGGCTGGTAACAGCCGACGAAGTGCCAGATCCGCAACATCTGAAAATGTGGCTCGAAGTGGACGGTCATCGTTACCAGGATGGATCTACCCGGAGCATGGTCTTCGGAGTCGCGCACCTTATCAGTTATTTGAGCCGGTTTATGAGCCTGCGAACGGGCGATATCATTTCCACCGGCACACCTCCCGGTGTCGGCTTTGGCCAAAAGCCGCCGGTTTACCTGCGTCCCGGGAATCGCATTCAATTGGGTATAGAGGGGCTTGGGCAACAGAGCCAGCAAGTTGTCGCCGAGTCGTCATAGGCCGGGCAACGGCGGGCCACTATCGATGGGCAAAGCGTGCATCCTACGCCGGTTCACGCGTTCATCTTCGAGGCAAGATAACTCTCACGCAACAGATGCCGTTGGGTCTTGCCAACCGAGGTTCGCGGAAACTCTGCGCAAAATTGAAATTCTCCGGGAACCTTGAATGCCGAAAGCTTTTGCCGGCACCATTCCTGAAGGCTTTCCGTCGTAGTTTCGTTCGCAGGTCGAAGTATTACGAAGGCGACCAGGCTCTCATCTCTCAGTGGGTCGGGAACGCCCACAACCGCGGCATCCTGAACGCCAGGGTGGGCCTTCAAGGCTTCCTCCACTTCCAGGGGCGAGATATTTTCACCCCCGCGCTTAATCATTTCCCTGGAACGGCCAACAAAATGAAATTCGCCGTTGGCATCCTGAAGAGCCCGATCTCCAGTCCACAGCCAGCTGTCACGGATTAACCCGGCGGTAGCGGCAGGATTCTTGTAATAGCCGGAAGTGACCGTCCAGCCCGGGTTTGCGCGGACGATAAGTTCGCCCGCGGTTCCAGGTGGAACTGGATTGCCGCTCTCGTCCACGAGTTTGACTTCATACCCGGCGACCGGCAATCCCATGCACATGTTGTTTTGCGGACCGTGCAAGGGCACCATCAGCGGGAGGCCGATGGTTTCGGTCATGCCCCAAAGCTGCAGCAGCGGGACGCGAAACCTGCTCTCCCACTCCGATAGCTCTTCATGGGTCAAATTCTGCGCAAAAGTCACCAGTCGCAGAGGACTCTCTGGTACTGCCACGCCAGCGTGCTGGCGAAGGAGCATTCGCAAAGGTGCGGCAAACAAAGCCGCCCGCGTCGCACGGTGGCGAGTGGCCTGTTCCATAAAGCGACTGGCGCTGAAGCGTTCCATGATCGCGATGCTCGCTCCGGTTACCAGAGATGGCGTGATTGCGTGACATTGGGCAGCGGCATGGTGCATCGGAAGAGCAATAAGGTGGCGGTCCTGTTGTGTCAACGCTGTGCTTCGCGCGAATACTTCCGCGCCATAAAGATAGGCGGCATGGGTCAGCATCACGCCTTTCGGCTGGCCTGTGGTCCCCGAAGTGTAGAGCATGGCCACAACGTCTAACGGATGTGGCTCGTGGGGTATGGTCGAGCAGGGCTGCGATGCGATCTCTTCACCCAGAACGGAATCGGAAAAAGGTCTGGCCGGCGATGCCGAGACGACCCGGACGATTTCCCCGGCGCCGGCGCAGGCCGTGTGAGCGATATCCTGGCCTGCCTCGTGGGTCACGAGCAATCGAGCGTCAGAATGAATGACAATGTGGCGCAATTCCGGGGCCGTGCATCGCGGATCGACGGGAACCGCCACGGTTCCGGTTGAAGCCGCAGCAAGCCACAACAAGTAGAGTTCCAAACTGTTGGGAATGTGCAGGACGATTCCATCACCCTTCCGCAGCCCCTGGGAGTAGATCCAGTTACTGGCTTGCTGGACCAGCGAGTGGAGCGCGGACCAGGTGAGTGACTGCAGAACCTCGGCCGACGTTTCAGCCATCACCGCAGTTGCATCTGGACGCGAAGAAGCATGGAATTCAAGAAAGGCCGGAATGGTGCGCGTGCCAGTGACGGTGTTCATGGCTCAAAAAATAAGCAGATGGAAGCGATCTATTGTGTTCTGCCGCGGCGGAAGGTACGCAGGCTGGCTTGCGCCTCGGAGAACGCGAGACATTTTCTGAACAGGCGCGCTTCAATCGCATCCGAATGCGTAAACTGCCCGCCAGAAACGCCCCACATTGCCTGCTTGATGGCAGTCAGGCCGCCGGCAGGAAGGGCCAAGAGCCGCTCGGCCAGGTTGTTGCAAGCGGTCAAGACTTCGCTCTCCGGAACCACCTGGTTTGTCCAACCGCTCTCGGCCGCTTCAGATGCCGAAAACTCGGAGCCCAGCATCAGCCAGCGGCTCGACGCGCCCACGCCGGCGAGTTGGCATAAGCGCTGAATCCCAAACGTCGGGTTCCACCCTAATGCTACTTCGGGCAACCCCAACCTGGCGTCGAGGCTAACGATGCGGAAGTCATGGTAGGCCGCGAGAAAAAAACCGCCTCCAAGAGCATAGCCGTGAACCCCCGCG
This sequence comes from Terriglobales bacterium, assembly GCA_050745885.1. Classification (GTDB taxonomy): domain Bacteria; phylum Acidobacteriota; class Terriglobia; order Terriglobales; family Acidobacteriaceae; genus JAIQFF01. Next base: position 73,028 of record JBOGLD010000086.1, read on the forward strand.
ATGGTCGGCTGCGGGATTTGAAGGAACTCCCGGCACACCTTCGCCGCGAGCAATTGGCTTTTTTCCGCCTGCAGTAGTGAGAATCCGGCAAGTTCCTGCACGTCAGAACCCGCACAGAAACCCTTACCCTCGCCAAGGGTAATTAGGACTCGCAAATGGCGATCCCGTCGAATCTGCCGCTGCAGGCGCTCCAACTGTTTCAGCAGCGCCGTATTCAGAGCGTTGGCGCGTTCAGGCCTTCTCAACCTGAGGATGCCGATTCCGTTGGATTGTTCCAGTTCAGCCAGCATGTTTCGAAGTTTCTTTCTTGGCCAGTATCCGATCGGCAAACTTGGTCAGGGTTACAGATGAGCGCTTGTGCAATCCCTCGCCAATCTTCTCTTTCTCATCGAACGCTTCGACTTCAAACGAGTAGGTCCGGCCTTCTACCTGTTTTAACTTTGAAACGACGTGAACCTTCATGCCAACGGGCGTTGCCGCCAGATGAGTCACCTGGACAGAAACACCCACGGTGTCTTCGCCAGGCTTCAGCAGCTCGCTCGCATTTGCCCGTGAAGCGAGTTCCATCCAATTGATCATCGATGGGGTCGACAGGACCGGTGGAACCTCGGCACCCATGAAGTGAATCGCCTCTCGCTCCGTTACCACGTAGTCTGTTTCAAACACCTTGGTTTCTTCCGGCATGCGCCTCCTCGCGGGGTTCAGTGGAGGCGGTCAGGCAAGCCCCCTGTTGCATAAGCTGTTTTCTTAGCAAACTTACGTCCAGCAAGGCCGGAGATATGCCTTCCTTCACAGCTAGCGCCGCCGCAGCACCGGCAGCTTCTCCGGTCACAAAACACGCTGGAATTTCTTTGGTTGAATGATGGACGGGGTGGGAAACGGAGATGCACCTTCCGGCGGTCAGCAAATTGTCGAACTCAGCAGCCAGCAGGCAAGAATACGGAATCTCGTAAAATTCGCGGTACTTGCTCCAATTCCCGGTGCACCCGATCGAGTCGGCGGAGTGCTTGTTGACATCGTCGGTGGTGAGTACGCGTCGGCCGATCAGACGACGGCTTTCCGTGATATCGAGCTGCGGCGCCACTTCCGAAATGAAAGCCTTCTCCAGGCCGGGATGTGTCTTGACGCGCTCGCGGATGACCTGGTGGATCTTCTCGCGGCACGCGATCTCGGCCCAGGTAAGATCCTCAACGTCCGTTGGATCGATGTTTCGGGTGAGCGCCAGCGCGCCACCCCAGGGAACAACCAGAGCCTCGCGCGGCCTTACCGTTCGGAAGATCTTGAGCGGCCCGGAAGTCGTGAAAGCACTGTCGTCGACGTTGCCCATACGAAACCAAAGCCAAGGTACGACCCGCTGCAACTCAAACTTGGCGCCGGCAAGCATGAAAACATCGCCGTCTCCAGTGGTGTCAATGACAACGTCAGCCAGAACGGCTCTGCGCCGCGAGCGGCCCTGAACGATCACGCCTTTCACCTCACGTTTTTCCACGATGCTGTCGACTGCCTGGGTGTGAAAAAGGATGTGAATCCTGGATTCGGCGACGAGTTCGTTGGCAAGGAGAATGAGTTCTTCGGGATCGAAGCTCACCGAGTAACGGACGTGATGAGGTCCCTTACCCCAGCAGAGGCCTCGTTCCGCCCAGTGATTCACAAGCTGGTCATCGTTTCGAAACCGCTCGCTCTCTGGAGGAAAGGTCGCGGCGCCCCGGGCCGCGAGGCGGTCAACGACTTCCTGACACAGTCCGCGGATAATCGGATGGCCGCTTCCGTCATCCATGGTCAGGAGGAGAATTACAAGGCCGCCGGTCGCCAAACCACCCAGATACGCGCCTCGCTCGAGCAGTGTGACCGCAGCTCCCCCGCGCGCGGCAGAAACCGCTGCCGCCAGGCCTGCCGCGCCACCCCCGACGACCAGTACCTGCGTCCGACGCCAAACCGGGACATTTTGCGCCGGCACTCGAATGGCGTCAGCCGTCGACATTTCCAGTGGCAGCACGTTCGCGAACTCACCCTGCATTCTTAGTGTTTTGGCCGCATTCCTGACCGCGCTGCCGAACCCTGTGGATTCAGGAGAGCTGAACGGCCAGCCTAGCGCGACAGTTCCGCGGTCATCGGCAAATGCAGGATATGCAGCTCCACCTCGTTTGTCAACATTACTGTTGACATAAAACAAGGCCTGTCATTAGAATAGCTGCGCTGGATAGGCCGCCCCTTGAGGGGGCGGATTCGTCAATGAATCCTGGACTATAGCTCAGGGGCGGCCAAGGCCGAACGCGGGATGCACCGTACGTGATGCCGGTAGCCAACCTCGTTGAACGTGGCCCCTTTTCTAGCTGCGTGGAAGCGCATATTGTCTCTCCTGCTTTATTCCGGAAATCATAAGCGAGAACTGGAAGGAATCGAGGCCGGTTGCCACGTGCTCGAATATCATCGAGAAGCTCATAGTCTCTGAAACTATCCAGCTGCTGGACCCACACTTATGCGAATTACGAAGATTGAAACCATCGCCCACCCCAACGTGACTGAAACGCACGCCGGCAAGATTGGCTGGCTCTGGGTGCGTGTGCACACCGACACTGGTCTCTACGGAATCGGCGAAACCTTCACCGGTCCACACAGCGAAAGGGCCGTCGTCCTTCGGGATTATGCCCCGGTGTTGCTGGGTCGCGATCCCCGGGATATCGAGAGGATTTGGCTGGACCTTCTTACCCACATTCAATACCGGGGATGGGCGGGTGCGGAGATGCGGGCGCTGAGCGCCATTGATGTGGCGCTTTGGGACCTCCTTGGCAAGTCGACCGGACTTCCAGCGTACATCTTGCTGGGTGGACAATGTTGGGATTCGATTCCGATTTACAACACTTGCTACGACGACGGTTACGACTTCAACACGCACCCCGTGGAACTGGCGAGAGAATTGATGAAAGCGGACATCACGGCAATGAAGATTTGGCCTTTTGACAGGGTGGCGATTCGCAATCATGGACAAACCATTGCTTCTGAAGAAATGGCGGAGGGACTGGAGCCGATCCGGCGCATTCGCGAGGCCGTAGGCGACAGCATGCGGATCATGGTGGAATTCCATGGTTTTTGGAATCTTCCCTGCGCCATCGAAATCGCCCATGCGCTCGAGCCCTACAACGTCACCTGGCTCGAAGAGATGCTTCCCCAGGACAACATGGCGGCTTATGGAGTGCTGGCCAGTAAGGTGAGGCAACCGCTGTGCATCAGCGAGCGGCTTTTTACCCGATGGGGATACCGCGAGTTGCTGGAGCGGCGGGCCGCTTCGATTATCATGCCTGACCTGGCTTGGGGAGGAGGGCTCACGGAATCCAAGAAAATTGCGGCCGCCGCGCACACCGAGTATCTCCCGGTAGCGTTTCACAACTGCGGTGGTCCGATCACGCACTTTGCTTCCTGGCATTTGGCGATGGCAACTCCCAATCTCAAGATTCTTGAGACCGTAAGACGTCACTACAACGATCGCTATGTGCCCATTGCCACGGCCACCGGCGTCCCGCAAAAAGGGCGGCTCGGAGTTCCTCCAGGACCAGGTCTCGGCGTGGACCTCAAGGAAAGCTTCTTGCGCAGCGGGAAAGTGGAGATCGAAACCGTGGATGAGAAGAACGCGGACAGATCCCTGACTGCCTGGAATCAGGGTGAATCACGAAGCCCTAAGGCCAAATGAAGGATGGGTGCGGTGTTGACGAGAGGGCCGGATCGCCCCAGCATCCTCCAATGTCTAAGATGACGCTCAAACTGCCGGCATCCCGCCAAGCGTTCACTGTGATACGGTTGAGTCGCAGGGCGTGCCCGAACATTCCACTGGCAGACCGGATGTAGACAATCGTCCTCGGCCCGAGGTCCGCTCAGCGAGAGAGGTCAGGAATCGTTTTGCATGATGGCGTGGTAGTGCCGTAGGTTGATTGGCAGCGAACGCGGCCGAGGAACGGCTTGCCCAAACCTTCTTGTAGCCGTGCAGCGCCGACGCCTTCGTGTTGCGTTCCAGATGGGGACGGTAGATCGCCCCAGAAGTCGGGAATCTTGGTGTCAGGATGGGCAGCGCGCCAGCCAGTGCATTGACCCGCTCCATGACCCCATCCGCCAGGGTCGGGACAGGATTGCATGTGCCGCTGTGATGGCGGTTATCCTTGGAGCAGAGCCGTTCAGACCCGTTGGACTCCTTTCAGCTTCCCGTCTACAATCTCAGTGGTGCAGCAGCGGACGTGAAAACGCACCCTGAGCCTTGAAGACTTGACCGCTTTGATACCGAGCCATCGCTTCCCCCTTGCCCTACCGACCTGGCAAGGATAGCGGTTTGTGCAACATAATCTTTGGTAGCCTATACGCAAGTTGTTGATGAATAACGTCGGAGAGGTGGCAGAGCGGCCGAATGCGGCGGTTTGCTAAACCGTTGTACTGGCTAATACCGGTACCGAGGGTTCGAATCCCTCCCTCTCCGCCACACAGTCTGGATTGCAGAGAAAACGCCGAGCTGTTTGCCCCGAAATGCACAAAAATGCCCGTGTTCGTGAGATATTCCTCCGCAAAGCGGACTGAAGAGAACGAACTGCTAGGGGTGTTACGGCGTCCAATCGCCGAGGTTTCTCCGTTGAGCACTTTTGCAGTCCCGTTTTAGAAACGACGCCAGGCGAACGAAACGCGATCGCGAAGCGATGATGGGGCGAAGGTGGACTTGTCGGTCGGGTACTAGCCAACGCTCAGCAGAATCAGACAGAACGGGAACCTCCCGGGCACAATTCTTGAGTCGGCGGTGTGGAAGGGTGACGCATTGAATCCGAAGCGTCCGAATACCACCCTCGGCGCTCTCCAGATTTGGGCATTTAATATTGGCTTGAATTAGCAGTGGAGCGCACCAAATCCGGAGTATACCCGGCGAGCAAGAGTGCCGTTCCCCTTCTGCGAATCCGCTTGAAATCAAGGCAAAGAGCTAGACCATCGTGACCCAAGACTAACCAAGGCAGGCAAATGCCCGTTATCCACCGCGCCTCAGTGTGATTTACCAGTGGACAAGACGCTCCCTCCCGGCGGTGAGATTTCCAGTTGGCGCAAGTCCGCTGCTGAAGCGAACCGTGTAATCTTCGACTCCCAAGCAAATAATCGGCGCACAGGATCGAAGCCTACCCGAGCGCTTTGCAAAGCAGCTACGCCCAGCAATCCTTTGAATCCAGCAGAGTAGGTCGTATGGGAGTCTTGCAAGAGAAAAGCTCCGCGATCGGACCAGGGCATGGCTCCCAGGAACGAACGGGAAAAGTCCAGCGGCTTCACTTTAATCTCCCCCCCAAGGTTGGTGAAGGTTTGGCCTGCCTTTGCCGAGGCCGTCGTCTTGATGGAGTCTTCCAGTCCGTCTTCAAATACGATGAGGTCGTGCGCACCAGTGTCCACTAAAAGCGGAAGTTCTGCATCCTGCACGCGCATCAGAACCACCACGTAGGACAAACCCGAAGCGTAAGGAATTGTTTCGAGTTGCGGATCGATGGGACCGAACAGGACAGACCGTGATGCGTAGTCGATCGTAAAAGCCCCTTGCTGCAAGAAATCGTAGCCGACCATGGCGTCCACGCGCACACCCAGCGTTTCCTCCAACCCCGAAAGATCGTGTACAAGGACTCTTAGTTCGTCGGCGTGGAAAGGTCCTAGGTGTAGGTCGGAAGCAATTGCCTGGTCCACGTCGACTCTTCGGGTGAAGGTTGAGAATCGTCCGGTCGACAATGTCAAATGGAGCTTTTGTGCAACGCGGCGGTCCACCACGCTGGGAGAGGCTCCCGTATCGATCAAAAACTTGAGGTTCTTGGCATTACCGATAGAGCCACGGACGATGACAGCAAAGCCGTGGCGCAGCTCGAAAGGAATGCGTTGGACAAGTTGGTTCTCAGTCGGTTCAGCATCGCCGACCCCTGGTCGCGCTGTCGATTGGCCACTTGTGAGAGTCACGCCAAGGAGTATTAGCAACGGCCATGGCCTGAACATCGAACCCTCCCCACAGTGGCGCCACTATGGGGTTGCAGGAAGGAAGGCCACAATTCGCCGCAAGTACTTTCAACCTATTACGTTGCTCTCCCGCGAACTCACTGAAAGGCAGCAAGTTAGAGCTCATCCTCTCCCCGCGATTCTTGGTAAAACGTGCTAAACTCGTGACCATATTTTCCGGGGGTGGGGATGGGGAACAGCCAAGCCTCCAGCGTCGTTCGCTTCGGAGTCTTCGAGGCAGACCTTCGGGCCGGAGAATTGCGCAAAGCGGGCTTCCGCATTCGCCTTCAGGAACAGCCTTTCAAAATTTTGGCTGCACTGCTGGAACGGCCCGGCACCATGCTGACGCGGGAGGAATTGCGTCAGCGCATCTGGCCGGCCGAGAGCTTTGGGGACTTCGATCACGCCATCGACCTGGCGGTGGGAAAATTGCGTACTGCTCTGGGGGATTCGGCCAGCAGCCCGCATTTTGTTGAGACCTTGCCCCGCCGAGGCTATCGTTTCATCTTCCCCGTAAGCAGAGAGGTCAACTCCGAGACGGTTCAACCAGAATTCACTCCGAGTGACTCAGTTCCCACAGCCGATACTCCCAAACCCAATACTGTTCACCTGCCCACTCGGGCGACGCACCCCTGGAAGCTCTGGTCCACCACAGCCGTCATTCTTTTTTCGCTTGTCGCCATCGCCGCATTTCGTCTCCGCACGAACAGTCGGGTGCTGCCGCCCGGATCAGTGCTGGTCGCGCATTTCGAGAATCTCACCGGTGAGCCGGCCCTGGATGACACCCTGGAATACGCGATGCGGCGTGAACTCAGCAGTTCCGAGTTTCTTAAGGTAGTGCCGTCCGAACGAGTGGAGGACATTCTCCGTCTGATGAAGAAACCGGGAAATTCGCCTCTGGACGCAGGCCTCGCTCGGGAAGTTTGTGTGCGCGATGGGGCAATTCAAGAGTTAGTTACAGGACAGGTGGAGAAGCTCGGACCTGTCTATCTGCTCAGCGCCAGCATCGTGGATCCTTCTAACGGCGCAATTCTGCAAAGCGTGAGCCAGGAAGCAGCCAGCACGGCGGCAGTCTCTGGGGCGGTGCGGCGTCTCTCGAACCAGGTGCGAAACCTCGCGGGCGAATCGCTGGCACAGATTCAGGAAAGTAATGCCCGGCTGGAACAAGCGACAACTCCGTCCCTGCGAGCCCTTAAGCTCTACTCCCAGGGTATGGTGTTCGTGAATGAAGAAAAATGGGGACCAGGGGCTCACTTACTGGAACAAGCTGTCCAGGCGGATTCAGATTTTGCTTCTGCGCACGTCTACCTCGCGTATTGCGACTCCCAACTGGGCCACGGCAAAAAGGCAGGCGAGCATTTTAGGAGAGCGTTCGAACTTGCGGACACCGCCACAGATCGGGAACGCTATTTTATCCAGGGGAGCTATTACGACAGCACTGGTCAGGTTGAACAAGCCATACAGGCCTATGAGGTGCTGGTTCGGTTGTATCCCGATCACTACTGGGGAGAGAATAATCTGCAATTTGGGTATGAAGGGTCTCGCCGGTATGCAGACGCTGTTGCTGAAACGACTAAACAGGCCCAGTTACGGCCCAACGACTATCTTGTTAACCTTCGAGCCTGGTATGCCGTAGAAAGCTGGACGAAAGACCCCGATGCCTCCCGGCCGTATTATGAAGCCGCCACGCGGCTCGAGAAGCCGGAGTTTCGGGAGGGCCACCCGCTCTCCGCGGACCTGGCTTTCTTCAAGGCTATTAGGCTCCTGCGCGAAGGCAATACGGATGAAGCGCTTGCCGAGGCCGATCGGCTGGCGGCAAAGACCGCAGACTGGCGAGATGATGGATACCGGCAGGTTTGGCTCGACCACCTGGGTGATCTGTACTTGCGGTGCGGCAAGATCAAGCTGGCGGAAAGCTTTTATCGCCAACTCTCTGACGAGGGAGAAAAGCAGGCTGACCTGGTATCGATAGCGCAAGCCCGAGGAGACCTCGAGGGACTGCGACGTCAGATGCGTAAGCAATTTGCCAGCGGAGCAGAGTTGGGTCCGGGAACCGCTGCACGTCTGGCAGAGGCCGGTATGCTGCCGGTAGCTCGCGAGGTGGTGTCCAGGCTCGAAAAACAGAAGTCTCCTGAACTGTGGCTGGCTCACGCTCATGGAGAAGTTGACCTGGCCAACGGCAGGACTGAGCAAGGGATCCAGGAGCTGCAAACGGCACTCAGACGATATCTGAACGACCATGATCCCCATCGCTACATGGCAGGCAACGCATTGGCGCAAGCTTTGGATCAGCAGGGAAACACGAACGGTGCTATAGAGATCTTGCAGCCGATGTTAGAGCCGCGCTCGGGAGAGCGGGATGACCTGAAGCTAGACTTGCACCTAGCCCGCCTGTACCGCAAAGTGGGAAGAGAAGAAGAGGCCGAGAGACTGGAAGCGCGAGTGCAAAACCAGCTGGCCTACGCCGATCCCGATGATGCGCTTCTGGCCGAGCTGCAACATCATGGCGATCCTTCAAAGCGCATCCCGGCGAATTACCTACTCTTCTATTAGAAAATCAACTTTAGCGCGAACTGCAGGTTTCGCGGATTCGCGGTCCCTCCGGCTTGCCCAAAGACCGGATCGTTGATGGCGTTGTTTCCAATCTGAAAATTGGTGTGGTTCAACACATTGAAGGACTCGGCACGAAACTGCAGATGAAGTGGTTCGGTCAGTTTGAAATTCTTGAAGATCGACACATCTGCTGCCCAATACCCAGGACCCACAAACGTGTTGCGCCCCAAGTTGCCGGTACAAGCCAGGCAAGGCGCGAAGAAGAAATTTGCCGGAAGGTTGAAGCCGTCGGCCCATTGGGTGCGTGTCGCATTCACGTGGTCCTCGACTGCACTGGGCCGGTCGTTGCGTTCGCCGTCTAGATTGTAGTCGCCTCCTAGGCTTATACACTGCTTGGCGTCGAAGGTTCCTGCTACGCAGGCGCCCGGCGCCAGTTCCTGAAAACCCACCATCCGGCGCGGGTCGAACGGTGTCCAGTGGGCGCCGCTTTGGAATGCCCAGATGCCGTTCGCCTGCCACCCTGCCAGCACTGTTCTCACGAAGCCTTTACGATGCAGAAAAAACGGGGGCTCCCAGGTGTAGGAAACTGTGAGCCGATGCCGCACATCGTAGGTTGAATTGCCGCGATCGAGGCCGGGCTGCGTTTGATCCGTAGTGTAGCCGTCGCCGGCGGCAAACCCGTTCACGGTGGTGTTACCGCTGTGCCAACTCGACCCGGAGTCGATGGAGTGGCTGAACGTATAGTTCGCGGAAAGTTGAAGCCCCCTGTCCAGCCTCCCCTGCAGTGAGAGCTGCAGCGAGTTGTAGTTTGAATCAGCGATGTCTCGCCACACCCGCAGGTTGCCGAAATTTGGATTGAGTCGCCCAGTCAAGTTATTGGGCTGCCCATAGGGATTGAGTCGACTGTCGAGCTGGCTGCACAGCAAGCGGTCCAGGTTGTCTCTGACACAGGTTCCTTCGGGGAGCAGGCCGCCTGGGACACGGTTGACATCTTCAGCTCGGATCAGATCGGAGGCGCTGGTGCCTACGTAGTTTGCCTCAGCGGTAAGATTACGCCGGATCGCTCGTTGCACCCCCAGGAAATAACTTTTCACGGCCGGATCAGGAATGCCTTCGGGGAAAATAATACTGGTCAGGGCTCCGATGTTCGGATTTGAGGGATCCCACCCGGAAATATTGCCGGTCGCCTGTGCGCCAGTTCCTGAGTGTTGAGCGGCTGGAGCCGGCCCCAGAAAGGTTGGCGCCTCTCCTCCCACCGGCCCGTAGACCACATGATTGACGTTCCCGAGGAGAGCGTTGAACGCCTGGTCTAAGGAATAGTAAGGCGGGTTCCAACGGGTGTTGGAGTACGGCGCGTAGATCGCACTCTGATAGGAAATGCCGAAACCTCCCCGCAGAGAAGTTTTGCCGTTACCGAACATATCCCAGGCGAAACCAAGCCGGGGGCCAAAATTATTGTGGTCTCCCGCGCCCAGAGATTTGGCGGGCGCAAATCCCCCCGGGCCGCAGACGCCCGCGATTGTAGCCAACGGATTGCCCAGACAGGGTTCACTAGCATTCTTAATCTGCCCAGCCCCGGTGGTGATGTCATCGATAAAATTGTGGCCTGGGCCCTTGAGAAAGGTGGTCCCCAAATTATTCAGTTCAGTGAGCCGGGTATAAAGGTCATATCGAATGCCCAGGTTCAGGGCCAACCGGCGGGTAATCTTCCAATCATCCTGAAAGTACGGACCGATCTCCCAGTTTCTCCAGTGGCGGGTAACGGGCTCAAGGTGGGCCAGCTTCCCACTGATAATGCCAGGATCAACGCCTGCCCACTGGCCATAAGGGGCGTCAACAGCAAAAAATAACGGATCGAAGAAATAGTAGGAGGGGCGACCGGTGTTGATGTTGCTATTCTCGATATTCCTGTGAAGATCCACACCGGCCTTCAGCTTGTGTTTGCCGTGGTTCAGCGAAAGGGAATCCGCGTAGGTATAAATGCTCTCGCGAAAGGTTTCCGGATATTCAGACCCAGCCCCAAAGCCGAGGGTCGAATCATCGAACGAAATCGAGGGAACGCCAGGGAAGGCAGTGTCCGTAGTAGAAATGGACCCCGTATAACCAGCTCGAAATTCGTTCAGTAGATTGGGGTTGAGGGTGTGAATGTAGCTCAACTGGAAGTTAGGGGCGGTCAGCCTGATGGGCATGGGAAAGCGCCGCACCAGATTGCCGCCCCCGAACTGGTCGGTAGATCGAGACCAATTCGTCTGGGCAAACAGACTATCTGCTGGCCCGAAGATGTAATCCAGTCGCAGGGAACCCTCGTTACCATGGGCGAAATCGCCATCCGTTTGCGACGGAGTGACGCTGAGCACGTTCACTAAAAGGGGATCATCTCGATTGAGTGCGCCGATTACCGGAGCCGAATAGGGTGAACCACCCGGACAACCACTATCTGCCTCGGGCAGATTCATCTGGTCAATGTCGGCCTGCTCCACGCCAAAAAGGCTGGCGAATCTGTTGGAGATTGTGCCCGTCCCGTCCGTCGCTGCGGGACACAGATAGTCCGCAAATCGGGTGAACCCTGAGCCCGAGAACCGGCCTCCGACGACATAGTCGCGCGAAGTGAAGGCTGGGGTTCCAGAGGCTGACGGCGCGAACTTGGAGTAGAGGAGACTGGCTACCGACGTTGGAAAGGTCTCTTCGACAGCACGCCGAAGTTGTGGGGATTCGGCCAGCACCACGCCCGGCGAGGAAGTCACAAAACGTTCTCCCTGGTATGCAGCGAAGAAGAAGAGCCTGTTCTTCCACACCGGTCCGCCGATTGCGAGCCCAAACTGATTCAACCGCACGCCCGGCTTGACCCGGTTGGTCGGGATAGGGTCATGGTTAGCAAAGAACGAATTGGCGTCCACGGCATCGTTGCGCAAAAACCACCAACTACTTCCGTGAAAGTGATTGGTTCCAGACTTGGTGACCAGGCTGGTGACCGCTCCGGCGCTACTGCCAAATTCGGCGGAGTTGTTGAGCGTGAATACCTGGACTTGTTGAATCGTATCCACGATGGGACGATTGACAATGCCGCCGCTCAAGCCTCTGTTCGGCAGACCATTAACGAGATAGCCTCCGAAGTTTTCACGCACGCCGTTGACTACGGCCTGGCTGCCATCTTCGAAAATTACACCCCGCACGTTGACCGCTCCTGGAACGTATTGCACCAGGTCGTATAGGTTGCGCCCGTTCAGCGGAAGATCCGCAACCTGCGTCGAGTCCAACGTCGTTGAGAGCCTGGCATTCTCGGTATCTACCGGGTAGACGGACGGGCTTGCGCTTCTGATCTCCACTGCTTCAGGACGGCCAGCGACTCTAAGGGTGAAATCAAGACGCAAGGCAGTTCCAGGTCTGACCTTTACCTGGCCACTGGTAGAGATTGCAAACCCGGCGGCCGAGACTGTGAGAATGTAAGTTCCTGAGATCAACTGCCCAGCGGAATAAAGGCCGGTCTCATTACTTCGAACCGTAACCTTGCGATTGGTTTCCAGATTCGAGACGCTGACCGCGGCATTGGGCAAGACAGCGCCAGAGACGTCGGTCACGAGTCCCACGATGTCCCCATTCTGGATTTGTGCGGCGGTAGGACCGGACCACAAGAGTCCAGCGAGCAAAATTGCCTGCACCCCACTGCTGAGCGCTCGAGGTGTGTTCATTTAAGCACCCTTTGATGAGCAGTCCGCCTCTGTCGTTCTTGGCAACATTTCGAGCTCAGACGAGCGAAACAGGGTCACACCGTCAGTGCAAATGCGGCTGAAGTATACGCCATAGGCAAGATAGAGAGTCGATGGAACATGACCATACGCCCCATCGTGATTAAAGAGTTAGTCCCTCATGGCATCCGAGTTCTGGCAAAATCTAGCAAGTGAGACCTTGATTTGGCCATCATTAAGGTCCCCTGCTGAAAAGGTCGAACTCCACTGTTTGTGACGCCGTTGTGACCGGATCTGGGCGCAATCGGTACATCTGGAAGGGAACTGGCAGCACTTGCCTATTCGTCGAAACAGCGTCGGACGCACTCGGGAGCAATTGGCATCACAGGAAGGCAATTCACTTCGATGCCCTCAAAATCCGCCGGTACTTAGTACCTTGGGGGTTCAACTCCCCCTCCCGGCACCAGCCTCAAGCCCGCTTGGGACACGGCTTCCGAAGCATTTTGACCTGCGGCAAATAACTTGAACTGGACCCCTCGAAAGATGGCTTGTAACCGCCCTGTGACCGGAGACGGGCGCACTCCAGCGTAGTTGTTGCGTTGTGAGTGCAATGCCGGGGCGTTGTCGTAGTAGCGGCCTCTCAGCCGGTTCAGGCTTTTCGCCGGCGGTTCCGATCACCTCCGGATCGGCGACAGTCCGTCCCGGATCTTGGATCATCACTTCCTAGAACGCTGTTTATGGACCGTGAGACAAAGCGTTGAAGAGTCTCCCAGATTCTTCCCCTATCGCCGACGATCCGACAAACTACGGTCAGGATACGGGAACAATTAGCCGTTTACCTGGGATCTTCTCTTGGAGAGACCCACTCACCACTCCGCCTTCGTTGACCTTCTCTATTTCATACACGTAAGATCAAGACCCAGTTCGGCCAGACCATCTCGCACTACCGCATCGTCGAGAAGCTAGGTGGCGGTGGGATGGGTGTGGTCTACAAAGCCGAGGACACTCAACTCGGGCGATTCGTGGCGCTCAAATTCCTGCCAGACGATGTCGCCCAGGATTCTCAGGCCCTTGAGCGTTTCCGCCGCGAAGCCCGAGCCGCTTCCGCGCTCAATCATCCAAACATCTGTACGATCCACGAGATCGGTGAATTCCAGGGACGCCCGTTCATTGTGATGGAGCACCTGGAAGGCCGGACCCTGCGGGAGACCATCTTGAGTCGTCCGCTCGAAACCGACCGGCTTGTGGACTTAGGGATTGAGGTCGCTGATGCCCTTGATGCCGCGCATGCCAAGGGCATCGTTCATCGCGACATCAAGCCCGCCAATCTCCTTGTAACCGATCGCGGTCACGCGAAAATTCTCGATTTCGGGCTCGCCAAGATCGACATGATGACCAGTTCCAAGTCGGGCGCAACCGCCACCCTCAGCGAACAGCACCTGACGAGCCCCGGCAGCACTCTTGGCACGGCGGCTTACATGTCCCCGGAGCAGGCTCTCGGCAAGGAACTTGACGCTCGTACCGACCTCTTTTCGTTAGGAGCCGTCCTCTACGAGATGGCAACCGGAACGCTTCCTTTTCGCGGTGATAGCACCGCAGCTTTATTCAATTCCATCCTCAATAACGCGCCCACACCACCGCTCCGCCTCAATCCCGAACTTCCTCTGGAATTCGAACGCATCGCCAACAAAGCGTTGGAGAAGGATCGCGAGGTCCGCTACCAGAGCGCGGCGGAGTTGCGCGCGGACCTGAAACGCCTAAAGCGTGACACGACCTCAGGAAAGATGACGGCTGCGAGTGCACTGGCTCCTGCCAAGTCTCGCTGGCCCTGGATCGCACCGGTGTTGATTGTGCTCGTCGCGGTCGCTGGTACAATCGCCTGGCTTCGTTCCCCTCTTCCTCCACCCAAGATCCTCGCTACCACCCAGATCACACACGACGGCATACCGAAGGTGTCTGTGCTGACGGATGGTTCGCGGCTGTATATTACTGAGACGAGCGGGGGGAGTCAGCCACTGGTCCAGGCATCCAGCGCCGGTGGCCAAACTTCAGCCATTCCAACTCCCTTCACGAACGTCGGCCTTTCCGATATCTCGGCTGACCATACGCAGCTTTTGGTGGAAAGTTCGGGAGGCACGGAAACAGAGTTTCCGTTCTGGGCTCTTCCTCTCCCTTCGGGAGCTCCTCGCCGTCTGGCCGATACGGTGGGTCACGCTGGCGCTTGGTCGCCCGACGGCCGCCACCTGCGGTTCGCTAAAGGCTCAGACCTGTATTTGGCCAACGCGGACGGAACGGAAGCTCATAAGTTAGTCACCATCTCTGGGATCCCTGTCGGACTGCGCTTTTCACCCGATGGTGCTCACATCGGACTCACGGTTACGAATCCCGAGGCTTACTTGAGCTCACTATGGGAAGTACGCACCGACGGTACGGGACTTCGTCCTTTATTGCCGAATTGGCATGCGCTCCCGGCCGAATGCTGTGGCGTTTGGAGTGCCGACGGCCGCTACTATTTTTTCCTCGATTACACGCCAGCGGGATGAAATGTCTGGGCTCTGCGCGAATCTGCCAGCCTCCTTCAAAGGCAATCTCCTACTCCCTTCCAACTGACTACGGGACCCTTGTCGTTTGGGTCCCTGGCGCCCAGTCCGGATGGTAACAAGCTCTTTATGGCTGGCCGACTGGGGCGGGGCGAGCTTGTCCGTTACGACGTTCGCTCCCACCAATTCGTGCCGTTTCTGTCCGGCATCTCGGTGGGGGAACTGGACTTTTCACGGGACGGCAAGTGGGTGACTTATGTGTCCTATCCCGACTATGCGCTGTGGCGCAGTCGGGTGGACGGTAGCGATTCCCTGCAACTCACCTTTCCTCCGACGTCGGCCGACCTTCCTCGCTGGTCGCCGGACGGCACCCAAATCGCCTTCGTGGACTCGGAACTGGGCAGACCGCTGAAGATTTTCCTGGTCTCCAATCAGGGCGGAACATGGCGTTGCTGCCGGAGACCCACAACCAGATTGATCCGGCGTGGTCACCCGACGGGAAACAACTGGCTTTCGGTCGCCTCGGGGTGGTCGGAAGCACCGAAAAACTGGCACTCCAACTTGTGAACATCGGCACTCACCAGGTTTCTGTCATTCCTGGCTCACAGAACTTGTTCAGTCCTCGCTGGTCAGCGGAATGTGTGAATACTGCGACGTGCTCGGGAAGTATACGTGCCGACAGTTTACGCTGATCTATTATGGGTCGCCATTCAATGCTTTTGTTGAAGCCAATGAAATGGACTGTGCTTTGTTTTACGGATACCCACCCAAAGCACAACCCGCACAAAAGTATCTGCTGCCATGCGAACAACCCGAGGAACGCGAGGCGCGCGAAAATCAAGAGAGAAAGGAACTTATGAAAAGAGCCAACAACCCGCCGCCATCGCCTCAAAAACCAAATTAGGACACTACCGCACGCGCCGAAAAGTTGACAATACCCGTTTTCGGAGTAGGCTTTATGGCCGGATACAGGGCTTCGCCCCTGCCGGCAAGGAAATCAAAGATGAAACGCAATACAACGATGACAGTTCTAGTGGTGCTGATGTTGGCCTGGGGTATTCCTGCTTACGGTGCCAATAAAGAGATGATTCAACTGCAAGAGCAAGTAAAACTGCTGGGAGATCAGCTGACACTCATGCAGCAGGGTTTCGACGAGAAATTGGCAGCTCTCCAAGCCAACGCCCAGCAAACCGCGGACAACGCGAAACAGATCTCAGCTTGGGCCCAGCACGTAGA
>JBOGLD010000087.1:0-1741 GCA_050745885.1 Terriglobales bacterium
TCTCTCCGACTTCGTTGACGTCGTAATGCAATCCCGCGACCGCTGCTTCGTCTTCGGTCAGCACAGCTTGCATCTCGGCCCGCGTCCAGGTGAAATAGTCGCCGTCATCGTCCATCGAGTAGTCGGCGTCTTGCGAGGCATAAAAGCCTCCACGCTCCCGATCGCTGAGCCACTCATCCATCCAGCGTACGATGTCGCGAGCGACCGCAGCGAAAAATTCCGTGCCGGTCACCTGGTACGCGTGGACGTAGTTCTTCAGCAGCTCGGAATTGTCGTAGCACATCTTCTCAAAGTGGGGCACGATCCAGTGCTCGTCCACCGAGTAGCGATGAAACCCGCCGGCCAGTTGGTCATACACGCCGCCCCGCGCCATTTTTTCCAGGGTAGTGACGAACGCCTGGCGCACCTTCTCCTCTCCCGAGCGGGCGTATCGGTCGATCAGGAGATCAAGAACCGCGGGATGAGGAAACTTGGGCGCGCTTCCGAAACCCCCATTCTGCGGGTCAAGCATCTGCAAGGCTGATTCCACAATCGCATCAATCACCTGGGGCGAGAACGCACGATTTCCATCCGCGAAAGACTCGGCCCGGGAGATGGCGATTTCAACCATCTGTGCCTGGTCCACGACTTCGGTATTTTTCTGCTGATAGGCGTCGGCGATGGAGTGCAGCACCCGCTTGAAGCTGGGACGTCCGTAGTTTTCGTCGGGAGGAAAGTAAGTGCCGCCGTAAAACGGCTTGCCGTCAGGGGTGAGAAAGGCGGTAAGCGGCCAGCCACCCTGTCCACTGATCGCGCTCACCGCAACCTGATAACGGCTGTCAATGTCAGGACGCTCGTCGCGATCTACCTTGACCGCCACGAAGCGCTCATTCACG
Source organism: Terriglobales bacterium (assembly GCA_050745885.1). Classification (GTDB taxonomy): domain Bacteria; phylum Acidobacteriota; class Terriglobia; order Terriglobales; family Acidobacteriaceae; genus JAIQFF01. Next base: position 876 of record JBOGLD010000087.1, read on the forward strand.
ATCTGCGCCACTTCGGGATCGTCGTAGGATTCGCGGTCCATCACATGGCACCAATGGCACCAGACCGCGCCAATATCAAGCAGGATAGGTTTGTTCTCGCGCTGCGCGATGGCAAAGGCCTCCGCGCCCCACTCCTTCCACTGGATGGGCTGGTGCATGGCCGAACGCAAATAGGCGGAAGATGCCTTGGACAGGGAGTTGAGGGTCTGGGAGGACATAAGACCTTCAGTTTATACGGTTCGCGAAAATGGCGGGAACCCGCGGTTTATTCGAGCAGAGGATTGATGACCTTATGCAACGCCATTTTACGTGCCAGGAAAATCGAAAGTCGAGGCCATAGCCGGCAAAGCCTGCACTAGCGCAGTCGAAAAGGCGCGACTGGCCCAGGCTCATTTCGGGAGTTGCCGTGCGATTGAGCAATACAATTCCACCGCTTCGTGCAGCTGTTTCTTTTCGACGGATTCGCCGTCGGTGTGCGCGACGTGAATCGATCCCGGGCCGATCAGCAGCGGCTGTCCCCAGGCGCTGAGGGCGGGAATATCAGTGGTGAAAGCCGCGACCATGGTGGGGAGGCCGTCCAGCGTGTGCAGGCGAACGAACGGAATTTCCAGCACAAACTCAACTCGTGCCACATGACCGACCGCCGCGACGATGTCCTGCTTCAATTGCTCTGACGATCCGACCAGTCGGTAGAGCAGTTGCGCGCGCGCCTTGTCCGGGACCACATTGGGGGCGCGACCGCCTTCGATTACGCCGATATTGAGCGTGCATGGTCCGATGGCCGCTTCAGTCGGCAGCGTCATCGCCCGCAGCCGTTGCAGCGCCAGCAGCAGCTTGTCGATCGCCGACTCGCCCAGTTCCGGATA
>JBOGLD010000088.1:0-20745 GCA_050745885.1 Terriglobales bacterium
GTGTGCGGGGCTTTAGCCCCTGTGATCGCTTGGTCCGGGCAAATTGAGTTTTTCCGCAGCTCGCCAACGACGAACGATCGCTAGGAGGCTGCGTAAAAACTCATAAATGTCGGCTCTTACCGTGGAAGAGCGGCCCTTCAGGGCCGCGTAAGTCGTCAAAAATGTGTGTGGGCTTTAGCCCCCGTGATCGCTTGGTCCGGGCAAATTGAGTTTTTCCGCAGCCCGCCAACGACGAACGAACTGCTAGGAGGCTGCAGGAAAAACTCGTAAGTGTCGGCTCTTACCGTGGCAGAGCGGTCATTCAGGGCCGCGTAAGTCGTCAGAAATGTGTGCGGGGCTTTAGCCCCTGTGATCGCTTCGCCCGGGCAAATTGAGTTTTTCCGCAGCTCGCCAACGACGAACGACTGCTAGGAGGCTGCAGGAAAAACTCGTAAATGTCGGCTCTTACCGTGGCAGAGCGGTTCTTCAGGGCCGCGTAAGTCGTCAGAAATGTGTGCGGGGCTTTAGCCCCCGTAATCGCTGGTTTGGGCAAAGGACGAACCGCCGACGACGAACGACCAAGGGCCAACGACCAAGGGCCAAGGACCAACGACGAACGACCAAGGACCAACGACGGCTACACCTCGATCAGATGCAATACCGTGCCTTCGACCTTGGGCCAGGCGTTGGACCGGGGATCGATCAGGTCCGAGTGTCCGGCGGTGGAGATCTCGAGATAGTGCACGTTCTCGCCCCTCTTCCTCTTCTGTTCGGTATAGTTGCGGCTGAGAAACGGCGGTACGGTATCGTCGGCGGCGCCCTGAATCAGCCATTGCGTCGTGCCTGGCGAAATCTTGAGTTGCATGGGGTCGGCTTCGCGGTAGTGCTCGGGTACCCGGCTGGGATCTCCGCCGAGAAAATCCACAACCGCGTTGTCGCTGAGATGCAGTTCCCAGGCCTGCTGCAGGTCCACCACCCCGGCGAGGGACACAACCCGTTTGACCGCGAGTTCATGAGCGGCCAGACAGAGCGCCAGTTGCCCTCCCGCGGAATGGCCCATCACGACCATCTTTGAAGCATCCAGTTTGTAGCGTTGCGCGATTTGCGCGACGAAGCGGTAGCCGTTCCGCACGTCTTCGAACGTGCCCGGCCATCCCCCGCCTGGGTTGCCCACCCGGCGATACTCGATATTCCATGTGGCCAATCCCTTGGCGGTGAGCGCGGCGCACAGGTGTCCGGCGTGCTTCAGATCGTATTTCGCGCGCCAGTAGCCACCGTGAATATTCATCACCACGGGAAAAGGACCCGGAGCTTTCGGCAGGCGCAGGTCCCCGAATTGATTGGGGTCGGAACCGTAAGCCACGCGCGCGTCAGCAGGTGGCGGCGGGAGGGTGAGGATATCGTCTGCGGGCATGGGTAGGGAGTTTCGACCTGGAGTTTCTGGCCCGGATTGCACAAATTCAGTTCTTGGCTTTTAGTTCCCGGTTCTCAGACCTGGCCTTTGAGCTTGAGTTTGGATTTATTCTCTTCGAGAAATTCTCGAAGTTTGTCGGAGGCTTCGAGCAGGCGGGTCCACTGTTCATAATAGAGAGTCACGGGAAAACGGCCGAGGCCGTATACGCTAACTCCGCCTTTTTCGCTGACGCGGAATTCCAGGCTGCCGGTGCGGCGTGGGCCTTGCTTTTCAAGTTCGGACAAACGGGCTTTGAGTTCTTCGTAAGTCGGTTCAGGCATGCTATGACCTCGGAAAAGAAATACTGGGCGTTGGAGCGGGAGACGGGAATCGAACCCGCGACATCCAGCTTGGGAAGCTGGCGTTCTACCGCTGAACTACTCCCGCGCACCATTCAACGGATTCAGGGTACCACCGGCGCGGATTGCGGGCAACGTGGCTACTCGATGGGTTCGATCAGGGTGATGGGCTGGGCGGAGCGCCGGTCCGGCAGCTGCACGACCGTGATCGCAGCCAGCACAAAGACGATTCCTATGACCTGAAGCGGGCGCATGACTTCGCCCAGCGCGACGGCAGCGATCACGATCGAGAACACCGGCTCCAGGCAACTGACCACGATGGCGCGGGTGGGCTCCAGATGCTGCAACCCGGCAAAATAGAACGAGAACGGAGCCAGTACGGAAATCAGTGAGAACAGCAGCAGAAAGAGCCACTGGGAAGGCGAATAGTGGGCTGCGATGAGCTTCCAGGGGGGATTGACCAGAAGCCAGAACAAGGACGCGCTACACGTAGTATAGAGCAGCACGATCCAGCGGTCGCGGCGAGCCAGAATGCTGTGTCCGCCAATGTTGTAAAAGGCGAAGGAGAAGGCGGCCAGCAGGGCCGCCAAAAAGCCGATGGTATCGAGGCGCAATCCTCCCCTGCCGAACACCCCAATAACCAAAGCAATTCCGGTCACGGCTAATCCGACTGCCGCGACCCGCTGCAGCGTGGGCTTTTGCAAACCGCGGGCGACCGTGTATAGCAGCACCCAGATCGGCGCCGTGTATTGCACGATGATCGCGGTGGCGACATTCGTCCTTTGAATCGCCAAATAGTAGAAGTAGTTGGACGCAGCCACCCCCAGAACCCCAATCAGGAAGAGCTGGCCGAGGTCGCGGGCGGGCAGGCGCAAGTGCTGCCGTCCCCGAAGCAGCCAGAGAATGGGGAGCAAAACGAGGAAGGAAAATGTAACGCGGCCCTGGGAGAGGATCAGGGGATCGATGAATCTGACCTGGTGGAGACCGGGAAGACGACCGGTGAACGCAGCACGGCCAAGGGTTGCGGAGACACCCCAGAAGAACGTGGCAGTGGCAATGTACAGATAGCCGCGAACGGGTTGGCGGGTGGGCGCGTTCAAGGTGGCAGATTACAGCAAAAAGCCTTGCCGAGGTTTTGCTCGGCCGGGCGGACGCGGGCGTCCGCCCTACGTGGTTCTCCTGACTATCTCCGGTTGTCCGTGCTGGGCTCGGGGTGGATCAGGACGCGGAACAGTTCCGGGAATTCCTGCTTGAAGTGGATTTCCAGTTCGGTGGAGACGTCGTGCACGCTGGAGAGTGGCAGGTCGTCGGCCATGGTGCAATGAGCAGAGACGTAAATGCGGCCGCGCACGCGTTTGATCTGGATGTCGTGCATATCGAGAATCTCGGGAGACCTGGCGGCCACCGCCTTCAGCCTTCTCTCCAGCTTGGCGTCGTGCAACAGCTCGTCTCCGGCTTCGATGGTGGCCGGTTCGCTCTCGATGTGGGTAAGGATCGACGAAATTTCAGGCACATCCTGGCGAATCTCCGATTCGAGGACGGTCACCCGGTCGTGGGCGTCTTTGAGGCTGAGACGTTCGTCGAGTTCGAGGTGTTGTTCAACGTGCAGGTGGCCATTGAAATCCTGCACGCTGACGTCGTGCACATTGAAATTGTAGCGGGTGGCAACGGCGCGGACACGATCGAAAATATTCTCGGTGCGTAAGGCGCGCGGCACCGAATGTACGATCACGTCGGCGTCGGGCAGAACCTGGTGGACCGCGCTGGTTACGGCTTCCGCCATCTGCTCGGAGCGCTGGAAGGTAACATTGCGGGCCACGCCGACGGAGAGGTCGGCAAAATATCGATTGCCGGCGCGACGGATGCGTACGCGGTCGACTTCGAGCAGGCCATCCACTGCCGAAACCGCGGCGACAATCTTGTTGCGCACTCCGGCGGGAGCAGCGTCGAGCAAGGCGTCGACAGTTTTGCGGGCCAGGCGCCAGCTGACATACACCACCACGCCGGCCACGAAGAGCGCGGCCACGGGGTCGGCATCGCGCAGCCAGCCGATGCCGTAGATCCGTCCCAGCAGGACCAGCAGCAAACCGAGAACCACGATGCCGCTCGACCAGATGTCGGTGGAGAAGTGAAGAGCATCGGCTTCGAGCGCCTGGCTGTCGTACTTGGCGGCAATCCTGCCCAGGGCACGGGAGCGCCAGAAGTCCACCGCCATGGAAATGAACATCACGACAAAGGCGGCGATACTGGGCTCGATATCCACATGGTGGAAGAAGAGCCGCTTGCCGGCTTCGTAGATGATCCAGACGCAGGTGAGCAGAAGCAGGCCGGTCTCGATAAAGGCGGAGAAGTTTTCCACCTTGCCGTGGCCATACTGGTGATCGGCGTCGGCCGGCTTGTCGGAGACGCGCACCGACATCAGAGTGATGATGGCGGCGACCAGATCCAGCACCGAATGCAGGGCCTCGGACAGTATGCCCAGGCTGCCGGTGGTTACGCCCACGACAATTTTCATGGCCGTAATGGCCAGCGCGGCCACCACGGAGTTTCCCGCCACGGCGCGTTTTTCGGCGCGCATGGACTCCGAACTGTAGACCGTGGAGGGTCCCGGCATAGCGGCATTATAGCCGCGGACTCCGGGCTTCAGACCTCAGATCTAGTGTTTCGGACCGCGGACGCCGGACTGCGGACGTCATCCCTCACCGCCCCCGCGACTGCGGAAGCCTGGATCCCGTGCCGCATCGATAAGGCCGTAGGTCCGAGGGCCGAAGTCCGAAGGCTGCTCTATGCTAGGATTCTCGGTGCGCCTGGCGCCCACACCTGGAGGAATTCTGATTTGACGACTCATTGGAAATGGATATGTCTGTTCTTCTTGGCCACCGGAGCTTGGGGGCAGGCGACAAAACCGGCGGCCCGTCCGGCTCCGCCTAAAGCGGCCACTGCATCGAGCGCAGCGGTCAGCAACACTTCCGGGCCGGCAACCGTAAGCCCGGGGACGGCCGTGATCACGATTCCAGGAGTATGCGACAAGCCGTCGCTGGACAAATCCAAGGCTGCGGGTTGCAAGACTGTGGTTACGCGCGCCGAGTTCGAGCAACTGGTGGCTGCGGTTGCTCCCACAATTGCGCCGGCGGCGCGAAAACAACTGGCGACCCAGTACGCCATGGCGATAGTAATGGCTCATAAGGCGCACCAGATGGGTTTGGACCAGGGACCCAAGTTTCAGGAACTGATGACGGTGGCCCGGCTCGGAGTACTGACCAAGGAGTTGAGCCAGAGCTTGCACGAGGAAGCGGAGAAAATCTCGGACCAGGAGGTCGAAACTTATTACCACAACAATAATGCGGCCTTTCAAGAGGTCGACCTGCAACGGCTCTTTATACCGCTAAGCAAGCAGGTCGCGGCGGACAAAGACAAACCTGCCGGCGACGAGGCCAAGAAGATGCAGCAGGAATCCGAAGATGCCATGAAGAAGACGGCGGAGGAGTTGAGGGGGCGCGCAGCGGCGGGAGAAGACTTTGAGAAGTTGCAAGACGAGGCCGTGGCCGCATCTGAACTTAAAGCCAAGCCTCCCACCAAGCTGGGCAAGGTGCGCCGCACCAGCCTGCCGCCCGATCAGGGCGAGATTTTCAATCTGAAGCCAGGAGAGAGCTCACAACTGATCGTCACTCCCCATGGATACCTGGTGTACAAGGTGGGAGAAAAAGACACTCTGCCGCTGGCCAAAGTGCGCGACGAAATTGTTTCCATTCTGCGCTCGCAGCACATGCAGGATGCAGTGCAAACCATTCAGCAGTCAGCCACGCCCGAGTTGAACCAGAAGTACTTTGCGGAGGCGTCCGCAGCTGCCCCGCAACCAACCGAGCCAGGCGTAGTCCCCGCCAAACCGGCGGCGAAGTCTTCCGAATCCGGTCCCAAATAAATGGGCGCTGAGAAGCCAACTGTAGTGGTCACGGGAATTTCCGGCAATCTGGGGACCCGTCTGCTGGCGCAACTGGGCGGGTTCAACGTGATCGGTGTGGACGTGACCCCACCCGTGACCGATCTTCCGCTGCAATTTGAGCGCATGGACCTGGGCGACGAAGCCTGCTGCCGCCAGCTTTTTTTGCTGTTGCGGGAATCGCGGCCCGAGGCCGTGATCCATCTGGCATTCATCCTGGATCCGGTGCGCGCCGGCGTGCTTGATCTCGACCGCATGTGGCATATCAACGTAGCCGGAACGGCTCGCGTGATGGAAGCGATCACCGAAGCCAATCACGAAGAGACCATCGTCCAGAAATTCATCTTTCCCAGCAGCGTTTCCGTGTACGGCCCGAATTTGTCCGGGCCGGCGACCGAGGAGCATCCCCTGGGGGCCCACACTTTGCCCTACGCAATTCACAAGATGGAATGCGACAAGGTGGTGCAGCAGCGGGCCCCGGCGCTGCGCGGTTGCAGCGTGTATATGCTGCGTCCGCATATTTTCGCGGGAGCCAGCGTGGAGAATTACATGGTCGGCGCCTTTCGGGGCACGCCCGGCGGGAACAGCGACCGTGCCGCCAGAATGCGGGCTCGCGGCAAGCGACTGCCCTGCATGCTGCCCCATGGACGGCGGTATCTGGAAAACCGCATCCAGTTCGTACATGTCGATGACATGGCCAGGCTGATCACACGGATCTTGCAGAAGACGGAGCCCGAGTCACAGCGATTGACTGTGCTCAACGTGGCGGGGCGCGGCGACCCGTTGACCTTTGAGCGCTGCATTGAACTCGCCCACGCCAAGTTGCTGCGCCTGCCGGGAACATTGGCGTTCGGCATGGCCCTGAAAATCCTGTGGCGGTTCGGGATCATCTCCATCCCGCCCGAGGCAGCCCCTTACATGACCGGCGAATACATTATGAATACCGATCGCCTGCGCAAGTTTCTGGGCGAGAGTTATGAGGATGTGATCCGATACACGATTGCGGATGCATTTGCCGATTGCTTCAGGCAGGAAACGGCGGTGACGGTGGAGAAGTCAGCGGCTGAGGTTTAGCACGCGGTGTAAGGAGTGCGGGGGCGGGATGCCCTCGCGCCAAGCGGCGGGCCTGTCCTGAGCGAAGTCGAAGGAACGCCGGCGCTACGAACCCACACTACTTTTTCCCACGATAGAGGCCGGCGATGCCCAGGGAGTACGGCGTCCATGAGGCTTCCCTGAAGCCCATCTGGCGTATCCGCCGGAGCATCTCGTCGGGTGCGGGAAAGCGTGCAACGGACGCGGGCAGATAAGCGTAAGGCCCTTTGACCCCTGAGATCAGCGTGCCGATCGCCGGCAGCACCCGTTTGAAATAAATCCGGTAGCAATTTCCCACCAGACCCTGAGGCTCGCCGAAATCCAGAATGCCAAATTCTCCGCCGGGACGCAGGACGCGCATGATCTCCTGCAGGCCGACATCGTAGTTGGCCAGATTGCGAAAGCCAAAGGCGGAAGTGATCAGATCGAAATAGCCGTCGGGAAAAGGCAGGCGCAGGGCATCGGCCTCGACCCAGCGCATGGAGGCCGCTTTCTGACGGGCCCGCTGCAGCATGGCGTGGGAAAAATCCGCGCCCAGAATTCTCGGGGAGCACTTCCCCGCTTGCCGGCGCAACGCCAGCGTCATGTCTCCCGTGCCACAACACAGGTCCAGGACCCGCGCTTCCGGCGAGGCAAGGACGGCGGCGAAGGTTCGAGCCGTCTTTCTCCACCAGAGGCGATCCACGTTGAGGGACAGAACGTGGTTGAGCAGGTCGTAACGGGGAGCGATGGAGGTGAACATCTCCCGAACGGCGCGCGCGGCGGATTGGGGGTCAATAGCACCCTCCGGAGCAGCTCCGAGAACCGCGGATTTGGTTGATTCGTTCAATCTGAACTCTTTGCCACGCCGCCGCTCTACCGGGACATGCGGCGCAACTCATCGACGGCTTCGATCACGACCTGTCCCGGGACGTCGTTTACGATTTCGACTTGTCCAATTGCGCGGGGCAGAACGAAGTGCACGACACCGTTGCGGGTCTTCTTGTCCGATTTGAGCAGGCGCAGAATGTCGCGGCTTCGTGACTGAACCTTGGGCAGCGGCCCCAGGGCGCGCACCGCGTCGGTAATGCGGGACGCGCCGGTGTGGTCGATTCGGTTCACTGCGGAGGCAATTCTGGCGGACGCGATCATGCCCCACGCCACCGCCTCACCGTGCAGGAAATGCCGGTAGCCGGTTTCCGCCTCGAGGGCGTGGCCAATGGTGTGGCCCAGATTCAGCACCTGGCGCAAGCCGTTTTCCCGTTCGTCGGCGGAGACTACTTCGGCTTTCAGCTTGACCGATTCCGCGATGATCCATTCGAGTTTCACAGGGTCGCGGCGCAATTTCCTGGCATCGATATTTTCCAGGGCGCGGAACAAATCCGGCTTTCCGATCACGCCGCACTTGAGCGCTTCATAGAGGCCGGCGCGAAATTCCCGCTCCGGCAAGGTGGAGAGAACCGCGGGGTCGATCAAAACCACGCGGGGATGGTGGAAAGTGCCCACCAGATTTTTTCCGGCTCGCAGGTTGACTCCGGTCTTGCCCCCGATGGAGGCATCCACTTGCGCCAGCACGGTGGTGGGAATCTGCACCAGGTCGACGCCGCGCATGTAGAGCGAGGCCAGCAGACCGGTGACGTCGCCCACAACGCCACCTCCGAAAGCAACGATGACGGAATTCCGGTCCGCCCCCAGGCGGCTCAATTGCTCAGACAACTTTTCGACCGTGGCCAGCCTTTTGTGGCGTTCGCCATTAGGCATTTCCAGGATTTTCGCGGTGAAGCCGGCGGCCGCCAGGGAGGCCATCAGCTTCTTTCCCCACTTGCGGCGCACGGGCGGGACGGTCACCACGAAGAGGCGCTGATGTTTCGCGGGCGCGTCACCTGAGGACGCGTTGAAGATCACGTCGAAAAGGTCGCGCAGGACTTCGCCGGAGTGCCGGGACAGGCCGCTTTCGATTACGGCGTCGTAAGGGCGGGGTGGGAGCGCGATGGTTACGCGGGTCATCGGTCTCATCATAACTTACCGAATCCAGCGGCAGGGGAAAGGCGCGGTTTCGGGCAGTGTCCTGATTCGGCGCTCTGGCAGCTTTTCTTTGCGACTTTTGTGGTTAAGAGTCTTGAATGACTCCGGCGAGATCAGGCTTTTTACCGCAAAGGGCGCAGAGAAGGGCCGCAGAGTTCGCAAAGTTAGCTCCCCTCTTCCCCCACGTCCCGGACAACAACCGCCATCCCCACAGATCGCGCACTCGGGCTGATCCGACAAATTAGGGCACGACCCGTTTTGGGCTTCGGCGTCCGTAGAGCTGCCGCACGAGCGGGACGCTCGCGCCTACATTGGCTGCCTGGGATGGGCCACGGATGCGATGACCGATAGGGCGAGAACGCCGGCTACCGCCGCCAGTGCGATGTGGGTGGGGATTTCGAAATAATGGGAGAGGAGCATCTTGGCCCCGACGAAGACCAGAACCAGGGAAAGGCCATAGTGCAGGTAGCGGAACATCTCCATCATGCCCGCGAGAGCGAAGTACAGGGAGCGCAATCCGAGGATGGCGAACACGTTCGAGGTATAGACGATGAAGGCGTCGCGGGTGATGGCCAGGATGGCTGGAATGGAATCCACGGCGAACAGCAGGTCGGTAGTTTCGACCACCAGCAGAACGACAAACAGAGGCGTGGCGTAGAGTCCGGCGCGGCGAACAAAGAATTTGTTGCCCTCATAGTCCGTGGTCACCGGCACCCAGCGTCGAAATAAACGGAGAACGGGATTCTTCTCCGGATGGATCTCGGCTTCCTCCTGGAAAAACAGCTTGATGCCGCTGTACACGAGGAAGGCGCCGAACAGATAGATGACCCAGTGGAATCTCTGGATGAGTCCTACGCCAGCCGCGATGAAGACCGCGCGCATGACCAGCGCTCCCAGAATCCCCCAGAACAGAACTTTGTGCTGATGGGCGGGCGGCACCTGGAAGAAACGAAAAATAAGGAGGAATACGAAAAGGTTGTCAACGCTCAGCGAGAGTTCGATGACGTATCCGGTAACGAACTCCAGCGCCGGCGTGCGCCCGTGCCAGAAGAAGATCACGACCGCGAAAAGTGCGGCCAAGGCGATCCACATCACACTCCAGGCCAAAGCCTCGCGAAACTTTACGGTGTGGGCCCGGCGATGAAACACACCCAGGTCGAGCACCAGCATGGAAACGACGAAAAGATTAAATAATATCCAGAACAGTAACAATCAGCGCCCCAAAGAAAGTTTCTCCGGTGTGGGGCGGACGTTCTTGTCCGCCGCCTTTGACTTTGACTCTATACCCAAAGCCAATCCGCAGTTTCAGCCACCCTAGTCTTTTCTTCCGTGCTTGCCACTTTCCCAATCACTCCACATGTCGAAAGTTTTCAACTGGTCATCCATATGGGTCTCGTGGAGCGTCTGTTCAATCTGGGCGTGGTGGAGACGCGGGCCGGGAGGCTTCGGGGCATTGGCGAGGCCGAAGGCCAACACGCTGGCTTCGACGACATGCTTCCTGAGCTCGGCCAGATCGACTTTGTCGAAGGTGTCAGACATGGCGTGATAGTTCAGCAGGTAGTTGGCCTCGTCCTGATTGGCGACAAAAGTCGGGACGCCTTCAAGCAGGAAATCGACGTTATCGGTACCCCAACTCGCATCCGTGGTGAGGGTGGCGGCGTCCAGCGGTTGCAGTGGGGCAACCAGAGCGGTCGCGGCACTCACCACGTCGCGGCGCCCGCCCAGGGAAAATCCGGTGACGCGGCCGTTGCCGGAATCGAAAATCACCACGCCCGCGGCCTTGTCCAGTTCCGGGCGATGGGCGACGGCGTAGGCATGGGACCCAACCATGCCCTCTTCTTCTCCCGAGAAAAGGATGAAACGCAGGCTGCGCCGGGGGCGAGCGCCGGAAGCCTTGATGGCCCGCAGCGCATCCACGACCAGCGCGGCGTTACAGCCGTTGTCGAGCGCACCGGTGCCCAGGTCCCAGGAATCGAGATGAGCGCCCAGGATGACGAACTGATCCGGCTTCTCGCTACCGCGGAGTTCGGCGATCACGTTGGCGGCAGTGATGGGGCCGCCGATCCTGTTCGGGATGGAAATGTCGGCGTAGAGCTGCTGGCCCGAGGCCAGCAGGCGGGCCATGCGTTTGGCATCTTCGCGGGCGACCAGAACCATGGGCAAGCGATCAATTTCGCCGTCGGCGGCATTGGTGTGGCGGTAGAGCAGGTCGTGGGGGCGAGTGGACTGGAAGGCGATGGCCAGCGCTCCGCCTTTGACCGCCCGATCGATGATTCCCGGAGCCTTCAGATACTCGGCGAAGAGATCGTCCCACTTGCGCATTTCCTCGGAATGCACCAGGAGGATGGCGCCGGCGACGTCACCGGCCTTAGCAAAATTTTCCTCGGCGCCCTCAGCGACATCGACCACCCGAACATGAGTATGCGAGGCCAGAGCCGGGGCCCAGGCGATGGAGACCGCACGCAATACGAACTGCTCCGGCGCAACCATGGCGATTCGAGTGGCGCCTTCCGCCCACGATGCCTGGATGGAAAACGCTTCGGTGTGGACGCTGTCCGCGCCCGCCGCCTGGAACGCCGCGATGCCCCACTCGACCGCTTTTTGCATGGCCGGCGTGCCCGGGACCCGGCCGCCCACCTGGTCGGTCAATCGTTCCAGGTTGGTCTCGAGGGCGGAGGGCTTCTGGGCTTCGGCGATCACTCGAGCGGTAGGGTCCTGGGCGAAAGCGGCGCTTAGGAGAACGAACAGAACAAGGGGAGACCAGCGGGCTCGTCGCATAACGCGGAATTAGAAATGAAAAACGGGAAAAGAGCAACGAAGCCGCCACCGGTGGCGCTGGGTAAGGAGTGCGGAGAACTGGGAGAATAAGGGAGTTCAGATCTCAGTTCCTGGTTCTCAGTTCCTGGTTCTCAGTTCTCGGTCGGGATCGTTTTACTTTTTGTCCAGCATCTTGACCGTTTCCAGGATCACGCTGCCTACGATCTCGATGCTCTTAGGGCTGAGTTTGTCCAGCGTGTCTTGTGGGGTGTGATGGAAGACGTTGGCATAGCCGTAGTCGAGGTCGATGAGGTCGGCGACGGGAACGCCGTCCTGGGCGAAGGGCAAGTGGTCATCCTCAACCGGGATCGTTCGTCCGAAAAAGTGGGACTGGTAGCCTAATTTTGTGGCCGCCTGGAGGACCATGTCCTCGAGCCAGGGAGTGGAGTTGCTGTCGCGGTCGACGTTCAGGTCGGCATCGCCAATCATGTCGGCCAGCAGAAATGCCTTGATGTTTTTGAGCGTACCGTCCTTTTGCCATTCCTCGGCCAGGTGGCGCGTGCCGTAGAGGCTATCCGTGGCAGTCCAGTCTTTAACCGCCTCTTCGCCGTCGGTCCACAACAGCCACACGCTGTAGCCTTCGCGCTTTTTGCCGCGCAGCTGGTTGGCAAGTTCAAGCAGAATCGCGGTCGACGAGCCTCCGTCGTTGGCGCCCACGTAGCCGGTATTGCGCAGCGGATAGTTGGTGTCGTAGTGGCCGGCGATGACGATCACGCCTTCGCGACTCCCGGGGAATTTGGCGATGATATTTCGCACCGGAAACTTACCTTCGGGCGTGTCGGCGGTGAAGGCGTCGTCTTCCACGTGGTCGTTTTTCAGGTGGGCATAAATATAATTTTCGAGCTTCTTGTGATTCAGGCTGCCGATGGGACGCGGGCCGAAGGCCACGACCTCGCGCGTATACTGCATGGCCCGGGCGGCATTGAACGATTGTGCAGGCGCCGGCTGGACGCAAACAACCAAGCCCAGCAAAATGACCAACGCGCCGAAGCGCCCGCGCGAGCCCAGGGCGGTTGTCGCCGCCTGGTTATTGCTGATTCCCATCATCGGCCTTTCTTGCCTGCCGCGCCTTACGCTGTTTGGGATGCACCAGCCATGCGATGCCGATGGAAAAGATGTACAGCGCGACCATGGGCGCGGCGAAAATGCACATATTCAGGATGTCCGTGGTCGGCGTGATGATGGCGGCGATGATGAAGATCACCAAAATCGAGTAGCGCAAATTGCGCCACATGAAGCCGGCATTGACGATGCCCATCAGCGCCAAAAAGAAAACCAGAATGGGCAGCTCGAAAATCACGCCCATGCCGATCATGATGGTCAGGAACAGATCGGTGTATTCGCCGATTGTGATCATCGGCTGGAACTGTTTGCCGTAGTCGATCAGGAAGCTGAGGGCCGCGGGATAAACCATCTTGTAGGCAAATAGTCCGCCCGCCAGGAACAGGATGACGGTGGAAAACATGAAGGGAAATACATAGCGCTTTTCGTGGCGATAGAGGCCGGGAGAAATGAACATCCAGACCTGATAGAGGACGAAAGGCGAAGTCACGAACAAGCCGGCCAGCGCCGCCACTTTCAAGTAGAGATTGAAGGGCTCGGTGGGGTTGAGGTAGACCAGCTTTTCGGCCATCCCGTTGTGCCGCAAGGCGTCCATGATGGGGCGCTGCACGAAGGTGAAAATAAATTCGTGGTAGTTCCAGCAGGCAAAGAATCCTACGGTAACCGCAATAATGGAATAGATGAGACGGCGGCGCAGCTCCTCCAGGTGGTCGAGGAAGCTCATGGCGGTAAGGCCCTCGCGGGACTGGTCGGCGGGGGGAAGGTCGGCGGCCACTTCAGGCATCGGGAGCCTTGGCCAGCGAATTCGTCTCGGGAGCGGAAATCTCCGCTGGGGGCAGTTCTCGAGTGGCTGCGGAAATGTCCGGTTGGGGCAGTTCTCGAGTGGCTATGGAGCCGACGGGCGCCTGGACGGGAGGCAGGATAGTCTGGCGATGGTTTTCGATGTCCAACTGAGAGATTTCGGACTCGATTTGCGCCTTGAATTCGTTCGAAGCCCGCTTGAATTCATTGAGGGCCCTTCCGATCTGCCGTCCGATCTCGGGCAACTTCTTGGGCCCAAACAAGATCAGGGCAAAGAGAAAGAGGAACATCATCTCGGGGAAGCCCAGGTTCATGTGTCCATGATACTGCCGGAGTGAATTGGCGGCAATCGAGTGAAGGCAAGGCAGCAAACTCATGAACCACGAAGCGCACAAAAGCACACGAGAGTGCGATACCCGGCCTAGGCGGAACCTCGACCTGGCCGGGTGCACCTAAAAGCAAGGGCACGGGTGGTTACCTCCGGGTATCCGATGGAGTGGCCAGGCGGGCTGGACTGCATGTTATACTTCGCTTAGGGTGTTTATACGTCCCCGGCGAAGGAAAAAAAGATGGTTGGTAGTTCTCGTCGCTCACTCTTCCTGGTTGTATTTATCCTGGTTACCTGCGGATTTCTTGGCATCGTTTTCGGGCAGAAGATCAATCCCGCTGTCGCACCCGGCGGAGATGCCGACGTCCGCGACAGTCTGCGGCAGTTCACCACGGTGTATGACCTGGTGGAACAGAACTATGCCGAGCCGGTGAACCCGGACAAAGCCATTTACAACGGCGCCATCCCGGGCATGCTGCACGTGCTCGATCCGCACTCCAATTTCTTTGATCCCAAGGCCTATTCCCTGCTGCGTGAAGATCAGCGCGGCAAATATTACGGCGTGGGAATGACGGTCGGGCCGCGCAATAACAAAGTAATTGTGATCGCGCCCTTTGTGGGAACACCGGCGTACCGCGCCGGAATCCGGCCGGGGGACATCATCGCGGCCGTCGACGGCAAGCCCACCGACAACATGAGCACCGGCGATGTAGCTGACCTGCTCAAGGGGCCCAAGGGGACCACGGTCCACATTACGATTCTGCGCGAAGGCGCGGACAAGCCGCTGGAGTTCGCAGTGGTGCGCGATGAAATTCCGCGCTACAGCGTGGACCTGCACTTCCTGATCAAGCCGGGGATTGGCTACATGCACATTTCCGGCTTCAACGAGACCACCGAACACGAAGTCTCAGACGCGCTTGACCAGATGGGCGACCTGAAGGGATTGATCCTCGATCTGCGGCAGAATCCCGGTGGACTCCTCAATGAGGGAGTCGGCGTGGCCGACAAGTTCCTGCATAAGGGACAACTCATCGTTTCGCATCACGGCCGGTCTTCTCCCGAAAAAAGGTATACGGCGGCGCATGGCAACGGCGGTAAGGACTATCCGCTGGTGGTGCTGGTCAACCGGGGAACGGCTTCAGCGGCGGAAATCGTGGCGGGCGCGATCCAGGACCACGACCGGGGATTGATTGTCGGGGAAACCACTTTCGGCAAGGGCCTGGTACAGACGGTGTATCCACTATCGGAAAACACCGGACTGGCGCTGACTACGGCCAAGTACTACACCCCGAGCATGCGTCTGATTCAGCGCGACTACTCCAACATTTCGCTCTACGACTATTATTTCAATCGCGACAGCGAGGAGAATGCGCATAACGCCACTCGGGAAGTGAAGCTTACGGACAGCGGCCGCACCGTGTACGGGGGCGGCGGAATTACGCCTGACGTCAAGATCGATGCGGTGAAAAGCAACCACTTTCAGGACTCGTTATTGCAGCATTACGCGTTTTTCAATTTCGCCAAGCACTACTCCTTGACCCATCACGCCAGCAAGAGCTTTGAGGTGGATGACGTGGTGTTGCAGGACTTCCGCAAGTTTCTCGACGGCGAGAAGGTGCCCTACACCGAAGCGGAGCTGCTCGAAAATGACGCCTGGGTGCGGTCCAATATCAAAAGCGAAATCTTCGTGGACACATTCGGACAGGAGGAAGGCCTGAAGGTGCGTGCGGAAAGCGATCCTCAGGTCACCAGAGCGCTGGAACTGCTGCCGCAGGCCAAACAGCTGGCGGAGAATGCCCGTAAGATAGTGGCGGAGCGCACCGGCGGCAATCCCTTGAACCAGTAGGAAGCTTCACCCTCTTTACGGAAAGGCCCGAGTTTTCGGGCCTTTTTTTCGTCTGGCCGACCGGGGCGAGATGCCGGCGCCACTGGAACCTGGGGTGGGCTGGAGGACCAAACCTGGGTGGCTTTCTTCTCATTGACTTGGCCTGTCTAACCGCTCATAATCCGCAATTGAGGCTGGTTTTGACCCTTGCCGGCCGCCGGTTCCGTACATTTGGATGGCAATCCCCTGGAGCCAAATTCCGGCTGGCTTGGCTCGTCCCCGGGGTCATGGGGCGGGGTCAGGACGATGCTGAGGCAAGGGGTGTGGATACTGGCGATCATTCCCGCCCTGGTTGCGGGATGGACGGACTGGAGTTCCCGCCGTATCCCCAACTGGCTGACCGTGCCGGCGCTGCTGGCAGGAGTTGGGGCGAATTCGCTGGCTATGGGCTGGGCGGGAGCCAGGGAGTCGCTGCTGGGCGCGGGGCTGGGGCTGGGATTGTTGTTGCCCTTTGTGCTGCTAAGAAGCCTGGGGGCTGGAGACTGGAAGCTGGTAGGCGCGCTGGGGGCATTTTTAGGACCGTCGCGGCTGATCGCGGTACTGCTGGCGACGATCCTGGTGGCGGGGCTGATGGCGATCGTGCTGATCATCTGGAAGAAGCGAGTCGGCCAAACCCTGCGTAATCTCGCGCGCATGGTGGCCGGCCTGTTTACGCTTCACCTGCCGGGGCCGGAGGTTTCGCTGGATAATCCGGAATCTCTGAAGATACCCTTTGGCGTGGCGGTGGCGGTGACGGTTGTTCTTTATACTGTGGGTCAGGCCTGGGGCATGGTATGAAACACACGAATCGCGGCATTTTCCAAAAAGATGCATGGTGGAGAAGGCTTCTCCGGGAAGCTTCAGGGGCGGAAATCGCCGAGGCGGCCGTGGTTCTGCCGCTGTTGTTCATGCTGCTGTTCGGAATCATGTGGTTCTCGCGGGCGTTTAATATTTATACGACCGTGAACCGGGCGGCCCGGCAGGGAGCGCTGGCGGCAGCGGCGCACAATTGCGCGACTTGCGGAAATATTCCTCTGACCGGCGGCTATATTCAGACCAATGTGGTGAATCCAATTCTGACCGCAGCCCACCTCGATCCGGGCCAGGTGACCAACTTCTTGGTAACGCCAAATGTCGTTCTGAATCCTGGGTCCCCTCCCTTCGAATATGGAACGACGGTCACGCTCGACTACCCCTACAACTTCCCCTTGAACGGAATCACGTGCTGCCCGCCCCGACTGTCTCCCATCACGACCGGCATCGTGATCCGGGCTAAGGCGGACGCAAGACAGGAGGACTAGCCGTGTTTCTCGCGAATATATTCCGGCTACGATCGTTCTTTCTATCGTTCTCTCCGGGGTCTTTCTCCGCGCGATCAGTCTGCGGGAGACTGGCGAACCTGTGGGGGAGCGAGGGCGCTGAGATTCTGGAGTTTGCGATTTCCCTGCCCTTGCTGCTGGTGGTGACGGTGGGAGTGTTCGATTTTGGATCGGCATTTGCAGTCAAGCAGAAGCTGGCCAATGTGGCTTTGCAGGGCGCCCGGGTTGCTTCCAACCAGCCTACGACGGACCTTTCCCTGGCAGCAGCTTGCGGGGCTCCGGCCTCGGTCTGCTCGGTGCGCGATGTGGTGGAGACCGATCTGGTCGCCAGTAAACTTAATGACTGCGGACTTGGAACCGTGAATGGCGCGGGGAGCGGCCCGCTGGCCTGGACGTTTACCGCCAATACCGGGTGCGGTGGAACCCTCACGCTGATCGTTGAGCGCGGCTATGTCTACACCGCCACGCTACCGGCTCCGCCTTTTCAGGCGGGGAATTACACGATTGAAGGCACCAAGGTGAGCTTGAGTTATCCCTACCGGTGGCAATTCAATCGAGTTGTCCCTTTCATAGCGCCGGGCGCGAATTATCCGGCCACGACGCAAATCAACTCTGTCGCGATCATGCAGAATCTGAATTGAAGGATGGCTCCGTGATCTACGTCGACAAGGCCGGTCGAAAAAATGAACGTGGCATCACCATCGTGCTGGTGGCGTTTTCGCTGTTAGCCCTGCTGGGCATGGCGGCGTTGGCCATCGACGTATCGACGCTGTACGTGGCCCACGGTGAGGCCCAGCGCGCGGCCGATGCGGCGGCCCTGGCGGGCGCCCGGATGTTTGCCTCTTCCGGGTACACCACCGCCCCGACTTCCCTGGCGCCGGCCGATATTTGTCAAACCTCCGCAGCCCCCGGCGCGGATGCAGCCGCGAACCGGCAAGCGGAAGCGGCGGCAGCACAAAACCTGGTCGCCGGACAGCCGGCTGCGGTGAAGTCGATCACCTGCATTACAACGGCTGCGAATCCCCAGATAGCGGTTACGGTGCAGCGTACAGCCTTGCCGACTTTCTTCGGGCGCATCTGGGGAGGCACTGCCAACAGCGTCACCGCGACCGCTGTGGCCGAGGCCTACAATCCATCGGGATCCGCAGCGCCGGTTCAGGTGCAGGGCGTGAAGCCATGGCTGATACCGGATTGCGACCCGAGCAATGCTGGAGTGGGGGATTGTGCCGCCGGGGGCCGCTTTGTCGACCCGGCTGACGGAAGTATTCAGAACAACGGCTCGTTCGTGGGCAAAACGATCACACTGGTTCATGTCACTGGGGGAGCCGCGCCCAATGTGACCACGACCGCACCTCTAACCCTTAATTATTTTCGCGCAACCGTTCCCATTCGCCCTCCGGCACCAGTCTGTCCTTCTACGAGCGCTGTAGGTTGCGCGCAGGTGGGGAGCGACGACTATCACGACAATATCGCGTGCTCTTCAACCTTCCAATTCAGCTGCGGCCAGACCATCGGTGCGGGACAGCCTGTCAACGTAGCCGGCGGCTCCGGGGTCCTGACGAACCAAGGGACGCAATGCCTGATTCACGCAACCGGCCAGGGGACCGGCTTTGGTCAGGACGTTCTGGCGGATGTGGTTGTCCCGAACCCTCCTGTGACCATCACCGGCGGCGACAATAACCCGAATCCAGTTCTGCAAGGTGCCACCAACATCAGCCGCAGCGACTCCGTGGTTACCGTACCCATTTACCACAGTGTGGCCAACGTCAATCTCTGTCCGGGTGGGGCATGCACCGGGACCGGCACGATTGTGGGTTTTATGCAGCTCGGAATTACGCAGAACGCTACGGGGGCCAACGGGCAAGTCGAAGGCATAGTCATGAACGTCGCGGGCTGTAATCCGGGCGCGGGCAACCCCGTAGTCTCGGGCGGCGGAGTGTCTCCCATTCCGGTGCGGCTCATTCATCAGTAAACATTTTGGGGCGGATTGTGTATTCGCTGCAGCACGAGCGAGGGCGCTCGCGCCTACATTACGGCGGCCTCGGGCGGCTGGGTGTCTCCCATTCCGGTGCGGCTCGTTCATCAGTAAACATTTTGGGGCGGATTGTCGGTTCGCTATAGCACGAGCGAGGGCGCTCGCGCCTACATTACGGCGGTCTCGGGCGGCGGAGTGTCTCCCATTCCGGTGCGGCTCATTCATCAATAAACATTTTGGGGCGGATTGTCTGTTCGCTGCAGCACGAGCGAGGACGCTCGCGCCTACATTACAGCAGTCTCGGGTGGCGGGGTGTCTCCCATTCCGGTGCGGCTCATCCTCAGTAAACATTTAGCCGCGGATTGTTTATTCGCTGCAGCACGAGCGAGGGCGCTCGCGCCCACATTGATTCTCTCAAGCCCTTTTACTGCGGTGGCGTGTCGGGTGGCGGCTCCGGCTGCACGGGTTCGACTTCCGGTTGGGGCTCGGGTTCTGGTTCGACCTCAGTAACTGGTGCTTGGGGGTAGGGGACGGCGGGCTGCGATACTCCTCCGGCGCCGCGATAGGTGAGAATGACGCTCTTCAGTTTTCCCGGCTCGTGTTCCGAATCCACCATGATGAAGTTGTAGCGGGAGCCGTTGAGCAGCGAAACCAGGGCTTCGCGGATGGGCCGCGGGCTGATATCGGCGACGATCGGTTCCTGGCCCGCGCCCGGCGGGATGGGAATATCGGTGCCGGTCTGGCGCTGGACTTCCCTGAGGACCTCGGCCAGGCTGGCCTTTTGGGCTACGATGCCCAGACGTCCGTTCTTATACTCGACCGCGAAGGTGGGGACCGGTACGGCTGGTGTCGGATTATAGGAAACGTTGTCGATGTGGGCTCGTACGGCGGCCTGTTGTTCATCGGACATGAGCTTCACGATGACCGTTTTGCCGTCGGGAAAAATCTGGTAGTGCTGCGGGCTGAGCAGATCAATGACCACTCGGGTGGTGGGAGGTTTGGCGCTGAAACGCCCCACCCGAAAACCCTTGATTTGGCCCTGATTGAGAAGCCTGCTGCGTAGATCGCCGGCCGGCACCGAGCCGGGGAAATCGAGGACCAGGCGGTCCGGACCGGTGGTCACCTGGCTGCGCAGGGCTATGGGTTGGCTGGTGGCAATCTCCACAGTTATGCCGTCCGGGGTATTGGTGACCTTCACACTCTCGACCGTCGCCAGTGCTTTCGCGGCAGGCGGGGGCATGGCGGGCAGCAGGGATGCAGTCCCGGCCACCATAAGCAGGCAAATAAACCATTGGTGAAAGATACAGCGCATCAGATTTCTCAAGTTCGATTCTAGCAGTCTGGGTAGAAGCTGGCCGTGAGTTTGGCCCTTCCGAGTAATCCTCTTGAGGCATCAGGAGGACGGTTTTGGGACAGATCGAAATGGGACGGTTTTAGCGGCGGAGATTACCACCCGGTCTGGCTCAGAGAATGGGCCGCAGCGTCGAAGGATCGCCATGAGTTCAGCGGCAGCTGGGAAAGTCTGGGTACGCTTATGAGCAAAGAAAATCCTCGCGTACACTCGTCATTTCTGGCGTAGGGGTCCTTCGACTCCGCTGATCGTCCGCTGGCGGACGATCAGGCTCGCTCAGGATGACAGCCCACAAAGCTGCGTTTACTTTGCGTTTACTTCTTGTCTGCGGCGGGGTCGCTGACAGAAGCGGAGAGTCGGGAGATTTCCGCGAGCTGTCTCTGGGCGTCCTGTATGTCCGCGGGCTGCGTCGCCAGCTTCAGATAGTTCTGGATGTGAGTGGCGGCTTCGGTGTAATCGTG
>JBOGLD010000089.1:0-60289 GCA_050745885.1 Terriglobales bacterium
CGGGTGCATCGACACCTACCCCGCGCGAGCGGGACGCTCGCGCCTACATCGAACCGCCACAGCGCTACAATACTGCCGTGCCCGCCAGTTCACAGCCGCGGCCGGATCAGCCGTCTCCTCAACGACCCTCTAAGCTGCGCATCCATAAGCTGGAGGCCGGCGGCATTCTGATCATTGGGGTGCTCATTTTGCTGGTTACCCTCATTCGCTACTGGCATCACATCGCCTGGGGTGTCCGCTGAGCGCGTGTTCCGAGCCACTGCTGCTGGTGGTGCTCGGCCCGACCGGAAGCGGGAAAACCGCACTCTCGCTGGCGTTGGCCGAACGCTTTCGCGGCGAGATCGTGAACTGCGATTCGGTAGCCATGTATCGCGAGTTCGAGATTGGGACCGCGAAACCAACCGCCGCCCAGCGTGCCCGCATTCCGCACCATCTGCTCGATTTTGTGGACCCGTCGGGTTACATCACCGCCGGCGAATATGCCCGCCAGGCCCGCGAAGTGTTGGATCAGATCAAATCGCGGGGAGCGTTGCCGATCGTGGTCGGCGGGACCGGCCTTTATCTGCGCGCCCTGCTGGAGGGCCTGTTCGCCGGCCCTCAGCGTTCGGAGGAACTGCGGGAGCGGTTGCGCGAACGAGCCGGACAGAAGGGCCCGTCGCATCTGCATCGGATCTTGAGTCGTCTCGATCCCGCCGCGGCCGCGAAGATTCACACCAATGATGTGCCCAAGCTGTTGCGGGCGATTGAAGTCTGCCTCGCCACTCGGTCGAAAATGAGCGATTTGTGGGAGCGAGGCCGCGATCCGCTGCAGGGCTTCCGCATCCTGCGGCTGGGGCTTGACCCAGACCGCGACGCTTTATACGACCGAATCAATCTTCGCGCCGCGCGCATGTTTGATAGCGGTTTGGTGGAAGAGACCCGGGACCTGCTAGAGAGGTACGGCGCAGCCGCGCCCCCGCTGGCCGCGCTTGGCTACAAGCAAGCTGTCGTCTTGATTCGGGGCGAGATCGACCGCAAGACCGCGTTGCACATGGCGCAACAGGCGCATCGAAACTATGCCAAGCGCCAAATGACATGGTTCCGCCGCGAGCCTGGGGTGATCTGGCTGGCCGGCTTCGGAGACGATGCGACCATCCAGAACGAGGCAGTCAGGAAGATCACCGACATGCCGGCATCCGGCAGGGGTGAGCGCGGGTAGTGTTTTTTGGGGAGGGCTTTCTTTGCGAATTTTGCGGTATCTCTTTGCCCACTTTGCGGTTTAGGGCCTTGCTCGACTGCGGCAAGGTCGAACCCGTTAACCGCAAAGGACGCAAAGAGATACCGCAAAGCTCGCAAAGACGTGGGTGGGGCGGTGATCAGCGCCGCAGAATTTCTTTCAGCGCCTCTCCCAAGTCGGGATGCTCGAACTGATATCCCGAAGCTGTAAGCTTGGCTGGTTCCACGCGTTGGCTGCCGAGGAAAAGTTCTTCGCCCATCTCTCCAAAAACCAGGCGGACAGCGAACGCCGGCATGGGAAACATCGCCGGGCGCTTCAGGACGGATGCCAGAATGCTGGTGAATTCGGCATTGGTTACTGGATTCGGGGCCACGGTGTTGACCGGGCCTGAGAGCGACTCGTGTTGCAACACGTGCTGAATCGCGCCTACGACGTCCCGCACTGCGACCCAGGTCCACCACTGGCGGCCGCTTCCCAGCCGGCCTCCCAGGCCCAGGCGGAAAGCAGGAAGCATTTTCGGCAGGGCGCCGCCCTGCGCGCTCATCACCACCCCAAGGCGCATTTGCGCGGTGCGGATTCCTGCCTGAACTGCGGGCTGGGTGGCTCCTTCCCACGCGCGGCATATTTCGGCGGCAAAGCCCTCACCGGAGGGGCTGTCCTCACGCAGGATTTCGTCGCCACGATCTCCATAGAAGCCGACTGCGGAAGCCGAAATGAATACGCGCGGCGCGGGAAAAGCCTTGGCCACCGCTTCCGCCAGATGTCCGGTGCCCTGGGCGCGGCTCTCGAGAATGCGCCGCTTCTTGGCTTCGGTCCAGCGCCCGACAATTGATTCTCCCGCCAGGTGAATGACCGCGTCGAAGCCGGAAACAGAAGCAGGGGGCAAAGGACGGGATGGGTCCCACTGGATCTGGTCGGGGCCAGTGGCTGAGTTACGCACCAGGCGTATGACCTCGAATCCCGTGGTTTTCAGAGACGGAAGAAGGGCCGCGCCAATCGGGCCGGAGGCCCCGCTCACGAGGATGCGCTGTGGATTCAAGACGGCCTGCTGCGTTTCAACTCTAGCAGATTTGGGCTGCGCCCTGAGGTCAGCGGTGACACGAGCGAGGACGCTCGCGTCTACATCGAACCGGATCGATGTGGGCGCGAGCGTCCGCGCTCGTGCGGGGCCCATATCGGAGGTGCCAACCCTACGGCCACTATCGGCCCGGCCCGCGGCCCAGCACGCTATAATCGAGCATGGCGACGCTGCGCCAACAGTTCGCGACCAACGTGCTTACGGTGACCCGGTTCCGCGAATTGATGCGCCGGATGAGGGCCAACCGGCCCAACGACGATCTCGAGCTCATTCGCAAGGCCTACGAATTTTCCCAGAAACACCATGCCGGGCAGAGCCGCGCTTCCGGTCAACCCTACCTGGTCCATCCCTTGGAAGTGGCGCTGGTCCTCGCCGAGATGAAGATGGATCCTGTGGCCATCGCGGCCGGGCTTTTGCATGACTCCGTCGAAGATACCTCGGTGACGGTGGTCGATATCCGCAAGGAATTCGGCGAGCAGGTGGCACACATTGTCGAGGGTGTCACCAAGATCAGCGCCATCGATTTCGCGACGCGGGAAGAACAGCAGGCCGAAAACCTGCGCAAGATGATGCTGGCCATGGTCGATGACATCCGGGTGGTGCTCATCAAACTGGCGGATCGCCTGCATAACATGCGCACTCTGGAGCATCTGCCGGCGGAGAGACAAGAAAAGATTGCGCGCGAGACGCTCGAAATCTACGCGCCCATCGCCCACCGTCTCGGCATGGGCAAGATCCGTGGAGAACTGGAAGACCTGGGGTTCCGCTACGTTGATCCCATTGGATATCAGCAGGTGCACGACGCCGTCGAGGCCCGGCGCAAGGCGGGCGAAGCTTTTCTGGCGCGAGTGGAAGCGGTATTTCGCGACAAGCTGAAAGAGGCGGGGATTACCGCGACCGTGGAAAGCCGGATCAAGCGCCTGTACAGCATCCACAAGAAACTGCAACGGCAGCACATTGCGGTCGAGCAGGTGTACGACCTCTATGCCATGCGCGTGGTCACCCGATCAGTCCAGGATTGCTACGCCGTGCTGGGCATCATCCACAATCTGTGGCGGCCGGTGCCGGGCCGGATCAAAGATTTTATCGCCATGCCCCGCCCGAACTTTTATCAATCGCTGCACACTTCTGTAATCGCGGAAGAGGGAACGCCGTTCGAAGTGCAGATCCGTACCGAGGAAATGCACAAGATGGCGGAAGAGGGCATTGCCGCGCACTGGAAGTACAAAGATGGCCCGGTCTCAGCCCAGGACGAGCAGCGCCTGGCCTGGTTGCGCCAGGTCGTGGAATGGCAGCGCGACGTCGCCGATCCCAGCGAGTTTTTGTCCACGCTCAAGATCGATCTTTATCCTGAGGAGGTCTATACCTTCACTCCCAAAGGCAAGGTCGTAGTCCTGCCTCGGGATTCCTCGCCCATCGACTTTGCCTATTCCGTCCACACTGAAGTAGGCCACAGCTGCGTGGGCGCGAAGGTGAATGGCCGCATGGTCCCGCTGCGCTTCAAGCTGCATAGCGGCGACATCGTCGAGATCCTGACCCAGAGCGGGCACAAGCCCAGCCGGGACTGGCTGGCGATTGCCAAATCGTCCCGCGCTCGCAACAAGATCAAGCATTGGCTCAATGTCCATCAGCGGGAGCGCGCCATCGAGATTGGCCGCAAACTGATCGAGAAGGAAGCCCGCAAGTATCGCGTATCGCTGAAGGAGATCAAGGACGAGGAATTGCAGAAGATCGCCGCCGATTATGGCGCGGGGCGTCCCGACGACCTGATGGCGGGCATCGGCTACGGCAAGTATTCGGCGCGGCAGATCCTGGGACGCCTGGCTCCTGCCGCGGGCACGCCCCTGGCGGATCAGGAACAGGAAAAGCCGGGAGGACTGGCCAGCGTCGTGAGGCGCGTCTTTGGAGGCGACCAAAACAACAACGCGATCCGGGTAAAGGGGCACGGCGACCTGCTGGTCTACCGGGCCCGCTGTTGCAACCCGATTCGAGGCGAATCCATCGTCGGCTACGTGACTCGGGGCAAGGGCGTCGCAGTCCATGCCGTCAATTGTCCCAACGTGACTAACCTGCTGTATGAACCGGAACGCCGCATCGATGTGGAGTGGGCCCAGGACGACGGGACCCCCAGCGCCTACCCGGTAAAGCTCACAGTATTCTGCGACGATCGTTTTGGGATGCTGAAACAGATTACCGCCGTGATCAGCGACACCCAGACCAACATTCGCAATATCGAAGCCCGCACCAACAACGGTCAGGCGAGCGTCGACATCGTGCTCGATATCGCCGACTTGAAGCACCTGGAAAACATCGTCAATGGCGTGCGTAAGATTCCCGGCGTACACGACGTGCAGAGACTGCAGAAGGTCTAGTCAGCGGTTGTCATCAGCAACCACCCACTGGGAACTGGCAACTGGGTGACTGACAACTGGTTCTATCCTTCAGGGTTGCTTTTCCCGTCCCCAGAGGTTGACTCGAACCGTATTCATCTGCGTTAATTCTGACAACTAAAATCTGGAGGCTTCATGCGCGACGTGATTGCGACCACAGAAGGACCGCAGGCGATTGGACCCTACTCCCAAGCCATTCGGGCGAATGGCTTCGTCTTCGTCTCCGGGCAGGTGGCCATCGACCCGGCAAATCAACAAGTCATCGGTGGAGACGTGGCGGCGCAGACCGAGCGCGTACTCAAGAACCTTTCCGCGATTTTGACCGCGGCTGGGAGCGGATTGAAGAAAGTGGTGCGTACCACGGTGTTCCTGAAGAACATGGGTGATTTTGCCGCCATGAATGAAGTCTACGGACGATTTTTCAGCGTCGCGCCGCCCGCCCGGTCCACTGTGGAAGTGGCCCGTCTTCCTAAAGACGTAATGGTGGAAATTGACGTGATTGCGCTGGCGTAGGCCTTTGCCGTTCGAAAGGGTTTAACCCCAAAGTTCGCAAAGGACGCAAAGAAGTACTTTTGAGATCAAGCGGTAAGGCTTTCTTTGCGAACTTTGCGGTCTTTCGCTTTGCGTCCTTGCGGTACTGGTTTTGATCTCCCAGACAGCAAGAAATCCACCCAAAGTCTGTCACGCGTGTTCAAATAACGCGCGGCCCGCGCTGGTAACCAACCCCGCAGCCATTTACAATCCCTAGTCCCACATTTTCCCAGGGCAGCAGGGAGCGCAACTTGATCCCACGCTACACCCGTCCCGACATGGGCCGCATCTGGAGCGACGAGAATCGCTTCCGCACCTGGCTGGCGGTCGAAGTCGCGGCCACCGAAACCCTGGCTGAAGCCGGCATGGTGCCCAAGGACGCTGCCCGGGCCATCCGCGAGCGGGCTGACTTCAATCTGGACCGGATTGCCGAGATCGAAGCGGAAGTGCGCCACGATGTCATTGCCTTTACCACCGCCGTGGCTGAGATTGTGGGGCCGCACGCCCGCTGGTTTCATTACGGGCTGACTTCGAACGATGTGGTCGATACTTCGCAAGCCCTCTTGATCCAGCAAGCGTCCGCGATTATCGCCGCCGACCTGGGAAAACTTTCCGCCGTGCTGGAACGCCGCGCCTGGGAATTCAAAGACACGCCCATGATCGGCCGCACCCACGGCATCCACGCCGAGCCCATCACTTTTGGCCTCAAGCTGGCCAACTGGTACTCCGAGACCCAGCGCAATATCGCGCGCTTTCGCAATGCCGCCGAAGACATGCGAGTGGGCAAGTTTTCCGGAGCGGTGGGCACGTTTGCTCATCTCAGCCCCGAACTGGAAGAGAGCATGTGCGAGCGTCTGGGATTGAAAGCCGCCGCCATCTCGTCCCAGGTAATCCAGCGGGACCGTCATGCGGCGTATCTCGCCACGCTGGCCGTGATCGCCTGCACCCTGGACAAGATCGCCACCGAACTGCGGCACTTGCAACGCACCGAAGTGCGCGAAGTCGAGGAGTTCTTCAGCGAAAAGCAGAAGGGCTCTTCCGCCATGCCCCACAAGCGCAACCCGGTCACCCTGGAACAGATCAGCGGCCTGGCTCGGGTGGTGCGTTCGAACGCACAGGCGGCGTTTGAAAACGTCGCCTTGTGGCATGAGCGCGACATTTCGCACTCCTCGGTGGAGCGGATCATCATTCCCGATTCCACCACCCTCGTGGATTACATGCTGCAGAAGACCGCGAATGTGCTCGACACCATGTTCGTGTACCCGGAACGCATGAAGTCCAATCTGGAAAGCACCCGTGGTCTGGTTTTCAGCGGACAGCTTCTGCTTGACCTGGTGGAGCACGGAGTCTCGCGCGAGGAGGCTTACCGCACGGTGCAGAACCATGCCATGCGAGCCTGGAAACAAGGGCGAAATTTCCGGGACCTGGTGCTGAAGGACAAGCGTATTAGCAGCCGGGTTCCACGGGCGCAGATTGAACGGGCCTTTGATTTAAAGCGTCAGCTCATGAACATCGACAAGATTTTCGCGCGGGTATTCGGCGGCGGGCAGAGGAAGTCCACGCGACCGACCTCGCGCAAGCGCCGGAGCTCGTCTTGAGGCCGCGAACGACGACCTGCACGAGCGGGACGCTCGTGCCTACATAGGCCATCCCTTTCACTCGCGCTTAGCCAGCGCTCCGTCGACTGATGCCGCTCCCGGCCCCATCATGACCAGCGCGACACACGCAGCCAGCATGATCAACGGGTGCTCGACGCCTCCCGGCTTGAGGAACCCATGCTTTAGGTGAACCAGCAGAATGGCCACGATCATATCAAAGCCATTCAAGGCGGCGGCCCATCGCGTTAGTAGTCCGATCACCAGGGCGATGCCTCCGAGACATTCCACCAAGGTCACGATCGCTGACGACACCGCCGGCACCGGTACGCCCATGGCGCCGAACATCCCGGCGGTTCCGTGGAAGCCCATCTGGAACAGCTTCTGCCACCCGTGTGCCAGGAAAATGATACCGGTGACTACCCGCAAAACCGTAAGTCCCCAAGACTGATTCGAGGACTGACTTGAACCGTTGCTCATGAGATTTCCTCCAGAATCCTCGGTGCCTCTTTGGTCTCCCCATTCCAGGAAATACACGGAGGGCCGGCCTGGCCCTCTGTCTCGCCGAATGCTGTAAGTTACGCCTTCTCGGCGGCCAAGCCAGCGGCCTTCCACTCTTCCAGCCCGCCCTCGTAGGCGCGGACGTTTTCATAGCCCAGTTTCAACAGTTTCGCCGCCGCCATACGACTTTGCGGACACTTCGGGCCGCCGCAGTATACGACGATCTCAGCATTCTTGGGCAGATTCGTGGCTCGTACTTCGCCATCTACGTTGTCCAGAGGCAGGTGGCGCGAACCTACGATGTTCTGTCCCTTAAACCATTCATCTGTAAGTACGTTCCAGAATTCGATAGGACGCTTGCTGTCCAGAAGTTGGCGCACCTCCGGGGTTGAAATAGTTCTTACGGCTGCTTCGGTTGCGGCAGTAGTACTCATCGGTAGTGCTCCCTCTCAAGGTCTATACAACAGATGTCGTTATAACGATTACGTAGCAAAATATTATTCCGTCTGCTCTCGGGCGGCTTCCAGAAGGCGGATCAAAGTCCGTAATTGCTGCTCGCCCATCGGCCCGAGCATCTTCTGGTTAAACTCTTCGATGGGGCGCTCCAGGGTCTGCAGCAGTTCCAGGCCGGCGGGTGTAATGCGAGTGGTAATGACCCGGCGGTCTCGGCCTTCGCGGCTGCGGACGACCAGCCCCCGGCGCTCCAGGCGGTCCACCAGGCGAGTGATGTCGGGATCGCGGTTGACCATGCGCTCAGCGATCTCGCTACAGGCCCGTCCTTCTTCCCTGGCGCCACGCAGGATGCGGAGGGCATTGTATTGGGTGGGAGAAAGCCCATGGGCCTTCAGCATCTCGCTCAAACGCCACTGCAGGCGGTCTGCAGTGCGCTGCAGGGCGATCAGAGCCTCCTCCTCCAGGCTGCTGAACGGCTTGCTCTGCTGAATCGCGGCTTGAATGCTCTTACGCACCAAGGCGATTATATTCGTTATAACGAATAACGTCAAGCTGGACTATCTCTGGGGGTCGCAAATATCCCCGGGTTCGGATTCCTTCGGAGCGGCGAACCCTTTGGCATCCTGTCCTCCGCGGAGCGCATCCAATTAATTAACTAACCGGTTAATAAACCGGGAAAGAGGATTGGTTTTATGAAAAGCATTCTCAGTGCGGTGACTACATTTCTTGCCGTGGGGGTCCTCAGCGTCGGCGTGGTGGCCCAGACGCCCAGCGCCCGCTACGACAGCGGTATCCAGGCCCAGGTGACACAGCAACTGGCGAAAAAAAGCGACTTTCGCAATCTGCAAGCCAGTACCGAAGACGGCATTGTGACCCTCTCCGGCACGGTGAACCTCTACCAGCAGAAGCTGGATGCGGCCAAGAAAGCTCGCAAGGTCGATAAGGTCCAGGGCGTTCGCAACCTGGTCGCAGTCAGTTCGTCCTCGCCCGACGCCGATCTGCAAGCAAACCTGCAGCGCAAGTTGCACTATGACCGCATCGGCTACGACAACCTGTTCAACTTCGTCGACGTCTCGGTGAAGAATGGTGTTGCCACTCTGAACGGCGAAACCCGCACCGAGATCGGCCGCGACTCAGCCCTTGCGCTGGCCAATTCCATGCCCGGCGTAAAAGACGTGGTTGACAACGTCAAGGTTGCGCCCGTGTCAGGCTTCGATGACCAGATTCGGATCGGCGCGGTTCGCGCGATTTATCGTGATCCGATCCTGGGCCGCTACGCCGGCGATCCGGCAAAACCCATCCGCATCGTAGTGGACAACGGCAAGCTGAGCCTGTACGGCACGGTTGCCACGGCTGCGGACAAGCAAATTGCCGGCATGCGCGCAAACCAGGTCTTCGGCGTGTTCAGCGTGCAGAACAACCTGGAAGTAGCAAAAGGGTCGTAAATGTAGGCGCGAGCGTCCCGCTCGTGCCGGGGTTGGATGGGAGGAAGGCACGGCTCCGGCCGTGCCTTTTCTTGATGGCATTATTGTGCGAAGCCAGAGCGCAGGAGGCCTGGCCCGGCTCAGAGGCGTACGTCTTCCTGCCAGCCGAGAAAGCCGCCGAGCTCCCGCAGAAATACCTCCCAGGCGGGTTCGCCATGCAGAAGCACATGGTTCCGGCTGGTGAGTGGGACGAACTTTGCCTTCGCAATGCCGGCCGCGAGCAAACGGCCCTCATGGAAGGGAACGGCTGCATCCTGATCGCAATGGAAGACGATGGTGGGCACTCGTACTTTCGCCAGCAGGCCGGTTACTTCGATCTGTCCGAATTCCTGGGAGAAACGTTCTGCATTTTCCGGCGAGGCTGAAATGCGCTGCAAATCGTTAAACCACTGCACCTGCTCGAGCGTTCCTTCCGGGATGTAAAGCGTAGTCCACATCTGCCGGAATGCGGAGTGGTCCCGGCCCCAACCGAGACGAATGAGGGTGTTCAGGGCCTGCTTGCGTTCAATTTCTTCCTGCGAACCCCGCTTCGCCCAACCGCGAGCGTAGCCGCCGTAGAGCACAAGATGGCTGACCTTTTCCGGATGTTTGACGGCATACGCGATGGCGACCGCCGCGCCTTGCGAAAGACCCATCAGGGCGAATCGCTCGAGATTCAGCGTGCAAACTACGGTTTCCAGATCCCGCACCCAGGCATCGAAGGAGAAGTCTCGTACCTCCCAGTTGGACAGGCCGCAACCCCGTTCGTCGTAGCGGACGTATTTGTGGTGCCGGATCAACTCTTCTAACCAATGACGCCAAACCGGGCTTTCCCACTCGAACTCAAGATGATTGAGCCAGTTTGCTGCCTTCACCAGCGGAGGGCCTGTGCCCGCCGTGGCGTAGGCGATGCGAACCCCGTCGGCAGCGGTGCAGAACCCAATCTGTTGGGGCGGAGCGGGACGCGCGGGACCCGCTGCGGCCGGTGACTCGACCGGCTTCACGTCCCCGACAAAACGATAGCCAACCCGAGGAACCGTCTCGATGAACTGCCGCCCGCCGCCGGCGTCTCCCAGCGCTTTGCGGAGCACATAGATGTTGCGATCAAGGTTGTTTTCCTCGACCGCGGTCCCCGGCCAGACCGCGGTTATCAGGTCCTGCTTGGACACCAGCGTTCCGTGCCGTTTGACCAGGACACACAACGTGTCGAATGCCTTGCCGGTGAGGGGGATGACGCGACCGTCCCGCACCAGGCGGCGTTCTCCCAGGTCCAGCCGGAAGGGTCCGAATTCATACACCAGATTTGCGGGCTCTGAAGTCACGGAGTCAGAAAAATATCAGAAAACAATCAGCTGCGGCAAAGGACACAGCCACCTCTGCGGAGAGTTAATGGATGGCACCGAAGCCGTTCTAGCCGGATTGTAGCTTGCAGGCGGCCGGAAGGGAGGAAACATGCTCAGTCGAGCCGCAGTATTTTTGTACGGAGTGGTTTGCTATATCGCGTTCCTGGAAGCTTTCCTGTACGCGATTGGTTTTATCGGCAATATCTGGGTCCCCAAGTCCATTGACGCGGGACCGCAATCGCCATTCTTCATGGCATTGGCCATCAATATCGGGCTGTTGGGATTGTTCGCCGTCCAGCACAGTCTGATGGCCCGCGAATGGTTCAAGAAGGCGTGGACCAGGATCGTGCCCAAACCAGTCGAGCGCAGCACCTACGTTCTGTTCTCCAGCATTGCCCTGGGCCTACTTTTCTGGAAGTGGGAGCCGATGGGCGGTGTGGTCTGGAGCGTGAAGAACCCGGTCGGACAGGCAGCCTTGCAAGTCCTTTTTGCTTTCGGATGGCTGACCGTGTTCGTCTCGACCTGTCTCATCAACCATTTCGACCTGTTCGGCTTGCGACAGGTCTGGTTCCACCTGCGCGGTCGCCCTTACGAACCGCTTGGGTTCCGGACCCCTGGGCCGTACCGCTACGTTCGGCATCCGCTTTATGTGGGATGGCTGCTGGTGTTCTGGTCGGCGCCGCTGATGACTTCCACACACCTGGTCTTCGCGATTGCCACCACGGCATACATTCTGATCGCGATTCAGTTGGAGGAACGGGATCTGGTACGGTCTCACCCAGAGTACGCCGAGTATCGCCGCCAGGTGTCGATGCTCATCCCTATCGGGTCTTTCAAGAAAGAAGTAAGCACCGAAGTACGGCGGACTACGGCCATGCAGGTGGGGTAGCACATTTTTTGGGGCTGGGTCCGGGTGGACCGAAGATGAAGAGAAACCCGTCGCCGGCTGATCATATCCGGTTAATCAGGGAGGCCACATATCCAGCCCCAAATCCATTGTCGATATTCACTACACTTACGTTCGACGCGCAGGAATTCATCATGCCCAGCAACGCCGCCAGACCGTTGAACGCCGCCCCGTAACCCACGCTGGTGGGCACGGCGATCACGGGAACGCCGACCAGTCCTCCGACCACGCTGGGCAGCGCCCCTTCCATGCCGGCGCACACGATCACTACCCGCGCCCGCGTCAGAGATGCGCGATTCGCCAGCAGGCGATGAATTCCCGCGACTCCGACATCGTAAAGGTGCTCGACGTCGTTGCCCATCATTTCGGCGGTGACCACGGCTTCTTCCGCCACCGGAATGTCGCTGGTCCCGGCGGACACCACGGCAATGATTCCCTTGCCGTACTTCTTCCGGTCGCGCCGCAGAACAATGGCGCGGGCCAGCGCCTGATGCTCAGCCTTGGGAACTTTTTTTCTTACCGCTGCTAACTGCTCCGGACTCGCCCGCGTGGCCAGGATGTTGCCTCCCTGTTTAGCCAGCCGGGAAAAAATAGACGCCATCTGAGACGGAGTCTTGCCCGGCCCGAAAATCACCTCGGGCATCCCGGTGCGCAGGGCGCGATGGTGATCCAGGTTGGCGAAACCCAGATCTTCGAACGGAAGATGGCGCAGGCGATCCACGGCGGCATCAGGGGAGAGCTTGCCCCCTCGGACTTGGTCAAAGAGTTCGCGGATGGAGTCAGCGTTCAAGGCGAGCTCGGCAGCCGGCAAAACCGAGTCTAGATTAGCATCTGCGCTTCGGTCGCGCCGGGACGACGGCGCGGTTCGTTCAATCCCGGAAGCGTTAGCGCGTCACCGAGGCCGGCAACTTCTTGCCATGGCCTCGAACTTTGGCAGCGATTTCCCGATACGCGTCTTTCGCTTTGCCGGTCTCGTCCAACTGGACCAGAAACAGGCGCCGCAGCATGCCTCGAGTGATCCGGCCCTTGAGATAAGCTTCGTACAGCGCATTGCCCAGCATGTAGCCGAGCAGTTGTGAGCTGGCTTCGGTTTTCCTGCGCTCGGATTCTAAAGCTTCCGGCGTCCATTCACGGGTTTCGGCATCTTCGGCAGCGGGTCGCGCCGGGTAGAGCACGCGCGAGCCAAAGTAGCCCAGGGCGTATTCCACGGTCTGGGCATAGAAATAACTCGGATCCTGGGGAGTTCCTCTGTTCCTCTTGGTGCGCGCAGGCAAACCCCGGCAGGCATGGTGCAGGCACCGTGCCGCTTCTTCCGCCGCATACATCATCTTGAACTCATGCACGTAGAAGGCATTGACCTGCGGCAGGTACACGCTGCCGCGCTCTTCCACGTGGCGCGCCATGGCTTCGGTTTCTTCCTCGCTGGCATGGTGACGGGAGAGCAGTTGGCGCAAACGCGTGCCGGAAGCCCGGCAGTAGACTTCGGGCATCAGATCTACCAGAAATTTCGGTTGCGTGCCATTGCTTGAAGAGTAGCGGTCGATATCGAGGAAGCGCAGGAGGCTGTCAATCAGGTTGTAGATGGTGGGGGCGAGATCCGGGCCTTCCTCCTCGGTGCGTCCCCAGCGGCTGAGGTGAAGACGGTAATTCTCGTACTTCTCGAGCGGCGTGGAATTGAATACACAGACCACATCGTCACTCACGCGTACGGCTTCCACCTGCTCGTGTTGTTCCCCGGCGGCCCGCCAGTAGAGTGGATCCACGTTCTGCAGGACGGTGAGCACCCGTTCTTCCGGCAAGCGCTCACGCAGCACTTTGGGAAGGTGCCCGGGAGCGAGATGGGACTCGCCAAACAGCACGATGATGACCGCGCCAGGATGGCGCTGCCTGATTTCGGCCAGCTTGTGGACGGCATGGCGATCACGGGCCCCGATTTTGCGCAGATCTTCGCGCGGCATGCAGTCCAGTCCATAAATCGCCTCGGCGTGCTCGCGCGCGGTCACCAGCAATTCGTAGAACGGGGCCCAGTCGTAGCCCCAGTCGAGGTCGAAGCGAATGCGTTGCTGCAATTCCTCGGCATCAATCTCCCGGCGCCACCACTCATCGAGAATGTGCTGGTCGCGGGAAAAGATGGTTTCCAGTCCCAGCACCACCGGACGGTCTCCCGGCTGGGCGCGCTCTTCCAGCAGAGTCGCGGCAAAACGTTGCGCCGCGGGCAGCGCGTGATAGTCGCCGATAAGAAGGAGGTCGGCGGCGTGCACGCCCTCACTTAATTGTTGCCGGTCAATGACCGATTGGTACGAGCGGAAGGCCTGGCTGAAATCCTGCAGATATTTACGGCGGCCATTGGGATCGTTGATCCGGATCTCGCGCTCGACCCCCGCCAGCGCGTGCAACTGCGCTTCGCTGCGACGCTGCCGTAAGCTGGAGGTCGATGCCATTAGTCGTCTGTTTGTGTGGGGCGGGCGCTCTCGCCCGCCGTTTTCACCGTTGACTCTTTTCCCCAGCCTCCCTATGCTCCAAGGTTCGAAGAGGCCGGAGTCGAGCTTGCCCAATCACCCGCCGCAGAACCTGACCGTGGCCACCACCGGAGCCAGCGGATCGCTGTTCCTCAAGCACTTCCTCCTGGCGCTAGAAGCCGACTCGCGCGTTCAGACGGTCAACTTCATCGCCTCCGACAGCGCTCTACGCGTCATGGCTGAAGAACTCGGACTGCGCGGCCGCAGCAACCTTGTCGGACAAATTCTGGGCCGCGCACCGGGAAGGCCGTCCCGCAAAATCCGACCCCAGGCCAACGCCGATATCGGCGCCAACATCGCCAGCGGTTCCTATCCCGCCGACGCCATGGTCGTGATCCCGTGCAGCGTGGGCACCCTGGCCCGTATCGCCAACGGCATCGCGGCGCATTTGATCGAGCGCGCCGCCGACGTCTGCCTCAAGGAAAAACGGCAACTGGTGCTCTGTGTTCGCGAGACCCCGCTTAACAAAATCCACATCCGAAACATGTACCGTGCCGCCGACGCCGGCGCTACCGTGTTCCCTCTGATCCCGGCTTTCTATTTCCGTCCTGCCGGATTGGATGCCATGGCACGCGAATTCGCCTTCCGCGTGCTGGCCCATATTGGTCTGCCTCAGCCGGGCGCGTACCGCTGGAAGGGCTGACCGATTCGGCGACTACAGAAATCCGGTTACTCAGGCGTTACTTTCAAGTGTAAGAAGGCGGAGCCGAAGCAGGTAGATTCCTGTGGGCCATGGCCTGAGGGGAAAAGTTGCGGATGGAAGCGGCGTTGCCGATTCTTTCTGATTGACCATTATAATTGACCATGGTGTATACTATTGGCCATGAAAGAAGTGGCCATCTCCGAATTCAAAGCGAAGTGTCTGGCCCTGTTGGAGCAAGTGCAAAAAACGAAAAAACCGATCCGCGTCACCCGCTTTGGCAAACCGGTGGCGGAAGTGGTGCCGACCTCGCCCGCGTCCACCTCGGACTGGATGGGCTCGATGAAAGATCGCATTGAAATCGTGGGAGATGTGGTGTCTCCGGCCAACGAAGAAAGCGACTGGGAGGCGCTGCGGAGTTGAAGCTTCTTCTCGATACCCACATCTGGCTCTGGAGTCTGCAGGATTCCAAGCGGCTGGGAAGGAGAATCCAGCACGAGCTGCGAGATCCGGAGAATGAGCTGTGGCTCTCTCCCATCAGCACATGGGAAGCGCTTACCCTGAACGCCAAGAATAGAATCCGGCTGCGTGGAAGCCTGGAGGAATGGGTAGCCCAGGCCACCGCGCCGTTTCACGAGGCTCCACTGACCCACGAAATCGCACTTGCCGCCCGACAGTTGCCCCTTCCCCATCAGGACCCGGCCGATCGCTTTCTGGCTGCGACCGCCCTGGTACTGGATTTGACCCTGGTCACTGCCGATGCGGGATTGCTGGGGCTGGGGGAGATCGCGACCCTGGCGAACCGGTGATGGAGTGGGGCGCGGGCGCCCTCGCCCACGTGCTCTTGATGTGGTGGTCAACCGTTAACCTCAAAGGCCGCGGGCGGTGGCGCCCGCTGCCAGACGTTTCGGGTCTACACGAGGAGAACTAATGTTTCTTTGCAAACGTGGTGTGATTCTGGCTGGGTTGGTGTCTGTCGTCTTATTTGCCGGTCCTCTTGCCCATGCGGCCGGTCCCAGCTTTTCGGTTTCGTTTGTCAAGGCTCGCAGCGAAAAGCCACTGGACGGGCGCATCTTCCTTCTGCTTTCGACTGACCCTTCCGCCGAACCCCGTATGCAGATTGACGACTCGGTGCGCACCCAGATGATGTTCGGGATGGATGTTGACGGCATGCAGCCAGGCCAGGCCGTGGTCATGGACGATTCCGCCAACGGCTACCCCGTTCGCAGCCTCCGCGACGTGCCCCCGGGAGAGTATTACGTGCAAGCGGTGCTGCATCGCTACGAAACCTTCCACCGCTCCGATGGCCACACCGTCAAGCTCCCCATGGACCGCGGCGAAGGGCAGCACTGGAACATCGCGCCCGGCAATCTCTATTCCACTCCCCGCAAAATTACTCTGGGATCTTCCGGCGAACCTGTTTCGATCGTGCTCGATCAGGAAATCCCGCCAGTTCCGCCGCCGCAAGATACGAAATACATCCGGCACATCAAGATTCAGAGCGCACTGCTCACCAAATTCTGGGGCCGTCCCATGTATCTCAGCGCCAACGTGCTGGTTCCCGAGGGATTTGACGCGCATCCCAAGGTTCATTTTCCGGTCATCATCAACGAAGATCACTTCAACCCCGACTTCGGCGGCTTTCGCACCGAACCTCCCGATCCCAACCTGAAGCCGGACTACAGCGAGCGCTTCCACATCGCCGGCTACAACCGCATTCAGCAGCAGGAGGCTTACAAGCTCTATCAACAGTGGATCGCGCCCGGCTTTCCCCGCGTGGTGATCGCGGAAATTAACCATGCCAATCCCTATTACGATGATTCCTACGCGGTGAATTCGGCTAACCTGGGGCCGTATGGCGATGCCATCGAGACCGAACTCATTCCCGCCATCGAAAAACAGTTCCGCGGCATCGGAGAAGGCTGGGCGCGTTTCGCATACGGTGGTTCCACCGGCGGCTGGGAATCGCTGGCGGTGCAGGTGTTTTATCCCGACCACTACAACGGCGTGTTCGTGGCTTGCCCCGACCCGGTCGATTTTCGTGCCTATACCACCATCAACATCTACACCGACCCCAACGCCTTCTACATGCTGGGCGCGCACACCAAAGTCGCGCAGCCCGCCATGCGCGACTATCTGGGACGCACGCTGGGCACGGTGCAAGGCATGAACCAGTACGAACTCGCGCTGGGTTCGCACGCCCGTTCGGGAGAGCAATTCGACATCTGGCAGGCGGTTTACGGGCCGGTCGGCGAGGATGGATATCCCAAACAGATTTTCAACAAGGAAACCGGCGAAATCGACCACAGTGTCGCCGCTTACTGGAAGGAGCACTACGACCTAAGCGCCATCATGCAGCGCGACTGGGCCACGCTCGGCCCCAAGTTGCAGGGCAAGCTTCACATCTACGTGGGCTCGGCCGACACCTACTTTTTGAATGACGCGGTTTACTATCTGGAAGATTTTCTGAAATCCACCAAAAATCCGCCCTACGACGGAGAAGTGAAATACGGCGATCGCGCGGAGCATTGCTGGAATGGGGATCCCAATCTTCCCAACTATCTTTCGCGACTGCACTACAACACCATGTACTTGCCCAAGATCCTTGACCGGATGGAGAAGACCGCGCCGCCCGGGGCCGACTTGAAGTCGTGGCGCTACTGAATTCTTTGCGACCTTTGCGGTTAAGCTTTTGACTTTCGAACAGGTCTTTACCGCAAAGGACGCAAAGTTATTCCGCAAAGGTCGCAAAGGTACCCAATTCTTCATCACCCCACACTTTCGTGCCGGTTGACGCGGCCGCGCCTTCCGTACTAATGTGCAATTACACCGGAAAGGAGGTGGTCTGATGACAAGTTCCGATTCAAGTGGGAGTAGTAAAAGACCAGGTGAGGTGGCTGTGACTTAGAGCGGTCGCTCTAAGAACCATCGCACGACTACCGGTGATTTAGGGTTGCATTCCGCCCGGCGTGCAGGTCGCGCCGGGACCCGGAGTTTTCCGAAGGGGACCACCTTTAGAGTGGCCGCCTCTTGGTCAATCCCAAACAGTGCACCGGGCGGCCCGCGTATAAAAATGCGCGGGCCGTTCTATTTTCCAGGTTTGGCCTTTTCAAACCCGAGCCGTACCACTTCGGCCGTGTCATCCGCCAGTCCCAGCTTTGCCGCTTCCGCCGGAGTGAACCACCGCACTTCGTCGGCGTCATCCGCCGCCCGCGCTTTTCCCGCCGCGGGGCGGCAAAGAAAATCGACGAGCACAAAATGATAAAGAGTGCGGCCGGCGTCGTCGCGCAGCACCCGGTCATAGACGCCCAGCAAGTCGGTGATTTCCACCTTGAGGCCCGTTTCCTCGCGGGCTTCCCGGGCCGCGGCTTGGCGCAGGGTCTCGCCTAGTTCCAAAACGCCCCCGGGGATGGACCACTCCCCCGCCAGCGGGGGATGCCCGCGCTTGGCCAGCAGCACCCGCCCCTTACGAATGATGACTGCGCCGACGCCGACAAGCGGCGCATCCGGATATTTACGTTTCACAATGGGTAGGCCTGGGCACGACACAACCTCGCCAACGGGAATATAATTTACTCAGCTGCTCTTCTAGTAGACAAATAGTGGCAACCAATCTTCCCCGCCGTTCCGGCTGGTGAGTTGAGCTGTTTGGCGGCGGGCCTATCTCAGCCATTTTCCCAATACATGCGAAAGGAGATTACCCATGTTTACCCGCTTTGTGGAATGCCATGTGAAACCGGACAAAAGGAATGACTTCACCAACAAGCTGCGCAACGATGTGCTGCCCATCTTACAGAAGCAGCCGGGCTTTGTAGACCTGATCGGCCTGGTCTCAGAAAGCGATCCGGAACGGATCGTTTCCGTCAGCTTCTGGAACAGCAAGCAGGACGCCGAGCGCTATCATCGCGAGCACTACAACCGCATTGTAGAGATGCTCAAACCCAGCCTGAAGCGCGACCCCATGATCGACACTTTCAACGTGGATACCTGGACCGCGCACCG
The DNA here is from genome assembly GCA_050745885.1 of Terriglobales bacterium. Classification (GTDB taxonomy): domain Bacteria; phylum Acidobacteriota; class Terriglobia; order Terriglobales; family Acidobacteriaceae; genus JAIQFF01. Next base: position 18,639 of record JBOGLD010000089.1, read on the forward strand.
CATTGCCTCTGGCAAGGCCGCCTGACGCCTCACTGCCCCGGGGCGTCCAATTCGGCCCCGGGGCACTTTCCCAGTCCACGGGCCGGTCCCAGGTGCGCGAATTCGTTCTCGCAGGAGCTAGAATGAACCTGTGTCCCTGGACGAATACAAACGCAAACGGCGCTTCGAGCAAACCCCCGAGCCTCCACCCAAGCTAGAGAAAAAATCTCAGCACCGCTTTGTAGTGCAAAAGCACCGCGCTACCCGCCTGCACTACGATTTTCGCCTCGAGATGGAGGGCGTGCTCAAGTCCTGGGCCGTGCCCAAAGGTCCTTCACTCGATCCCGCCGACAAACGCCTGGCCATGCAAGTGGAGGATCATCCCGTATCGTACTTTGACTTCGAAGGCACCATCCCTGAAGGCAACTACGGGGCGGGCACGGTGATGGTGTGGGACGTCGGCACATGGGAACCGCTTTCACCCCAACCGGTGAACGGGAAATTCGTTCCCGGGACCGACGCGGAAGCCTCGGCCATGCTGAAGAAAGGAGATTTCAAGATTCGTTTGCATGGCAAGAAATTGAATGGTGATTTCGCGCTGATTCACATGCGCTCGCGCCGTCCCGGTACCAAGGGCACGGAGTGGCTATTGATCAAGAAGCAGGACGATGCGGTGGTAAAAGGCTACGACATCGATCAGTACGACGAATCGGCGCTCACCGGCCGCAGCATAGCCGACATCGCGGGCGACCAGGGCTCGGCGAAATGGACCAGCAGTCGGCCGGCTTCGCGCGGAGCGGTGAAGGCGCCATGGCTGGCGGACGCCATTGCGAAGTTTGATAAGAAGAGCAAGAAAAAAATAGCCACGGCCGACACGGAACACACGGAGAAACCCGGGGTAAAAAAAAACGAAAAAGATAAGGCGGTAGCAGGTTCCGCAAGGGGTCGGGGACGCCACACCAAGACCCCTCCCTCCGCGTTCTCGGTGGTCAAAGGTTTAGAGGGCAGCGTCAAACGCCCCATGCCCACCGCGATCCACCCCATGCTGGCAACTTCCGTTGACCAGCCCTTCGACGATCCCGAGTGGCTGTTCGAGATTAAATGGGACGGCTACCGCGCCATTGCCTTCATTGCGGAAGGCAAGGTCCGTCTGGTGTCGCGCAATCAGAATGACCTGACCGCTCAATTCCCCGAACTGCATGATCTGCCGAACCTGATCCAGGCAGAGACCGCCATTCTGGATGGCGAAGTCGCCGCCCTCGACGAGCAGGGCCGCTCGTCATTCAGCTTGATGCAGCAACGTACAGGAATCCGGCAGGGTGGCCGCCGCACGGGGTCGCGGCAGGATATTACCGTGCTCTATTACGTTTTTGATCTGCTCTATCACGACGGGTACGACCTGCGGCGAGTCTCGCTGGAACAGCGCAAAGGCCTGCTGGCGCAGATCACCAAGGTGACCGGCCCGGTCCGCTACTCCGATCATTTTTCCCAGGGCAAGGCGCTGTTCGCCGTGGCCAAACAAAAGGGTCTGGAAGGCATTCTGGCCAAGCGCCGGAACAGTGTCTACGAGGAGCGCCGCAGTCGGGAGTGGCTCAAGATAAAGATTACGCAGACCCTGGACTGCGTTATCGGCGGATACACCGATCCCGAGGGCAGCCGGGCCTATTTCGGCTCAATTGTTCTAGGCCTGTACGACAAGCAGGGCGATCTCATTCACGTCGGCCAGGCGGGATCGGGCTTCGACCAATCGACGCTCCAGCAGGTCTGGCAAGCCCTCCACAAACTGGAGACCAAGCGCGACCCCTTCCCCCGGGGCGTGGAAGCTCTGCGAAGAGTGCATTGGGTAAAGCCTGTGCTCGTGGCCGAAATCAAATTCTCGGAATGGACCCATGAAAGCGCGGAGGGCGGCATGAAGCTGCGCGCTCCGGTTTTTCTCGGACTGCGGGAGGACAAGAACCCGAAGGAATGTATATTCGAGCAGTGAAGACCGTGGCGGGACTTCAGCCAGAAGCCAGAAGCCAGAAGCTATTTAATTTCCTTCATGGGCAGCATCGACCCGTAATCCTTTCCCGAGGGTTCCACGGCGCGGACAACGATGCCCGCAAAGGCGTCGCGAAACTCGGGATATTTCGCCAGCAGCGCTTTCATCACGGCGGTATTATCCAGAAAAGTCTTCCCCGTGTCGGAGATGTCGGTGCACTGGTATTTCGCCACCAGATCGAAGTCCTGGCCCACGGGCACCGGAAACAGATCAGTGATCTTGTAGGTCTTGCCGCTCGCCACCAGGTCTAGCGGAGGCAGATCAGCCGGCTTCACGGCCTGCATCTCGTCATACAGTTTGTCGGTAGCGGCGGTGGCCATGAAAGGCAAGGGAACCAGCAGTTCGCGAGCTTCGCCAAAGTAGAACCAGGCGTTACGGAGCTGTCCTTTGGACTTGAATTCGCGGGCGCGATCCGCGAACCAGGCGCCGTCATGGCCCGAGATCTGGGAGGGCTTGGCGTAGAATCCGCCTAATTTCCAGTCGGGCCCCTGCTGTTGCAACACGAAAGACACGGTATAGGCGCCCTTCGAGGACGCCGCGTCCAGAGTAACGATGCCATAGTTGCCGGGCGGCAGATTGGGAATCACCAGCACCGCGCTGTCGCGGGTCTGTCCCTGGGCCCCGAAGACGCCGCACAGGAACTCCGCCCGTGGCAGCGGCGCCGTGCCCTCGGCCTTGAGTAGAAACGGCGGCCGCGCCGTCGCCGGAGCCCCAGTCAGGCTGTCCTGGCTTTCCCGGACCGCGTTTTCAATACCAGAAAAATTTGACGCCAGGCTGGCAATCGCGTTCTGCCGCATGGACGCCGAATCTCCCCGCGCGGCCATGTCGTAGTAGCGCTTCGCGGTGCTCACCAGGGACGAAGCGGTGGCCTCGTCCATATCGCTCGCGGTCAGGCAGGTCTGGGCATGAGCAAAGATCGACGATACGGAAATCAGGAACGGCGGCAGCCATTTCGCGATGTTTCTTGCGTAGCCGATAGTCCACCTCAAGACAATCTTAAACTGCCGGAGGCGGGCCTCGATACCCGTATTTCCCGACGCCGGGGCCCACCGCGATTGCGCCGGAGTGCGCTGTATGCTAACGTCCCCCAGTTCCCCATTTCCACGCAAGGGAGACGTTCATGGCTCTAATCTTCCTGGGCATTCTGGTTGTCATCGTCATCCTGCTGGTTGGGATGTACAACAGCCTCGTCCAGTTGCGTGTCCGCTGCGATAACGCCTGGTCGGATATTGACGTGCAACTGAAACGGCGCCACGACCTGATCCCCAATCTGGTCGAGACGGTGAAGGGCTACGCCGCCCACGAAAAAGGCACATTCGAGAACATCGCGAAGTTCCGCTCCCAGGCTATGCAGGCAACCACTCCGGCCGACAAAGCCCAGGCCGAAAACCAGCTGAGTGGAGCGCTGAAAAGCCTGTTCGCGGTGGCGGAAAATTATCCCCAACTGAAGGCTTCCGAGGAGTTCACCCAACTGCAGGGCTCGCTCAGCCAGACCGAAGACACGATCCAGAACGCGCGCCGCTATTACAACGCCGTGGTGCGCGACCTGAATACGAAGATCCAGTCTTTTCCGACGAACATTCTTGCCGGAATGTTTGGCTTCCAGCAGCGGCAGTTCTTTGAAGTGGCTGCAGCCGATCGCGAGCCGGTGGCGGTGAAGTTCTAAGCGGCGACCTCTCGAGCCCACCGGGGCGAAAGGGCAATGCGGGACCGCCCCCCAGGAGTTGTCGATTCTGAACGATTCTTTCGCCCCACCGGGGCTTAATCTTCGCCGACTTTCGATCCACGGCTTGCGCCGTGGGCTACATTCTTGCGCCGCTTCGCGGCTTTGGGCGAAAGCTTTGCGATCCAAACTCCTGATCCTGGTTTGCTTTGTTGCTCTGACCGCTCCGCTCTTTGCCAAGAGCTGGCGCATCGCCGACTTCGAGGATTCTGTCTTAATCAGTGAAGACGGTTCGGCCGTGGTCACGGAACGAATCAGCCTCGTCTTCATCGGCGAGTGGCACGGCATTCATCGCACCATCCCCGTGGAGTATCCCGGCCCGCGAGGCACGAACTACACGCTGTTTCTCGATGTCACCTCAGTCACCAACGGCGCCGGCCAGAAGCTCAAGTACGACTCCAGCACCTCCGGGGGCTACCGCGACCTGAAAATTTACATTCCCGATGCGGTGGATACCACGCGCACGGTGGAAATCAGTTACGTGGTCCGCAACGGCATCCGCTATTTCGAAGACCACGACGAGTTCTACTGGAACGTTACCGGCAACGACTGGCCGGTGCCGATTGACCATGCCGAGGCGCATGTTTATCTGCCGAAAAACGCGGCGGGAAGCCTGCGCGCGCAGGCATTCACCGGCGTGTACGGATCGGCCCAGCGCGATGCCACGTCCGAGGTCAAGGGCGCCGACGTTTTGTTCGAGACCAGCAACCCGCTTCCCATGCGCGGGGGGATGACCATCGACATCTTCATTCCCAAGGGCATTCTGAAACAGCCGAGTGCGCTCACCCGCGCCTTCTGGTTCCTGGGCAGCAATCCCATCGTGTTCCTGCCGTTCGTGACCTTCGGCGTGATGTTCGGGTTGTGGCGGTACAAGGGCCGCGATCCCGATCCCGGGCGTTCGGTTGCGCCCATGTACGAACCGCCGCCCGGCATGTCTCCGGCCGAGGCGGGCACGCTGATTGATGACACCATCCACCCCCGCGACATTACATCCACGATTGTGGATCTGGCGGTGCGCGGCTACGTGAAGATTGAAGAAACCGTGGACACGACGCTGCTGGTCTTCCACTCCAAGGACTACATCTTCCACCTGATCAAGCCGCAGACCGAATGGCAGGGGCTTGCGCCCCACGAGCGCGTAATGCTGGACAACATCTTCGCGGGCGGGCAGCAGATCCAGCTGTCCAGCCTGAAGAATCGCTTCTACACCGCGATTCCTGTGATCCAGCAGGACATTAAGGCGGCGCTCAAGAACAAGGGCATGTACCTGCTCGATCCCGATTCAGCCAACGCCTACAGCATTGGTGCCGTTATTGTGATTGTCGCTCCGTTTCTCATCGCGCAATTCAGCGGTTACAAACAAATATTCAATTCAGTAGTTCTCCTCATCGCCTGCGGCATCATCTCCGCCATTATCTGGTGGTTGTTCGCGCGCCAGATGTCGGCGAAAACCGTGCAGGGGGCACGCACCCGCATCGCCGTGCTGGGATTCCAGGAGTTCATGAATCGCGTGGACGCCGACCGTTTGAAACGCATGCCGCCGGACACTTTTGAAAAATACTTGCCTTATGCCATGGCGCTGGGAGTGGAGCATCACTGGGCGCAGGCCTTCGCCGGGATCATCCAGAACCCGCCGAGCTGGTATGTGTCGCCCAACGGCATGACCGGCTTCAATCCCATATTTTTCTCCAGTTCGATGCACAGCATGGCGTCGGACATGCATCAGGTGTTCGTTTCCGCGCCGCGCTCCAGTTCCAGTGGTTCGGGCTTTGGCGGCGGGGGCGGCGGAGGCTTCTCAGGCGGAGGCTTCGGCGGGGGTGGTGGAGGCGCGTTTTGAAGAGTCCATGCCGCGGTGGGCCTTCCTTTGCGAACTTTGCGGAATTCTTGGCGTCGTTTGCGGTAAAGACCTTACCGCCAAGATCGCAAAGGATTCCGCAAAGTTCGCAAAGGATTCACTGGTATGGTTTGCCATCCAAGGCAGGGAGCTTGGTGGTCTGAGGTGATTAAGGCATCTCGCGCCTGGTCGAGATTGCGGTAGTTTTAGCCGATAGCGCACAGCAGGAACGCCCGATCGTGAGTCCAGCGCCTTGGGGGGAACCTAGTTCCTACCCTTGTGGGGGCCCTTATCAGGCTGTTCCGAGGGGCGTCATCCATGATATAACCGCGCAAGCAGATGGTTGTGGCTCCATTCAGGAGATCCGGCATGGGGCTGGGTTTCGCAGCTGGAAATGGGCAGGAGCGAGGAGGTCTTGTGTCCGACGCGCGCACGGGGAAGCGATTTCCCCTGGAATTGCCGATCAAGATCCACAAATCAGAAGAAGGCGGCGAGCACAGCGGGGTCACAGGAAATCTGAGCGCTGCCGGAGTGTACATCAAGGCTGACGCCGCGCTGGAGATGGGCTCGACCGTGGAATTCGAGATTACTCTCCCGGCGGAAATGACGGGGGCCAAAGAGGGCGTAGTCATCCAGTGCCGGGGGCGCGTGGTGCGCACCGACGAGCCTGCCGGCGGTCCAGCGGAGGCGCGGGGTGTGGCCTGCGTGATTGACTCCTACGATTTCGTTCGCCACTAGAGGCGAGGAGCTGAAGAGATGCTGAAATTGATTCTGGCCGACAATCAAGCGATCTTCCGGGCGGGCATCGCCAAAGTGCTGGCGGTCGAGGACGAAATGCGCATCGTGGCGCAGGCCCAAACCCAGGAGCAGATGTTCATGGCCCTGGATAAATTTCGCGCCGCGGTTCTGGTGGTGGCGGGCGGGTTTCATTCCGATTTCACCGGCATCCTGCTAGCTGCCAACAAAGCGAAAACCCGGGTCGTGGTGCTGGCCGATACCGGCGAAAGCGCGCAGCGCTACATGGGCGCGGGCGCGAACGGCGTGGTCTATCGCAATGTGACCAGCGCCGCCTTGGTGGATTGTGTCCGTAAGGTGGCGCGCGGCGAGAACTGGGTGCAGGACATCGCCGTGCCCAGCGAACTGACCGAAAACGATATGGTGGGCCTGCGGGTGCGCGATCGCCTGACCGCGAAAGAACTGCGCATCGTCGCCCTGATCGTGCAGGGATACAAGAACAAGGAGATCGCGTCGCAGCTCGGAACCACCGAGCAGGTGATCAAGAATTACCTGCGCAACGTGTATGACAAAATCGGCGTCTCCGACCGCCTGGAGCTGGCGCTGTTCACCATTCATCACCGCATTCTGAACGAAGCAGCGGCGGCGACTGCGGCAGCCGCAACGCCCCAGGCAGGAGCCGGAGTCACGTCGTAAAATTTTGTTGGTAAGAAAGGCCGCCCACGGGCGGCCTTTCTTTTTTGCGAAAAGACCACGGAGGGGCGGGTTGTCTCACCCGCCGGGCGGAGCGAAGCTCCGCAAGAGGCCGCGAGCTGGCGCGGGCGTACGCAATCCTCCGCGCCTGGTGCGAATACCGACAATCGATTTTTTGAATTGGACTTCGTCGCCCGATGCTGGCACAGTAGCAATGTCCAATCGTCTGCGCGAAGCAGACTGCAAGCCCAGGTGCCGCGAACTCTGAAGTTCGCTCCCTAGCTCCTGTTGTTTGACGTTGTTCCATTCCTGACCTCGTCGTCCCAACACAAATCACGCGAGCGACGCTCGTTCGGCGTACGCGCAGAGGTGTCGGCTCGCGACAACTACAGAGGAGATCAGGTTATGAAATCAATTCGCAGTTCCATGCTTTTCAAAGTGGCTATCCTTGCCGTTGGCGCGTTGGCCGCATCCGCGAGCCCCGCCCAGGCGCAGTCCGCCAGCGGAAAGTTCACCCTTACCCACGACGCCCGCTGGGGCAACGTGCTTCTGACCCCCGGAGTTTACTCATTCTCCCTGCAGTCCCCAAGTTTGCCGGCGGCAATCATGGTCGGCAAAAGCGGGGCTGCGCAGATCGGAATCGTGTTGCCGGCCTCGGTCGCGACGGAAAAACCGGGTGCGGGCAGCACCATAGTGCTGACTCGCATTGAGGGCGGAGAACCCTACGTGAGCGCGCTGTACCTCGGGGATATCGGTTTGAGTCTTCACTATTCGGCGCCCCGATCGCTGGTGGCAACAGAATCGGCGAAACTGGTACCCATGGCTGATTCTCAACCCGCCAAGTGAACACTTGATGCAGAAGCGGCCTCCGAACCTGGCGGCCGCTTCTGCACTTTTGGGATGATACGGTCGTTGGTCGTTGGCCGTTAACCTTTGGTCGTTGGTCCTTGGTCGGCGGTCGTTGGCCTTTGGCCAAACAAGATCAGCCCCGCGGATTTCATCAATCTGCAGAAATCAAAACTTCCGCTATTCCTAAATTGATCAATGTGAATCCGTGAAATTCGTGGCTGGCGCTTTTAGCCAACGACCAACGACCAAGGACCAACGACCAACGACCAAGGACCAACGACCAACGACCAACGACGCCCCGCCGTTGCAATCTAGTTAGTGCGCGAGTTGCGGCGTAATTCGTCGGTCACCACGACCGCTTCAGCAACCTGCCGCATGGACTTGCGGGTCTGCCGGCTCTGCCGTTGCAAGGCAAGGTAGGCCTGCTCTTCATCGAGGGAGAGGTCGCGCTGCAGAATGCCTTTCGCCCGTTCCACGACTTTGCGAGTTTCCAGTTGCTGGGAAAGATTCGTGTTCTCGGTCTCCAGGCGGGCCATCTCGATCTCAGCTCCCACCAGAAAGCCTGCGGTCGAGATCAGGCGTATTTCGCGCGGGTTGTGCACATGAGGACGGCGGTGCTGCAAGTTGATCACGCCCACCACGCGCCCCCGAGACATCAGGGGCACGGAGAGGAAGGCTTCGTACGTGTCTTCAGGAAGTTCGTGAAAGAATTGAAAGCGGGGATCCTGCGAAGCGTTCTTCGAGACCGCCACCGGCTCGCGATGTTCCGCCACCCAGCCGGTGATGCCTTCTCCGACGTTCAGTTTCAGGCGGTCCACCACGTCGGGATGCGGGCTTTTCGAGGCCCGCAACAACAGCTGTTCATCCTCAAGAACGTAGATGAGACAGGAATCGCACTTCACCAGGGCTGACGCAAAATCGACAACCCGCGCCAGAACTTCATGCAGTGCGTCGGCTGACGCCATCCTGCTGCCCAGTTCGTGCAAAAAATCAACAGAAGCGTCGTCTATGGGTAATGATGTAGACATGCATCAACGATAGGAGGCGGGAGTCGGCTTGTCCAATTCCAATTTTCGATCAAGGAGATAAAAAGTTATCCGGAATTGTTATGGAAAATTAATGAATCCCGGAAATGAAATCATATCTTCTTCTCCCCGATGGCTTTTCCCTGGGTGAATAAATACAGGTAATCGGGCCCGCCGGATTTCGAGTCGGTGCCCGACATGTTGAAGCCGCCAAACGGGTGTGCCGCCACGGTCGCCCCGGTGCACTTGCGGTTGATGTAAAGGTTCCCGACATGAAATTCCTGGATGGCCCGGACAATCTTGTCCTTCGATTTGGTGTAGACCGCGCCGGTCAGGCCGAATTCGGTGTCGTTGGCGATGTCGAGCGCCTGGCTGTAGTTCTTTGACTTGATTACGGCCAGCACCGGTCCGAAAACTTCTTCCTGTTCCAGCCTCGATCCGGCCGGAATATCGGCGATGACCGTGGGTTGCAGGAAATATCCCTCGCCGGCATTGTTCGCGGGACCGCCGCCGGTGATGACGCGCCCATCTTTTTTCCCAACTTCGATGTAGTCGAGAATCGACTTCATCGAGCCCTGGTTGATCACCGCGCCCATGTTGGCGTTTTCCGCGGGATCGCCGACCGTGATTCTTTCCACGCGGGCCTTCAGTTTCTCCAGAAATATGTCGTAGATGCGTTCGTCGACAATGGCACGGGAACAGGCTGAGCACTTCTGGCCCTGGAAGCCGAATGCGGCCTGGGCCACGCCTTCGACCGCGGAGTCAACGTCGGCGTCGGCGTCTACGATGGTGGCGTCCTTGCCGCCCATCTCGAGGATGGTGCGCTTGATCCACATCTGGCCGGGTGCTTGCGTGGCCGCGCTCTTGTTGATGTCGAGGCCGACTTCACGGGAGCCAGTGAACGCCACGTAGCGGGTCTTGGGATGCGCGACCACGGCATTGCCGAAGGTGGCGCCGGCGCCGGGACAGAAATTCACCACGCCTTCGGGCAGGCCGCACCCTTCGAGCAGTTCCACGAATTTTGCCGCGATGGTGGGAGAATCGCTCGACGGTTTGAGAATCACGGTGTTGCCGCTCACGATGGAGGCCAGGGTCATGCCAGCCATGATGGCGCAGGGAAAATTCCACGGCGGAATCACGGCGCCCACACCCAGCGGAATGTACATCAGAGTGTCGCGCTCGCCGGGCATCTGCACCGGCAGTTCGGTCCGCGACAGGCGCAGTGCTTCCCGAGCGTAGTATTCGCAGAAGTCGATGGTCTCGGCGATATCAGCATCGGCCTCGGCCCAGTTCTTGCTGACTTCAAAAACCAGCCAGGCGCAGAATTCAAACTTGCGTTCGCGCAACACATCGCCCACCTGGAAGAGCAGGCTAGCCCGCTCTTCGAAAGACGTCCGGCTCCAACTGGCAAAGGCTTCGAGCGCCGCCTGCATGGCCGGTTCGACGTGCTCCTTGCCGGCTTTCTGGTGCAGCCCAACCAACTGCGAGGGCTTGGCTGGATTGATGGACTTGATCTTGTCGCTGGTCCGGATCCGTTTGCCGCCAATGATCAGGTCGTACTCGCGGCCCAGCTGTCCACGCACTTTCTCGAGGGCAGCGCGCATCCGGCGGGCAGTTTCTTCCCGGGTGAAATCGGTGAGGGGTTCATTGACGAATGGACCTTCATGCAGGCGTGTTTGTGGGCGGGTCGGAGCTTCAACGGTTGCCATGAGCGCACCTCGGAGATATTCGATGCCGGCGGGTCGATGTAAGACTCTTCACCGTTATTGTAGCACCGGAAAATGTAGCGCAGGCGTCCGGTTGGGGCGCGGTTGCCTGCGTGGGTTGAACACCAGGTCAAAAGCCGCGGGCGAGGGCGCCCGCGCCACACGCTCTCTTACGGAACTTTTACCGATTCGTGATTTTCCGCCGGCTGATAACTCACGGCGGCGGTGCGTTCCAGTTTGTCCCAGGCAAAGCGCCGGCCTTCCGCGGCGCGCTTCAGCGTCTTCAGCAGGACCAGGGAGAACAGTTGGCGGTAGGCGAAACGCTGCAGCCAGACCTGGCTCAGCAGCCACGGGTCTTCCGGCGCGTCCGGTTGCCGTCGTTCCAGGGCGAAGGCAATCGCGGAGGCCAGGAAGTCCATCACCAGGAAGGCGACAAAGAAAACGATGAGGCGTTGGAAGCTGCCCGTATCCGTGGACTCGGGATGAAAGAATTTCTGGATGGAATACCAGATCGTTCCCACGACGAACATGATGTCGATCAGGGGCGAAACCAGAGGCAGCAAAACCTGAAAGATGGCAATGTTGGGCAGCGCGATCCAGCCCAGTACTCCTTTGCGGGCGAACGCGGCGCGATGCTTCCACACCGACTGCAGGATGCCGAACGACCACCGAAAACGCTGGCGCATCAAGCCGCGAGCGTTAACCGGGGCCTCGGTGTAGGCCAGGGCGAGGTCTTCGTATTCGACCCGATATCCCAATTGCAGGAGGGCCATCGTAAGATCGGCGTCCTCGGCGACGGTGTCGGTGTGGAACCCGCCGGCCTGACGCACCGCCGACACCCGCCAGGCGCCGATCGCGCCCGGCACCACGCTGACTGCACCCATCGTGTTCAAGGCGCGGCGCTCGAAGTTCTGACTAGTGATGTACTCCAGCGCCTGCCAGCGGGTCCAGAGGTTGATACGGTTGCCGACTTTGGCATTGCCCGCGACCGCGCCCACCTTGGGGTCCAGAAAATGAGGGATGAGGCGCGAGATGGCATCCGGGGCAATCACCGTATCGGCATCGATACCGACAAAGATTTCCTCACCCCGCAGATGCTCCAGTCCAACGCCGAGAGCATCGGCCTTCCCGGAATTTGGCTTGGTCAGAATGAGCACCCGGCCACTGGCCTCTTCCAGGGCAAAAGTGGTGCGCGTGACCTCCAGTGTTGCGTCACTGGAGCCGTCATCAATCACGATGACGCGGAGGTTGGGGTAGTCCGAGATCAGGACCGAACGGATAGTCCGAGCGATGACTTTTTCCTCGTTGTAGGCAGGGACCAGCACGGCCACACGGGGAAGATAAAAGGCCGCGTCGCCGGGATTTCCATAACGCCGGGGCCAAAGCCGGTCGAAGATGGCGAAAGCGCCGATGAAGAGCAGGCGCCCGGTCATCAACACATCGCCGACAAAGAAAATCCAGGTCATGACGTTGAAGGCCAGTGGAAAGAGAGCGAACCCAAACAGGTTCAAGCGCGCAATCCAGCGCTGATTGGAAGGGATAGGCGGCATCACTTGCGCCCGCGTCCGGCCCAGCAGTTCGTAGAGTGGCACGATCTGCAGTCCCTTTTCCCGAATACCGGCGATAATTCTGGGGAGCGCCAGCACGGTCTGTTTGCGATCGCCGCCGCCATCGTGCAACAGGATGATGTTGCCGCAGCGAATGTCGCCCGGCGCGCAGGGCGGAAGGTGGTCCACGACATCGGCCACGATTTGATCGGCGCTGTGGCGAGGATTATCGCGCCAGTCGTTGGGGTCGATCTTGTCGCCTATGGTGATGTAACCCATGTCCTGCGTGATCTCGAGGGGACGGACCTGATCTTCAGTGTCAGGTTCGGCGTCAATCGAATAGGGCGGGCGAAAAAGGATGGTGCGGATTCCCAGGCGGCTGGCAAAAAGCTGCTCGGTGAGGTTGAGCTCCACCGCCCGCATGAAGCCCCGGGAAATATTGCTGATATCGGGATGGGTAAAAGTATGGTTCCCGATTTCGTGGCCCTCGCGGTAAATGCGGTCGGTGATGTCAGAAAACTTGTCGGCCTGAATCCCGATCAGAAAAAACGCCGCCGGAGCCCGTTCGCGCTTGAGCACATCCAGAATCTTGGGCGTCCATTCCGGGTCCGGGCCATCGTCGAAGGTGATCGCGACCTTATCCGGGCTTGATCCGTATCGCGCCACCCGGTAGGGTTCAGGCAGCGAGTCGAAGCTTTGATCGGTGATGATGCCGGTGGCCCGATCCAGCGTGAGACTGCGTTGCCCGTCAGCCGGACGGGCTTCGATGCGCAGGATCTCGCCGTTACCCTCCATGTCCACATCCTCACCCGGTGGAACGTCCTTCAACTTGTTTTCCGCGCCCGCCTCGCCGGGAATGTCCCAGACCCTCCACAGGGAGCGGTCTTCCGACCCCAGCCGCCACAGCGCGAAGGTCCTGATGCCCAGGGACTGAGCGGCTCGCATCTCGTTGAGCGCGGTTACCGCATCGAGAAACCAGATGTCATGCTGCAGATCGTGTTCGTCGAGGTAACTGATATGGGGATTCAAACTGTCGCCGTCAAAGTCCACGTCTGCGTCGGAGTCCCGGGCGGCCAGCCACGCATCCTGCACGGTCACGTTCGTGTCCTTCACCCCCGGCGGCAGCGCGCCGTGCTTCGGTTTGTGCACCCAGTCATAGCCGTAATTGCCGATGGCCGAGATCAGCTTGTCTTTGGGGACCACTTTGATCGCCGCTTTGAGGTTGGCGGTAAACCAATCTTGTGAAGCCACCGGTCCAGCCGTGCCTGGGGAGGGATAGTGCTCGTCATAGTTCATCAGCACCACACCGTCAACCCGGGCAGCGACCGCGGCGTAATTAACTTCCTCGTTGCGAGCCTGAACGCTGACATACAGTTTCATGCCTTTGGCATGCAGATCATCGGAGAGTTCCTTGAGCAGGGCCAAATAACCGGGCTGCGCGGTTCGGGGCAGGGTTTCGAAGTCGATCATCAGGCCGCGGTATCGGTCCGTGGCCAAAAATGCTGCAACCTGCTGGCGAAAATCCGCCCGCGCATCCGGGCTGTTCAGAAAAGCGCTGACGTCCACCCAATCCATCCCGTCGAAATTGTTGACCATGGGGAAGACTTCCATGCCGGTCTCTTCCGATTTCAGAAACGGCATGACCTTGTCATCCACGGGACGAATGGTGGAGTCTTGCATCACATCGAAGAACGTATTGGTTTGTTCATCGATGCTTTGCAGCCTCCCATCGGGCGTGATGACGTGCAGCCAGTCCGGAAAGAGCAAATCGATCTGCCGGGCATATGCGCGCAAGGATGAAAAGCTGGCGGCGTCGTAGGGCACGTAAAATGCGGCGCGGATACCTTCTTCCGCATTCAGTTTCACCTGGGAGGGCGCGGCTCGGGACTTCCGATGGCCTCGAACGTACGCCAGCCTTCGCCGCTCTTTCGCCTTTTCTTTCTCTTTTTCTTTCAACGCGCGGTAAGGGCGCTTCTGGGCAGGCAGCAGGAGGTCGGGCAAAGGCTCATTGCGCAGGGCCGTGTAAGCAAAAAAACCGACCAGCAGCGTAATGCTTACGCCGAGGATGTCGAAGGCCAGCCGTATCCGCCTCCAACGAGCCTTACGAGGATCGTAAAAAACAGGTTGCGCCATGAAAATTGGTGTCTCTTCATCCTAAGCTGACGTATTACGACGGTCAATTGTGGGGCGGCGTGGAAACCTCACAAGTTTGGCCTCGCGTGGCGCAGCTGGGGCAAGTACTCGTAACCGCAAAGGCTGCAAAGGATGGCCGCAAAGAGCGCGAAGGCGAGGCTTTAGGTGGACCCCAGGCAAAAGCTTCTCCGGCACTGAGGTATATTCTTAGCGTGCGCCAGCTTGTGCGCCAACATTTCCGATTCTTTCTGCTGGCGACGTTGGCCGCGGTCGGGCTGCGGCTGCTTTTCCTCTTTCGTTTCCCTGCCATCACCAGCGATTCGTTCGTTTACAGCGACATCGCCAAGAACTGGCTCCAGCATGGTATTTACGGCCTCAGCGGCGCGGGCGGCGTTTCTCCTACCGATATCCGCTTGCCGGGATACCCTGCGTTTCTGGCCGCCGTGTTTGCCATTTTTGGCATGGAACACTACCGGGTGGTGCTGGCATTGCAAGTGTGGGTAGACGTCGGGACCTGCTTTTTGATCGCAGACATGGCGCGCCGCGTGGTTTCTCCCAAAGCCGCGAAGGCGGCATTTCTCCTGGCCGCGCTCTGTCCGTTTCTGGCCACTTACGCGGCGGCGGCCCTGAGCGAGACGCTGGAGATTTTTTTCACCGCGCTGGCCTTCGACTGCGCCATCGCCGGACTGGAAACGCTTGCCGAAAGACGGCTGCGACCGTGGCTGGGGTGTGGACTCGCCATCGCCGCCGCGGTTCTGTTGCGTCCCGACGGCGGATTGATCCTGATTGCGATTGAGTTGTATCTCGGGGTGCTGCTGTTTTTTGCCTGGAACGAGACGCGGGCGAGTCGCCCGCAGCCACATATTCCCCATGGTTCAGCACATCTGCTGCGGGCGGGGTTGATTCTTGGTGTGGTCGCTTTGGCACCGCTGGTTCCCTGGGCCTGGCGCAATCTGCATACCATGCATCGCTTCCAGCCCCTGGCGCCGCGTTACGCCAATGAGGAGGACCAGTTCGTTCCCGCCGGTTTCAATCGCTGGGTGAAAACCTGGATGGCCGACTATGCCTCGGTCGAGGAAATCTACTGGCCCGTACCGGGCGACACCATGGATGCGACCAAGCTTCCCGATCGCGCCTTCGATTCGGAGGCGCAGAGGGAGCAAACCGTGCAATTGCTGGACGACTACAACCAGGTGCTTCACGTCACGCCGGAACTCGATGCGCGGTTCGCCGCCTTGGCGGAGCAGCGTATCCGGCAGTCGCCCGTGCGTTACTACGTGTGGCTGCCCGCGGTACGCATCGCTGACATGTGGCTGCGCCCGCGGACGGCAACTCTGCCTTCCGATACCCGCTGGTGGGAATTTAACGACGATCCCACGTGGTCGGCGCTGGCGGTGGCGCTGGGAGTCATTAACCTTCTTTATGTAGGAGCTGCGCTCGCGGGGATCTTACGGGCGCGCTGGACTGTCCTTTTGGGACTCGTGCTGACATTTGTCCTGGTGCGATCGCTCTTTCTCGGAACCCTGGAGAACCCGGAGCCGCGATACACGCTGGAGGCGTATTTCGCGATCATTGTGCTGGGCAGCTGCCTGTTTAAGTAACGATCGCGCTTAGCGGCTGGCCGGAGCTGCTAGAGTCCTGGCAGTGGCGCGCTCGCGTTGCGCATCGGCTACGCGACCGAGCTGCTGATAGGCGTCCGCCAGAAAGAGGTGGGCTTCGCGAGAGTCGGGCTGGACCTTGGCCGCTTTCTCCAGATTGTCGAGGGCGCCCAGCGGGTTGCCTTGCAACGAGAGGATACGTCCCCGCAGCAGGTTAGCGCGGTAATGATCGGGACTGAGGGTGAGCGTGGTGTCGAGTTCCGTCATCGCGTCCGGAACGCGATCGATGCGCGCGTAGACCGCAGCCAGCGAAAAATGTGCGTCTGCCCACCGCGGGGCGCGCCCCGCCGCGGCCTCGAACTCCGGCGCCGCCTCCTTCCAATCGCCGGTTTCAAATAATGCGAGCCCCAGTTCATAGTGGCCCATGCCACTGTCGGGCTGCAGGGCCACCGCTTTGCGCAAGGGTGCGATCGCCAGGTTGAAATGCCTGAGCCGAGTCTGGGCAATCCCATACTGCATGTTGGCCACCGGCATCTCGGGCTGCACCGTGAGCGCCCGCTGCAGCAGAGGGATTGCCTGCTCGTAGCGCGCATCTTCAACATCGAACATGGCATCATGCAACAGGTTGGCAATTTCGATTCGGCTCTTGGGGTCGGCCCCGCTGAGGACCTTTGCGTCCTGCGCTGGGCTGGTATCGGATCCCACATATCCCAGCGCTTGCAGCTTCTGCATCTTCTCCGGATCGGGCTTGGCTAGATCTACCAGGGTCTGGCTGGTTTTGTCGCGGAAATCCACGAGCTGGGAAGCCAGCGTGTCGGCGACTGCCTTCGAGGTCCCGGCCAGATTACGGACTTCTCCCGGATCGCTCGCCTGGTTGTAGAGTTCGCGCTCGGGAGCCTGGATAAACAGATATTTTCCGGTGCGCAACGCCCGCAGGGAGCTCCAGCCAAAAGCGCGATGGGGGTAGTCGGTCTCGGCGTAGGCGGGACGGTCCGGCAACGAGTCGCCGGCCTTCGCGTCTGGCCCTGCCTTGACTAGGCCGAGCAAGGATTGCCCCTGCATCTCCGAGGGGGGCGTCAGGCCGGCCGCAGCAAGGATGGTAGGCGCGACATCCACCAGACCGGCGCGGGCTTCAATCCGGCGCCCTGCCCAATGATTAAGCGGCAGCTTGATCAGCAATGGCACGTGCAGAGTTTCATCGTAGAGAAAGACTCCGTGAGTGTTCTCGCCGTGCGCGCCCAGCGATTCGCCGTGATCGGCCATCACGGCGATCATAGTTTCGTCATAAAGGCCATGCTGACGCAGCGCGTCCAGCAACTTGCCCACGCAGGAGTCGGCGTAGGCGATTTCTCCATCGTAGGGTTGCGTGGCGAAACGTTGCTTGTAGGGCGGGGGCGGGTCATAGGGATCATGCGCGTCGTAGAGATGGACCCAGAGGAAGAATGGTTTATTTCGAATCTGGCTCAGCCAGGCCAGCGCATGGTCAACTACTACCCCGCCCCGGCGCTCCACTGTCTTATAGCGGTCGGCGCCGCGGCGGCGCAGGTGGAACCCCGCATCATAAACATCGAAGCCGCGATCGAATCCCGGCGCCGTGCCATCCAGGGGATCAAGAATCAGCGATCCGACAAAAGCTCCGGTCTGGTAACCGCGCTGATGCAGCAGGTCGGGCAAATACGGGAGCTTGGCGGAGAGGGGCACGCCGAAATCATTGACGTGATTGAATTGCGGATAAGTGCCGGTAAGGATGGTCGCGTGCGAGGCGGTGGTAAGCGGAACATGGGAGTAGGCGCGGGTAAACACCACCCCCTGCTGCGCCATGGCATCCAGATTGGGTGTGAGTTTCCGCTTCGATCCCAGGAAATCCATGCGGTCGGCGCGTGTGGTATCGAGCGTGATCAGGATGATGTTGGGATACGGAGATGGAGCGCGGCGCGGCCGGGTTCTGGAACGCTGGGCTGCTGTTACGAGGATTCCTAGCACCGCAAACAGCAGGAGCAATAAGGCGAAGCGCCGGACTGCCATAGGTGTGAAAAAGGGAGTCTACCACAGGCAGACTCCCGGGAATCTCGCTTCGCTAGAACGTAAACTTCAAAGAGAAGTTCATGTTGCGGGGTCCTCCCTGCGCGATCACAGGATTGCCTGCCGCCACGTCGGAGGTCTTGGTGACGGTGCCAAAGCTGGCGCCGAAGGTGTTGTCGGGAAAGTAGTAAAAATTCCCGCGATTCAAGATGTTGTAAACCTCCCATCTCACTTCCACACTCAAGTGTTCCGTGATCTTGGTGTTTTTCATTAACGTCATGTCCCACTGGGCAAGGCCCGGGCCAATCAACTGATTGCGGCGGGAGGTACCGACCGTTCCCGGACATGGGATATAGAAAGGCGAGAGGGGGATGTCACCGCTCAGGAAATTCGGAGCAGTATCATCGAAGTTCTGCCGCCCGCAAGGATCAGCTACCCCGGCGGTTCCGTCAGGAATGACATTCTCAACCACGTACTTCGCCGGGTTGCGCGTGTTGTACTTGACCGGCGTACCGTCCCACGACGCCCGAATCGAACTGCCTGATAGACCCTGGCCTGAGGGATCAGCGCCGCCACCCAGCAGGACGCTGAAAGGCCGTCCGCTAATAGCGGTGAAGATTGTGCTAAGCTGCCATCCTTTTCCCAGCCGTTCTCCGAGATGAGCAATTGTGGGCAGCGAATAGACGCCGCTCGCGTTGAAGTTCAGGCGAACGTCGTGGTCGCAGAGACCGCGATTATCATTGACACTCAGTGGATTTTGCAGTTGAGGATAGTCTCCGGTACCGCCCCGATTGAAGGAGCTTTCGTCGAAGCATTTGCTCCAGGTGAAATTGTAAGTGGTGTCGAGTCCGTGCCAGTCGCGCTGAGTGTAGGACGTCTGCAAGCTATCGTATTGTGAATCGCCCAGATTGGTGGTCTGGACGATGTGCCTGAGATCGGGAAACTGATTGAAGAATGGTCGGTCGGACTGATCGCCGCCGCTGCCCAAAAGACTGGCATTCAAATCGCGGTTTACGGTGAGGTCCTGCCCGTGCTGTCCGGAGTAGCCGATGGTGATGACGTTGTTGCGGGCAACCTCCTGCTGCAGGCTAAGACTGTATTCATGGGCGCGCGGCGTCTTGAAATTCTGCACCACGGAATAGGCGTCAAACGGGGGTTCCCCGGTAGGGCTTGGGCCGAAGACCGGACCCTGCGAGAAACAGACGTAATCACCGACTCCGCTGACAGGGTCGAAACAGCCGCTACCCGGCACATTGTCTGTCTGGTTCGGAGGCAGCAGCGAACCGCCTCCCAGCCCCACGTCGCCATAAATGGAAACCGAAAACAACCCCAAGTTGGGCTGGGTAAATGCGCCGGCGCTCGCGCCCGCCAGGGAATACGGCGACGCCAGGACGGCGAAGTTGGGCACGTCGTATGCCAGTGAATAGCCGCCGCGCAGGGCCGTCTTGCCGTTGCCGAAAATGTCCCACGCAAAACCCAGGCGAGGTCCAAAGTCGTGGTAGTCCACATCGTAGAGCCGGTTGATTCCCTGGCCGACCTGTACCAGGCCGCGATCGGGGAAGAAGTTAGCGGCCACATTGCCGCGGTCGCGCAGGTTTCCAAAAATGTCGTACCGCAGGCCGAAGGTCAAAGTGAAGCGGGGCTTGATCTTCCAGTCATCCTGGGCATAGAAACCAACCGAGTTCTGCACCAGATGCCGGTGGGTATCGCCAAAGGCGCGGTTGGCGTTGTCGGCTTTGCCCAGCAGCAGCTCTTCGATCGAATCCTGAATTGGATCTCCCGAGATTGAAGTGTAGTAGCTGAAATATCCCAGCAGCATCCCGGTACGAGCGTTATTCCGCAGACTGTTGGTATAGGCCCGCTGGAAATTGCCGCCAAATTTGATGGTGTGATTGCCTTTGACCCAGGAGAAATGTTCCGACCAATCCCATGTCTGGTCGGGGCGCGTAGTGATGGGATAGCCTTGCACGCCGCCGATGTAACCGCCATAGCCGAGCGGCAGGAGATAGACGTAGGGCACCCCGAAATCAGCCGGGCTGAGCGGACCTGTGTCCACGCCCAGGCTCTTGGGATCAATCTTGTTCTGGATGCCCAGGAGCTGGGCAAATCGAGTGAACCCGACGCGGCTTTCCAGGATCTTATTAGCGCCCAGGTTGGAGGTCCAGCTTACTCCGGCCATTTGCGCCCGCGAGGGGGCTACCGAATTGAACAAATCCGCCGGCTGGCCCGGTCCGGGGGGCAGGCCGGCATAGGGCGGCGCGCTCTGCAGACTGTCGCCGAAGATGTAGCGCGCGGAGAGGGTGTTGTTCTCGTTCAGCCGGTAATCGAATTTGACCCCGAAGGTGTTGGCGCTGGCAGTGGTCGGACTCTTGGCGATGATCGTCCCGCTCGGATCCGTGGGGAAAAAATTCAACAGGGTTTGGCCGACCGGATTCACGGTCAGTCCATGCGCGGTGATGTCATCGATCGCACCCTGGATTTCATCCGGTGTGGGCACAGTCCGGCTGCTCACCGCCAGCGACTTGTAACGCTGCCCCTCGTAGAAGAGGAACATGAAGGCTTTGTCCTTGACGATAGGGCCGCCGATCGTGCCATTGAACTGGTTATTGTGGATGGGCGTTTTCTGCCCCTGGGAAAAATAATTGGACGCATCGCCAAACCCGCTGTGGTTGACCCAGGTCCCCGATCCGTGCCAGGCGTTGGTACCGCTTTTCATGTTCAGCAGAATGGGCGCGCCGCCCTTCACCCCAAACTCCGCCGAGGGCGTCTCCTGAATGCTCAGCTCCTGGATAGCTTCTGGAGGGAACAGCACGGCGGGAATTCCCACGATGCCGGTCTCGCCGATCGCGGAATCGCCGTAGTAGCGGTCGTTGTTGTACAGGCCGTCGATGAAGTAGTTGTTGGACTCGACTTTGCTTCCATTGATGCTGACGGCTTGAAATCCGCCCCCCGGGGTCCGCTGGACGCCGGGAGTGATGGCCAGCAGAGAGTTGAAATCCCGTCCGTTGAGCGGGACGTTTTCGATTTTCTCACTGTCCACATAATTGTTGTTGTTGGGGGAAAGTTCCACCAGCGGCGCAGTGCCTTCGACCTCGACGGTTTCCGTGCGCTGTCCGATGCTCAGTTTGAAATTTGCCGGATTTACGGCTCCCGCCTGCACGGTGGTGGTTTGCACCGCGGACTTGAAGCCTTGCGCCGAGGCCGTCACCTTGTAAGTGCCAATGGGAAGCTCCGGAATGCGGAAGGCGCCGGTATCGCTGGTTACGCCGGAGCGTGAGAAATTGGTGCCGGTGTCGACCGCGGTGACCGTGACGTTAGGCAGCAGGGCGCCGGTGCTGTCGGTCACTTCGCCGGCAATGTCTCCGGTGATCCTCTGGGCCAAAGTGGGCAAGCTGCAAAACACAGCGAGGAGGAGAACCAAAAGGTAGCCGGAGAAGCAGCCGCGCGCCATGGGGAATGACCTCGTTTCGCTCCGTGTGACCAGAGCTTGGAGTGGATGAAAAAGTGTAGTTGCGCTCAACGGGAACGATCAAGAAGAATGTCGCAAAGAATATCGCCGTCAGGTGACTGCGAGTCATCCGAGCGGTGCACATCGATCGTTTGCTAAAAGATTGTGAAGAAAAGAAGGGAATCTGCCGTGAGCAGATTCCCTGGGTTTCCAATGGCCTTCGCTAGAAAAGGAACTTCACGGCGAAGTTCATGTTTCGCGGGCCACCCTGGGCAATCACTGGGTTGCCCACCGCGACATCTGGGGTCGAAGTAATGGTTCCGAAATTACCGCTATTGCCGATGACGTTGTTCGAAACGTAGGGCGCAAAGTTCGCCCGGTTGAGAACGTTGTAGACCTCCCAGCGGAACTGCATGGTCAAACGCTCGCCTAGTTTTGTGTCCTTGATAATGGTCGCATCCCACTGGCTCAGGCCCGGACCTCGCAGGAGGTTGCGGCGAGAGTTGCCGATTGTACCGTCGCATGGAAAGTAGAAAGGTGAAAGGGGAGCCCCTAATGCATTGTTACCGCACGGGTCGGCTTGCGTGGTCGGATCCGTGATGTAGGTCTCCACCACGTAGGCGTCGGGATTGCGGTAGTTGTACTGGATCGGACTTCCGTCGTAGGAGGCGCGGAGCGAAAGTGAACTCAGCCCTTGTCCCGAGGGATCGCCGTTGATGAGCGCCGAGAAGGGCCGTCCGCTAAGAGCAGTGTAGATGGTACTGATCTGCCAGCCTTGGCCGATCATTTTGTGCACCTTCGGGATGGCGGGAAGACTGTACAGACCGCTTACGTTAAAGTTGTTGGTAACGTCGTGATCGCACAGACCCCGCGAGTCTCGAGGATTGAACGGATTGTTGGCCTGCGGATAGTCGCCCGCGCCGCCACGATTTACCGAGTTCTCGTCAAAACACTTGCTCCACGTGTAGTTGTAGGTAAGGTTGACGCCATGCCAGTTACGCTGGGCGAAAGTGGCCTGCAGGCTGTCGTAGCGTGACTGTGCCGCGTTGGTAGCCTGGATGATGTGTTCGAACTCGGGACCGTCGGCGTTCACAAAGACGTTGTCAAAAGGCCTGACCCCGCTGCCACCGATCGGGCTGGCGTTCAAGTCACGATACATCACTAACTTCTGACCGTAGCTGCCTGAGTAGGCAATGGTCAGGACCTGATTTTGCGTGATCTCCTGCTGAATACTCAGGTTGTAGTTGTGGGCCCGCGGCGTCTTGAAATTCTTCGCCACGGAAAAGGCGTTGAAAGGCTGCACTCCAGAAGGACTGCTGCCAAAAAGCGGGCCGGACGTGGCGTCGTCAAAGCAAACATAGTCCCCCCCTGCGTCGGGATTGTTGGGATCCACGCAGCTCGCCAAGGGATCGTCCACCGGGACACTCGCCGCTCCCGCTAACGTAATCGAATTCGAGGAGAATTGTCCCTGAAAAGGCTCGGTGAACGACCCCGCGCGAGCGTGAGCGAAGGTGTAGGGTGCGGCGATGGCGCCGAAGTTAGGCACGTCGTAGGTCAGAGAATAGCCGCCGCGGAGCGCCGTCTTGCCGGTGCCAAAGATGTCCCAGGCGAAGCCCAGACGAGGGCCGAAGTCCCACGGGTCTTTGTCATAAAGGCTGCTAATGCCTTGTCCGAGTGTCACTAGCCCGCGGTCAGGGAAGAAATTGGCTCCCAGATCGTCCTTCTCAGTCAGGGGCAGATTCATTTCCCAGCGCAAGCCATAGGTCAGAGTCAGATGAGGGCGCACTCTCCACTCATCCTGCCCGTAAAACCCCACGGACTTCTGAAGGATGTGGCGATGCGTGTCGCCAAAGTTGCGGTCCGCAAGATCCGCCTTGCCCAGCAACAATTGTTCGATTTCACCTACGCTACCCGTGTAATAGCCAGCCACGATTCCAGTTCTGGCCCGGTTGCGGAGACTATTCGTGTAGGCCGACTGATAGTTGCCACCTAATTTGATGCTGTGGTTCCCCTTGACCCAACTGAAGTGCTCGGACCAATCGTAGGTCTGATCGGGACGAGTGGTGATGGGATACCCCTGCACGCCGCCGATATATCCGCCGTAGCCCAAATTGTAAAGATAGACGTAAGGTACGCCAAAATCAGCCGTATCGAGGGGACCCGTATCCACTCCCAGGCTCTTGGGATCAACCTTGTTGTTGACCGTAATGATCTGCGCGAAGCGTTGCCAGCCGAAGCGGCTCTCCAAAATCTTGTCGTTCGCGATATTCCAGACATGGCTCACTCCCGCCATCTGGGTACGCGAAGGAGCCACGGAGTTGAACAGATTGCTGGGATTGCTGCCCCCGGCCGGCAAACCAGCATAAGCCGGAGCACTCTGCAGGCTGTCCCCAAAAATGTAGCGGCCCGAAATTGTGTTCCTGGAGTTGATGTGGTGGTCCACCTTCACTCCGAATCCGTTCATGCTGTCGTTGGTGGGAGTCTTCAGCACCAGGTTGCCGGTCGGTGAACTGGGGAAATAGCTGAGCAGGGCTTCGCCCGCGGCCGTCGTCGTCAGGCCGGCACCTGCGATGTTAGCCCGCGCGGTTGCGACATCGTCGGTGGAAACCACCGCCCGGTTGACCACTCCTTCGGACAAGTAGCGCTGGCCTTCGTAATACAGGAAGAAAAAGGTCTTGTCCTTCACAATCGGGCCCCCGATGGTTCCACCAAACTGCTGATTGCGGATGTTGGTAGGCACGCACGGGTCGGGGTCGCCGCTGCAACCGGAATGCTTGGAGAAGTAATTGATCGCATCGGCGAAGTTGGTGTGCCGTACCCACTGGGCAGTACCGTGCCAGGCATTGGTGCCGCTCTTCATCACCATGTTGATGGGAGCGCCGCCCTTGACGCCGAACTCCGCCGAGGGCGTCTCCTGCACCGCAAGCTCTTCGATGGCCTCGGGCGGAAACAGCGTTGCCGGAATTCCCACCACCCCGGTTTGGCCCACCGAGGAGTCGCCATAATAGCGGTCGTTGTTATACAAACCGTCGATCAGGTAGTTGTTGGACGTGGTGCGTGCGCCGTTAATGCTGATGGCCAGAAAGCCGCCCCCCGGAGTCCTCTGCACGCCTGGGGTAATTGCCAGCAGGGAGTTGAAGTCGCGGCCATTCAAGGGAACGGCCTCGATCTTGGCATTGTCGACGTAGTTGTTGTTGTTGGGCGACGATTCGACCAAAGGCGCTGTTCCCTCGACTTCAATGGTTTCGCTGCGCTGTCCCACCTGCAGGGAAAAATTGGCGTTGGTGAGGGCCCCGGCCGAAACGTCAGCGCTGCGCTGCGTCGTTTTGAAGCCTGGCGCCGACACTGCCACCCGGTAAGTGCCGATGTCGAGGCCATTGATGCGGAACCCGCCGGTTTCGTTCGTCGTGACCGAGCGCGTGATCTTGGTGCCAAGGTTCTGCGCGGTTACCATGGCGTTCGGTACGACCGCCCCCGAGCTGTCCGTCACAACTCCGGTGATGTCTCCGGTGATCTTCTGAGCAAAAAGTGGACAGGCAAGACACAGGCTGACAACGAGCAGAAACAGAAATCCTCGCCTAAAAACCAGATGTCGCTCCATGGTCTTTCCCCCCTCGCATTGGGTCTGGCAGAAAACGTTGTCAGGCGGGAGTTTAGTGGGCGCGAGGCGCAACTATCAAGCAGAATTCGCTGTACAGAACAGGATGGAATCGTTGGTCCAAGCCTGACCAATGGTCATAGATGAACATCCTTCTCGCACATAGCTTGCTTCTTATTCAGATTTTTCATCCGGATCAGTAATTTTTTTATTGTCGAGCGACCGATGGGAGGTGGGCCCGGCCAGCTGCGGAAGCAGAACCGGTTCCTGGGTCTTAGCTCAAAGGGGAATCGCTCATGCGGAAACGGGTGCGAACATGTTCGGAAAGCAGCTCGATGGCGCCACGGTTGGCGATAGGATCGGCTTGCGCCAGATATTTCATTGCTTCCACCAGCAAGCGCTGACCGTCCACGTAACGCGGATCGGCGGTGCGTTCACGCCGCTTGCGCCCAATCTTCGGGGGAACCGGGATCGTAAAAACCTTGGCCATGCAATTCAGGTTTCCAGGGTCGATTTCTAAAAGCGAATCGACCAATGCAAAGGGCGCCAGATCAGTATACCGTCCCGCTTCGCTTTTTCAGCCCCCAATTTCAGATTTATCGAGGACTTTCGGCAAGTTGCCGGCGGTTTAGCCCTGCGGCGATATGAACTTGGTCTTGCTGCTGGTTTTGAGCTTGAAAACAGAGTCGGAGATCTTCTCGTTCACTTTGATGTCGGAATAGGTGGCCAGGCGAAAGTCGCCCGATTTGCCGAAGAAAAACTGTTGTTGCACCGAAATTCCCAGGGCCGGGTCGATCCAGAGGACGATGTGATCGACGTTGTTGCGCACGTTGGCCGCCTTGGGAACCAAGTCCAGCTTCGCGGTCTCCCTGCCGTCTACCGTTTCGTTGCCCAAGTACTTCACATCAAAAGACTTGAGCATGTCATGTCCGCGGCCGCCGAAGCCCAGGACGAGAAAGCCCTCGAACGCTTCCCGGTTTTTCCCGGTGTTGTAAATCGTCACCTGATCGATTTTGGGCTGGTAAACCTGCACCTTGGAGCCGTTGAACAGCACATACTTCTGGTCCGGATCGGTGATGTCAGCCGCCATCTCGATCTCGCCGCCGGTGCGGCGGAAATACACCTTCCCCTTTTGCTCCTCGTGTTCGTCCACAACTTTCTGATATTGGTCCCAGAGAACGGTGGCTTCAGTCGTGCGAAAAGCTTCGGCGGCGCTGTCCATGCGACTCAGAACTTTCTCCAGAGCGGCGTCCGATGGGGAATCGGCTGGGGCCTGAATCACAAGCAGAGATACCAGACAGAGAATTGCCAGACCGCACCGGCAAAGTGATGGCAGGTATTTCATGTTTGCCTCGCCGGGCACAGCTGGAGTGGCGATCGCTACTCCTTGTGCACCCAGACTTTGTAAGTCAGCACCCGTCCCTGAGGATCGCGTAGAGCTTCGTATCTGGTGATGCTCACTTCGCCCGATATGGGTTCTACGATCTGCAGCAATTCATGCCGCACCGTCGCTTCGTCGGTAGCCGAGATGGCCGAGCCTTGAATCTGGTAAATGAATCCGCCGCCCGCATCCGGAGTTACCATGACACCAATGGGATGCGGATTGCGCTCCACCGGTTTATCGTGGAAGTCGATCCAGTACGGCGAGAGAAATACGAACAGCAGGATGAGGGTGACCATCACGTCATACTGCAGGGTGCCCCGCTCGTACGACCAAAGGATGAAATCGCGAATTGTGCGCCAGACCTTGGACTTGGGCACGGGGGGTGCGTCGGCAATAGTTGTCGCCATGTTGGTTTCGGTCGAACCTTATTCCGGTTAAGTCCAGTCAAGTCTAGGCTTTGCCTGCTGAGCTTGGCAAACTCGGGCCTCAAAACAGACTCGCGCGGCCGACCCGCGGCGCCCACAGTAAACCAGGTTAGATCGCTGTACAACTAGAATTTTGTTGGCCGGATGCGATCTGTCCCCATGGCCGGCTGCAATGCTTCCGGAATTACAACGCTGCCATCGGCCTGCTGGAAATTTTCCACGATCGCCACCCAGGTGCGCCCCACCGCCAGCGCGCTTCCGTTCAACGTGTGGACAAACTCGCTCTTGTTCTTGCCTTCGGGACGGTAGCGAATATTCGCTCGGCGGGCCTGGAAAGATTCGAAGTTTGAGCAGGATGAAATTTCCCGAAACAAGTGCTGTCCCGGCAGCCATACCTCGATGTCATAGGTCTTGGCCGAAGAGAAGCCCAGGTCGCCGGTGGAAAGCGCAACCACGCGGTAGTGCAAGCCGAGTTTTTGCAGGACTTCCTCGGCATCATGGGTCAGCTTTTCCAGTTGCTCGTACGAGGTGTCGGGCCGCGCAAATTTGACCAGTTCGACTTTCTGGAACTGATGTTGCCGGATGATGCCGCGAACATCCTTGCCATAGGATCCGGCCTCGCTGCGGAAGCAGGGCGTGTACGCGGTGAGCGAAACCGGCAGACGCGAGGCATCCAGTACTTCGTCGCGATAAAGATTGGTGACTGGAACTTCGGCTGTGGGAATTAGCCAAAGGTCTTTTTCGCCATGGGGCACGCGAAAAAGGTCGGAAGCGAATTTCGGCAACTGTCCGGTGCCATACATGGACTCGGAATTCACCAGATAAGGCGGCAGCACCTCGGTGTAGCCATGCTCGCGGGTGTGCAGGTCGAGCATGAAATTGGCCAGGACCCGCTCCAGCCTCGCCCCCAGGTCCCAGTAGACGGCGAAGCGCGCGCCGGAGAGTTTGGTGGCACGTTCCAGATCAAGCACGCCGAGTTGCTCGCCGAGTTCCCAATGTGGCTTGGGGGTGAAATCAAATTTGGGCGGCGCGCCCCACCGCCGCACTTCAAGGTTGTCGTCCGCTGTCTGCCCGACGGGCACGCTTTCGTGGGGCAGATTGGGGATGCCGGTGAGAATGTCGCGCAGGCTGGTCTCGAATGCTTCCGCCGCCTTTTCCCGCTGTTGAATCTGCTCCCGCAGTTCCTTGGTTTCAGAAATCTGGGCCGTCGCGTCCTGACCGCTCTTTTTGAGCCTGGCAATGTCTTCGGAGGCGCGATTGCGCCGGGCCTTCATGGTCTCGGCTTCCGTAATCGCGTGCCGTCGCTGGCTGTCCACCTGGTGGAAATCCTTGAGCACCTGGGCCGGATCCATGCCGCGCTGGCGCAGTTTCTCCTCCACCAGGGACAGGTTGTCGCGAACGAAGTTGAGATCAAGCATGAGAGATCACTTACTGTACCGAAAAAGAGGCGAGGAATGCACGTGTGGCCGCGGGCGACTCGCCCGCGCGGTTTTGATTTTGGAGTTACCACAGGCCTAACGTCAAAAGCGGCGGACAGGAGTGTCCGCCCCACACCCTCTGCACCGAGATTTGGTCTGGCGTGTCTCACGGGGTAAACTACCCCGCAATGCGATCCCCACTGCGCTCCTCAGTCCTGACATTTCTACTGTGTCTTGGCCTCACCGGCGCCGGGTTCAGCTCGGCTTACAATGCCCGTCCCAAGTTGATTGTCATCATCGTCATCGACCAGTTTCGCGGCGATTATCTGGAGCGCTATCGCGACCAGTGGGGCGAAGGCGGTTTCCGCTTGTTGCTCGACCACGGCGCCGATTTTACGGACTGTAATTACGATTACGCCAATACCCGCACCGCGCCCGGACATGCCACCCTGCTGACCGGCGCGTATACGAATGGCCACGGCATCGCCGCCAACGAATGGTGGGACCCCCATAAAAAGGCCATCGTCGCCGCGGCCGATGATGACCAGACAAAACTGGTCGGCGTTCCGGGCAACGCATTTGGAGCTTCCCCTCACCAGTTGCTGGCCGACACCTTGGGGGACGAGCTTCGATTGGCGACGCAAGGCAAATCCCGGGTCTTCGGCATCGCGCTCAAGGACCGGGCTTCGGTTCTTCCCGCCGGCTTCGCGGCCGATGGCGCCTACTGGATCGATCGGGCAACGGGCGCCTGGATTACCTCTACTTATTATCGGAGCGAGCTTCCCAAGTGGGCACAGGATTTCAATGACAGCAAGCGCTCGGAGAAGTACCTGAACCAGGAATGGAAGGACAGCAACGGCAACATCCTGCGCAGCACCAAACCCCCGGATGGCAAGCCGCTCAACTTCTACGATCTGGTGGGTTCCACGCCTCTGGCCAACGACTATGAATTCGAATTCGCGCGGGAATTGATCACCTATGAAAAGCTGGGCCGCGGCCCCGCTACCGACCTTCTCATCCTCAGCTTGTCCGCCAACGATATTCTGGGGCACAAGGTAGGGCCGGACTCGGCGGAGATGCGGGCCATGGCCATGGCCACGGATCGGCAACTGGCTGGGTTCTTTGAGTTCCTGGGACACCAGATCGGGCTGGCCAACCTATGGATTGCGCTGTCCGCGGACCACGGGGTCGCGCCCCTGCCCAAAGTTGCGGCCGGGCTGCACCTTCCGGCGACAAACGTTTCAGGCGACAAAATGCGCGTACAAATAAACCGCGAGCTGTCCACCCGGTTTTCTCACCAGGCTGAATACGTGAAAGATTTTGAGTACCCCATGGCCTGGCTGGATTCAGACGCCTTTGCAGCCGTGAAGAGGAACGAGCAGGACGCTGAACGGGCCGTGGGCGAGGCACTGAAACAGGCGGGTTTGCGGGCGTACTATACGCGGGCCCAACTGGAACGAGGCGACGCGCCGAATACCGAGATGGGATTAAAGTACTTGCACAGCTATACGCCTCTTGGGGGCTGGTATGTGCTGGGTGTTCCGCCGCCCTTCATCGTAGGCTTCATGGGCGGAACCGATCACGCAACGCCGTATTCTTACGACACCCACGTGCCACTGGCCTTCTATGGATTTCCCTTCCAACCAGGAACATACCGCACCCACGCCGAGCCGGTAGACCTGGCTCCCACGCTGGCGTCGCTGCTCGGGATCAACGCTCCGACCCATTCCGTCGGGCGGGTACTGACCGAGATGCTGGCGCCGCCGCGTCGCGGGGCGAATTCCTCGACTGGCATGCCGGATCGGAGCTTGCCCGCCGTCGAAGGACGGAACTCCCGACCCTCTGCGGGCCAGGCCTTTTCATCCGACACCAGGGCGGCCCAGGTAAGTACGGCTAACCTTTCGGTCGAGGACGCCCGATGACTCCTCCCGCAGCCCCGGCCGGCCCCGATCTTTCTGTCAGTTTCGCCGGGATTCAGCTGAAGAATCCAGTCATCGCGGCCAGCGGCACATTCGGTTACGGCATCGAGTTCGAAGATATCGTTCACCTCAATAAGCTCGGCGGTTTCGTGGTCAAGGGACTCTCAGCGGCGCCCATGGCCGGAAATCCGCCTCCTCGTCTTTATGAAACCCCCGCCGGAATGCTCAACGCGATCGGACTGCAAAATATCGGCGCGCGCGCGTTTGTCGATGAGAAGCTGCCTCTACTGCGGAAGATGAAAAATATTGTCGTCTTCGCCAACGTGTTCGGCTACAGCCGCGAAGAGTACGAACGAACCATCGAGATCCTGAACGAAGGCGAGGACATCGCCGCTTATGAGCTGAACGTGTCCTGCCCTAACACCGTTGCCGGCGGCATCCATTTTGGCGGCGATCCGCGATCTCTGGATGAACTGGTGAACACGGCCAAGCGGGTCTCCCGCCGTCCCCTGATTGTGAAGCTTTCGCCCAACGTGACCAGCATTGCGCAGATGGCGCACGTGGCCCAGGAAGCCGGCGCCGACGCCATCTCACTGGTGAATACCTTTGTGGCCATGGCCATCGACCCCGAGACTCGCAAGCCCCGCATTGCAAACGTGACCGCCGGGCTCTCCGGCCCCGCCATCAAGCCGATCGCGGTGCGGATGGTTTACGACGCTGCGCGCGCGGTGAACATACCGGTCATCGGCATGGGCGGGATTTCAACCGCGGCTGATATCGTGGAATTTATGCTGGCGGGAGCCTGCGCGGTGCAGATCGGCACCGCCAGCTACTGGGACCCGGTGGCGACCGAGAAGATCGCCGGCGAACTCGAGAGTTGGTGTACGGAACGGCGCATAGCGCGCGTGGCGGAATTAACCGGCGGCATGGTGATGGAGTAGTTTGTAGCCCGCGCTATCGTAGGGCCGCGTCGCTTGCTACTTTCTGGCCTCAAATCCATCTAATGATTGACGCTATGATCGAGAGAGAGGAGTCTGTTCAAATGGCCAAAGCCACCTTTGCCGCAGGTTGTTTCTGGGGAGTTGAAGCCACTTTCCGTCAATTGCCCGGGGTTACCGGGACCCGGGTTGGGTACACCGGCGGACATTTCGCCAATCCGAGTTACAAGGATGTTTGCAGCGATCGCACCGGCCACGCCGAGGCGGTCGAAGTAGAGTATGACCCTGCCCAGCTTTCCTATGACAAATTGCTGGAAGTGTTCTGGGAGAACCACGATCCCACCCAGCTCAACCGCCAGGGGCCAGACTGGGGATCGCAGTACCGCTCCGCGATCTTTTTTCATACTCCGGAGCAGGAAAGCGAAGCCCGGCTGTCCAAAGAGCAACTGGAGAAGTCGGGCCGCTTCAAGAAGCCGATTGTGACCCAGATCGTGCCGGCGGTGACTTTCCATCCCGCCGAAGACTACCACCAGCAGTATCTGGAAAAGCGCGGACTGGCGACCTGCCACATAAAGTAGGCAGGACGGGCGGCGCACCTGCCGGCAATTCGTTCCCCTAGCCCTGGCAGCCGGGTCGATGAGGCAATAGAACCGTCAGGCCTGCTTGCGGCCACGCCGCACCATCCCATATCCTGCGGGTTCAGCCATGCCGCACGGACCCGATCAGCTTCTGTTGCAACTGCTCGCCATCTTCGTTTCCGCGAAGGTGGTGGGAGAGCTGTTCGAGCGGATAAAGCTGCCTTCGGTTCTGGGCGAAATCCTGGCCGGAGCCGCGATGGGTCCCTTCGCGCTGGGCTGGATCCATCCCAGTGACACCATCAATTCCGTCGCGGAAATTGGCGCCATTTTTGTGCTGTTCAGCGCTGGACTCGAAACCAGTCCGCAAGACCTGATCCGGGTGGGGCGCAAAGCCTTGCTGGTGGCGGTTGCCGGCATCGTCGTGCCCTTCGTGCTTGGATTCGCTTACATGAAATGGCGCGGGGACGCGTCGAGCGAGGCGATTTTCGTGGGCGCGGCCATGGTTGCCACCAGCGTCGGAATTACCGCCCGGGTGCTGGCCGACTTGCACGTGCTGGCGACCCGCACCGCCAAGATCATTCTGGGCGCGGCCGTGTTCGATGACATCCTGGGGATGGTGCTCCTGGCAGTTGTGGCCGGTCTGGCGTCGAGCGGCGGACTGGAGTGGGTCCATCTCGGTGTTCTGTGCCTCGAAGCGGCGGCTTTTGCCTTGTTCATGATCTTCTTGGCGCCGCATATTGTTCGCAAAATCCAGCCGAGGATGGATCGGCTGTCCACTCAGCATGCTCCATTGATCGTTGCGCTGGGTCTCTGTCTGGCCCTTTCGTGGCTCTCGGCGAAAATTGGAATGGCTGCCATCATTGGTGCTTTCTTCGCCGGCCTGATGTTCGCCGACTACGCTCCGCGCTGGAACTTGCGGCCGCGAGTGGGAGGGATTACAGAGTTTCTTGCTCCTTTCTTCTTTTTCACTATCGGCGCGCGCCTGAACGTGCACCTGTTCACCGGAGACGTTTTATTTGCCGCGATTGTAATTTCGTTGCTGGCCATTGCCTCCAAGGTCATCGGCTGCGGTCTGCCCCTCTGGCGTGAAGGATGGCAGGGTGCCTTGCAGGTTGGGGTTGGCATGATGCCGCGGGGCGAAGTCGCGTTGATTGTCGCGCTGGTCGGATTGCAATCGCAGATCGTGCTGCCGTCCACCTATGCCATCGTCGTGTTTATGACTGCGGTGACCACCATCCTGGCGCCGCCCGTCCTGAGATATTTGTTTCGCGGCGAGATGGAGGTTGCCCGGGCGGCGGCCCAGTCGTGACGCCAGGAATGTAGGCGCGAGCGTCCCGCTCGTGCGGCCTGCGTCCCTGGTGCCGGTTTTCATGATGCCGAATACCATGATTTATGGCCCGCACGAGCGGGACGCTCGCGCCTACATTGAAGGCGGGTATAATTCCCCGTTCCTGCTGGTGAGGACAATTCATGACTCTTTCAGACCGGGTTGCTCTGGTGACGGGTGCGTCGCAGGGCATCGGCCGCGCTTGTGCCCTGAAGTTGGCCCAGTCCGGGGCCACTGTGGCGCTGGCCGCGCGCAACCAGGAGAAGCTACAGGAACTGGCCGCTGAAATCGTGGCGGCGGGAGGCAAGGCCACTGCCTTCCCCATGGACGTCAGCGATGAAGAGCAGATCAAGGCGACCTTCAAGGCGGCCATCGCGCAATTCGGGAAGATTGACATCCTGGTGAACAATGCCGGTATTACCCGCGACCAGTTGGTGATGCGCATGAAGCGGGCTGACTGGGACGCCGTCCTCAATACCAACCTGACCTCGGCGTATCTCTGCACCCAGCAGGCGATCGGCTCCATGCTCAAGCAGCGCTGGGGAAGGATCATCAACATCGCCTCGGTTTTTGGGCAGACGGGACAAGCCGGACAAGCCAACTATGCAGCTTCAAAAGCGGGACTGATCGGGCTCACCATGGCCATCGCCCGTGAAGTAAGCTCGCGCAATATTACCTGCAACGCCGTGGCTCCGGGTTTCGTCGAGACCGCCATGACCTCCGGGCTGGCCGAAGACTTCAAACAGAATGCGGTGAAGATGATCCCGCTGGGGCGCGTAGGCACGCCTGAAGATGTGGCCAGCGCAGTGGCGTTTCTGGCGTCCGAGGAAGCGTCGTATATTACCGGGCACGTGCTGAACGTGAACGGCGGCCTGCTGATGGGCTAGAAAAGAAAACTCCGCCTTTGTCATCCCGACTGGAGCGAAGCGCGGCGAGCGCG
The DNA here is from genome assembly GCA_050745885.1 of Terriglobales bacterium. Classification (GTDB taxonomy): domain Bacteria; phylum Acidobacteriota; class Terriglobia; order Terriglobales; family Acidobacteriaceae; genus JAIQFF01. The sequence goes on from JBOGLD010000089.1 coordinate 52,499, forward strand.
GTAGAGGGACCTGCTTTTAACTCGCCGCATAAGAAGTTCAAGGAATGATGGCGTGGCCAACCCCAGACTTACCATGACGCAGGCGGAATTGCCTGCCCAGATTGCTCAGGCACGTGAACTTTTTCTCGAGTATGCTGAATCGCTCGGGTTCAGCCTGTGTTTTCAAAGTTTCGATCAGGAGCTTGCGGGGCTTCCTGGAGACTATGCCCCTCCGGAGGGCCGTTTGCTGGTGGCTGAATACCGAAGCCAGCTGGCCGGTTGCGTCGCGCTGCACAAACTCGAGGCTGGAATTTGCGAGATGAAGCGGCTCTATCTGCGCTCGAGATTTCGGGGCAAGGGTCTGGGACGCGTGCTGGCGGAAACCGTGATCGGAGAAGCGCGGACCATCGGATACCGCAAGATGCGCCTCGATACCGTCGAGCCAGTGATGCCCAACGCCGTGGCCATGTATCGTCGGCTGGGATTCGTTGAGATCGAACCCTATCGCGCAAATCCGATTGATGGGACCCTGTATATGGAATTGGCCCTTTAATGCGAGGGCGGGACGGGCTCGCGACAGCCGGCGGGACGCCGGCGCTACGAGGAACCTTGCCATGAAATTTATCTGCTTGTTTTTCTCTCTCGTTTTCTCAATTTCGAGCTTCGCGGCTACCAGTAAGAGTGTCTCCTACAAGAGCGGCGATGACACCGTGCAGGGCATCCTGTACACGCCCGAGGGCAAAGGTCCTTTCCCGGCGCTGCTGGTCATCCATGAATGGTGGGGGCTGAATGACTGGGTCAAGGATCAGGCCGCAAAGCTGGCCGATGAGGGGTACGTGGCCCTGGCGATTGATCTTTACCGCGGGAAAGTGGCGACCACGCCCGACGAGGCCCATGAAATCATGCGGGGGGTTCCGGAAGACCGCGCGGCGCTCGACCTGCATGCGGCGGTGGAGTTCCTGAAATCGCAACCGAATGTGAAGCCGGATCGGATTGGCTCCATCGGCTGGTGCATGGGCGGCGGTTATTCGCTCGATGTTGCTTTGCGCGAGCCTACGTTGGCCGCGGCCGTCATCAACTACGGCCACCTGGCGGTAGACACCGATTCCCTCAAGAAGATCAACGCATCGGTGCTGGGCATTTTCGGCGGACTGGACCGCGGCATCCCGGTGGTCGACGTAAAGAAGTTCGAGCAGACCCTGAAACAGCAAGACAAGAAAGTCGAAATTGTGATTTATCCCGATGCCGGGCATGCCTTTGAAAATCCCAACAACAAGACCGGATATCGCGCCGATGACGCTGCCGATGCCTGGAAACGCACCACCAGTTTTCTGGCGGGCACGCTGAAAAAGTAATTGGGGCCGCCTCGGGAGAAGAGGGACTTCGATGGTGACTGCCCAACCACCGTCACTCCGCTCCGGCCGGGGCTGGGTTCGCCCGCCTACCCCATGACCAGTTGTGGTGCAACTAAATTCCCCTTGCCAGAAGGTACTACTCTGGTTACTATGCACCTCATCCTAGGGGGTCGGTTTTGGTTGCTTTTTCTATGAACATCGGCGAGACCATCCGGAACTACCGGCTGCAAAGAGGCATGTCCCAGGGGGACATCGAGAAGCGCACCGGCCTTCTGCGCTGCTATCTCTCGCGGGTGGAGAACGGGCATACGATTCCGTCACTGGATACCCTGGCCAAGATTGCGGGCGCCATGGAAATCGCGCTATCGCAGTTTTTCTCCGAGTCCGGGCATTCCAACGGCTCCAAGAACCTGCCGCAACTATCTGACGATGAAGTCCGCTTCCTGAGCCAGATTCGCCGCTACGCGGTCAGCCTCAACGACAGCGACCGCAAGCTGGTGCTGGCCATGGTCAAGAAGATGGCGGCGAAGTAAGCTGTCAGCTCTCAGCTGTCAGCTGTCAGTTAAAACCTTTGCACTTAAGGCCCAGAATAATCAGCCATCTCGTCGCTTCCGCGCACTGTGCCGAGTTTTGACACAAAGCAGGTCCCTCGACTTCGCTCGGGATGACAGGGGTTTGGGAGGGTGGCAGGGGCGCGGGCAGGGGCAGGAGCAGACCAGGGGTCTCACGAAGAGCTGAAAGCTGAAATCTGAAAGCTGACAGCTGCCGTTGGGTACTTTCGTTCCATCCCTCTCGTGGCCAACGGGAACCTCGTCCAACTGGCTGCGAACCTCTAGACTGTCGGCTGGAGATCCCTGGGTGACCACCGACGAAGAATTGACTCTGCTCGACTCGCAGCTGCGCCGGCTGAAAATCGAGTACGAGATTTATTTCAGCAATCCGACCAAGCGGCCTCCCACCGACGTGGAATGGAAGGTGCTTTCCCTTCTGCGCAAATTCAGCGACGGCGGCCGCATGAGTTTTTCACAACGCTTCCGGTACAACGAGATCGCGCAACGCTATGCGATTTATAGCGATCTGTGGCGCAAAAAGAACCGTATTCGTGAAGAAGGTTACCGCCGCCCGCAGGACGCTCTGCTTTCCGTGCAGGGAGTGCGAGTGGAGGAGCATGAATCGGAGCACAAGGTTTACGGGGTAGGCCACGCCGCTGCCAGCGCCGCGGCTGCGCCGGCTGCCGAAGCCAAGCCTTTCAGCATGCAATGTACGGACGCCCGCGCAGAACGCGATCAGGTGCAAAAACTCTACCAGGCGCTTTCGGACGCCAAAAAGAGATCGGGCGAGTCCATCTCCGGCAATCTCGACAGTTTTACCTCGTTCGTGCAGAAGAAAACCGATCAGATCCGCAAGCAGTACGGCTGCGAGGCGGTCGAATACACCGTCGAAATGCAGAACGGCCAGGTCAAGCTGAAAGCCAAAGCGAAGACTTAGGATGTAGGCGCGAGCGTCCCGCTCGTGCTGCATCTTTTCCGGACCCTGCCGCACGGATGCTCGTGCTGCATCTTTTCCGGCGCTGCCGCACGAGCGTGGACGCTCGCGCCTACATCTTTCCTGGCGCTGCCGCACGAGCGTGGACGCTCGCGCCTACATTGAATCCTGATAGAATTTCTTCCTGCCTTTCCCAGGCAACTCCCATTCATTCGAGGTCTGCCATGTCCGCGACCCAGACGAAGGTTCAGCGTGCCATCCTCAGCGTGACTGACAAGACGGGGCTGGTGGAGTTTGCCCGCAAACTCGCCGGCATGGGTGTGGAACTGATTTCGACCGGCGGTACCGCCAAGCTGTTGCGCGATTCCGGGGTCAGGGTGAAGGACATTTCGGAACTCACCGGTTTTCCCGAGATGCTCGACGGGCGGGTCAAGACGCTGCATCCCAAGGTGCACGGAGGCATTCTGCATCGGCGCGAAAATGCGTCGCACCGCAGCGCTGTTGCCGAGCATGGCATTGAGCCGATCGACATGGTGGTGGTCAATCTTTATGCCTTCGAGAAGACGGCAGCCCGGCCGGGAGTGCCCTTCGAGGACCTCATCGAAAACATCGATATCGGCGGACCATCGATGATCCGGTCCGCCGCCAAGAATTTTCAAGACGTAGCCGTCGTCACTTCGTCGACTGACTACGATATGTTGGCCGAAGAGATGGCCAAGTCGGGGGGCGCGCTCTCCGCCGCCACCAAGTGGCGCCTGGCGCAAAAGGCTTTCGCCACGACCGCGGCCTACGATTCGGCCATCGCGTCCACACTGGAACGGGTCAGCGCCAACGGCCATTTCGAGTTTCGTCCCGAGACTGGTTTTCCCCAGAATCTCCGCCTGTCGTTCAGCAAGGTCATGGACCTGCGCTATGGCGAGAACCCGCACCAGAAGGCTGCCATGTACACCGACGGCTCCGGGAGCGGCGTGGCCAATGGCCGCCAGATTCAGGGCAAGGAACTTTCCTACAACAACATCGTGGATCTGCAGGCGGCGTGGGACGTGGCCCAGGAATTTGGCGAGACTGTCTGCGCCATCGTCAAGCACACCAATCCCTGCGGCACGGCGACCGGTAAGACACTCGCCGAGGCCTATCGCAAGGCCCTGGAATGCGATCCCGTCTCGGCTTTTGGCGGCGTGATCGGGGTGAATCGCGTGGTGGATGGCGAGGCCGCGGAAGAAATGGCCAAGCTTTTTCTCGAGGTCATCGCAGCCCCCGGGTTCGACAATGACGCCAAGGCCAAATTCGCCGCCAAGAAAAACCTGCGCCTGGTGGAGATCAACAACGCTCCGCAAAAGTGGGTGCTGAAAAATGTCTCCGGCGGAATTCTGGTGCAGGACGCCGATACGCGCGCGCTCCAGGAAGGCGATCTCAAGGTGGTGAGCAAACGGCAACCCACTCCGGAGGAGAAACGCGCCCTGCTATTTGCCTGGAGAGTTTCCAAACATGTGAAATCGAACGCAATTCTCTACGCGCGGGACGGGCAAACCGTTGGCGTGGGCGCGGGCCAGATGAGCCGAGTGGATGCCTGCAAGATCGGCGCCATGAAGGCGGTGTTGCCGCTGCAGGGAACGGTGGCGGCATCCGATGCGTTCTTCCCCTTTCCCGATGGGGTGGAGGAAATCGCAAAAGTTGGCGCCACCGCCATCATTCAGCCCGGCGGGTCGGTTCGGGACCAGGAGGTCATCGAAGCTGCCGATCGGCTGGGGCTGGCCATGATCTTCACCGGAGTAAGGCACTTCCGGCATTGAGGCTGTCATTGTTCCCCTCTGTCATCCTGAGCGGAGGCTGCGCATTCGCTTGCGAATGCGCTGATGGAGTCGGAGGACCCTGGCGGCTTAACGGTATCGTTTTGCTCATGTAGCGGCGGGAGCGTTTCCGTCTGGAGGTTTTCCGTAGCACGCGCGTAAAGTCTGCAGGGGTCCTTCGACTGCGTAACGGCTTCGCTCTGCGAAGCCGTTACTGCGCTCAGGATGACAGGGCCAAACATTTCTTTACAATCTGTCGTCCGAAAATAGATCAAAATCTAGTAGTCCCTGTACTTCTGATCGTTGCTTCCCCCGGTTCCGTGATTGCCTTTTTCACCGCCTCGCGCCCGCACAGTTTACAATACGAAAAGCACCCGCCGGCAGCGGTTCGGCATCCAAACGCTGTGGTCCAGGGAGGCCCGAAGGTTTCTCGATGAAAAGCATCTACTGCACTCTTATTTTGCTATTGGTCGTCCCTGCTGTTTCCGGGGAGCAAACCCCGTCCGCGAATTCGAAGCCGGCCCCTGTGCCTGCGCCCCGCAAGGTGGATAAGGCGGCGGCGTATTACCACTACACCCTGGCCCATATGTACGAGGAGCAGGTGGCGATGTATGGCCGCAGCGAGTTGGCCAACAAAGCCATCGAAGAATACCGACTGGCGATCGATGCCGATCCTGCCTCCGAGTATCTGACTTCCGCGCTGGCCGAGCTCTATGCCAAGACCGGCCGTATTCGCGATGCCGTGCTGGAGGCCCAGGACATTCTCAAGCGCGATCCCAACAACCTGGAAGCCCACAAGCTGCTGGGCCGGATTTATTTGCGCTCGCTGGGTGACCAGGCGGGGCAGGGCTCCCAGAATGTGCTCAAGTTGGCCATCGAGCAATACGAGCAGATCATCAAGATCGAACCGGACAGTGTTGACGATCACCTTCTGCTGGGACGCCTCTACCGGCTGAACAATGATCTGCAGAAGGCCGAGGGGGAGTTCAAGACCGCAGTCAAGCTGGATCCCGATTCGGAAGAAGCGGTGACCACGCTGGCCTATCTGTACAACGAAGAAGGTGATACGGCTCGTGCCGGTGAAGTCCTGAGTTCCATCCCGGACGCAGCCCGTTCTGCCAAGCTCTACTCGGCGCTCGGCTATACCTACGAACAACAGAAACAATACAAGAACTCGATCAACGCCTACCGGAAAGCCATTGAACTCGATCGCGACAATCTGGACGCCATTCGCGGCCTGGCCCAGAACCTGATGAACGATGGCCAGACCGACGCCGCTCTGGAGCAGTACAAGATCATCGAGGACGCCAATCCCGAGGACGCGGAGACCTATCTGCGGATGGCGGAAATTTACCGCAAGAGCGGCAAGTTCGACCAGGCGCTGGATACCCTGAAAAAGGCTGGGTCCATGGTGCAGGACTCGATTCAGGTGCCGTACAACATGGCTGCCGTGTACCAGGCGCAAGGCCGCTACGACGAAGCCATCCAGGTGTTGCAGGACTTGCTCAAGAAGACCGAAAAGTCGGATAACGACTACACCCAGGCCGAGAAGAATAACCGGTCCGTGTTTTTGGAACGGCTGGGCACGATTTACCGCGACAACAAGAATGATTCCCAGGCCATCGAGACCTTCAGGAAAATGCTGGTGCTGGGCGACGAGAATGCCGAACGCGGCTACCAGCAGGTCATCGATACCTACCGCGAGGCCAAGCAGTGGCAGCAGGCCACGGACGCGGCCAAGGAAGCGGTACAGAAGCTGCCGAACGACCGCAGCCTGAAGATGGTGTACGCCGCTCAGTTAGCCGACATGGGCCAGCCGGATGTCGGATTACAGCAGGTCAAAGCGCTGCTTAAGGGCACGCCTGACGACCGCGACGTTTACATTACCCTGTCCCAGATGTACAGCCGGCTCAAGCGCTGGCCGGAAGCTGAGGAAGCTCTGGACAAGGCCGAGCAGCTTTCCACCAAGGACGAAGACAAGCAATACGTCTACTTCTTGCGCGGCTCGACCTTCGAACGCCAGAAGAAATATGAGCCTGCGGAAGAGATGTTCCGCAAAGTCCTGGCGGGCGATCCCCAGAACGCCACCGCGCTGAACTATCTCGGCTACATGCTGGCCGACCGTGGGGTCAAGCTGGACGAGGCCCTGGGCATGATCAAGAAGGCCGTCGATCTCGATCCCGCCAACGGCGCCTACCTCGATTCACTGGGCTGGGCCTACTTCAAACTGGGCAAATACGATTCCGCGGAAGATAGCCTGATCAAAGCCGCGCAGCGGATCGGGACTGACCCTACCGTGCAGGAGCACCTTGGCGACCTCTACCAAAAAACCGGACGCCTCAAGCTGGCGGCGGCGCATTGGGAGCAGGCGTTATCGGAGTGGAGCAAGACCGTGGCTGCCGAAGTGGATCAGAGCGACGTGGCCCGGGTGCAGAAGAAACTGGAATCAGCCAAGATGAAGCTGGCCAAGGAAGATTCCGACAATAAGTAGTCAGCACAAACCACGTAGGGGCAGGTGTCTCACCTGCCGGGCCGAGCGCAAGCTCGGCTTTCTTTTTGTATCCGGATCAGTCTCTCTCTCGCCAGACCCACCCTATCTCTCGAAAGGACGGAGAGACGAGGGTGGGCACCCAGAAGGAGAAAATCAATGAGTCCTGACGCGCTCATCCGGCAGGCCACCCCCGACGACATTCCCGCCTTGCTGCGCCATCGCCAGGGGATGTACGCGGACATGGGCTTCAACAACCCAGCGGCCCTCTCTGCGATGCTCTCGACCTGCAAACCCTACCTGTCGACCGCCCTGGCCAATGGTGCGCTCCACGGCTGGCTGGCGTGCGTGGGAGAACAAATCGTGGCCGGCGGCGTGGTGCTGATCAGCCCGTGGCCCAGCCATCCTTATGATGGCCAGTGCCGCCGCGCCACGATTCTCAACCTGTACACCGATCCGCCATTTCGCCGCCAGGGCATCGCCCGCCGCCTCATGCAGACCATGATTGACTGGTGCCGCGCGGAGGGCTTCGTTCACGTCACCCTGCACGCCAGCGATAAGGGCCGTCCGCTCTACGAGAGTCTGGGGTTCGAATCGACCAACGAGATGCGGTTGAATCTTGGGGGCACAATGTAGGCGCGAGCGTCCCGCTCGTGCGGCATCTTTTCCGGCGCCGCAGCACGAGCGGGACGCT
>JBOGLD010000090.1:0-7575 GCA_050745885.1 Terriglobales bacterium
CTGGCCGCCGCCATGGCCGCGCACCGTCATTGCCGCAATTACGTGGTCACCGCCTCCATCGATCACCTCGACTTCAAGGTCCCGGTGCACGTCGGCGACCTGGTCATCCTGCGCTCCTCGGTAAATCGCGTGTATCGCACTTCAATGGAAGTCGGAGTGAAAGTCTGGGTGGAGAATTACATTCTTGATCATTGCGAGCACGTGAGCTCGGCCTATCTCACATTTGTTGCCGTAGATGCCGCGGGACGGCACCTTCCGGTCCCGCCTGTCGTTCCTGAAACTGATGAGCAGAGGCGTCGCTATGAGGATGCCGGGCGCAGGCGGGAGGTCAGGCGCCTGGAGTTGGAACGCAAACACGCCGCCGGACACTAGAAAGTCGGCGTCAACCAGGAACTGAGAACCAAGAACTCACAGCCAAGAACTGACAGTCAAGAACTGACAGCCAAGAACTGACAACTCACCACTCCTGTCCCGTATAATCTCTCCAATGAGCTCCCCTCTTCCGCCACGTCCCGGACAACAGCCGCCATCCCCACAGCCCTTGCCCGGCGTGGGCGCTATCGTCGCCGTCGGTTCCGGCAAAGGCGGGGTAGGCAAGACCACGCTCGCCGTCAATCTTGCAATCGTTTTGTCCAAGCTGGGACACAAGGTCGGCCTGCTCGACGCCGACGTATACGGGCCCAACGTCCCCTTGATGCTGGGCATCAGCGCCCAGCCCAAGGTACTCGGCGACAATCGCATTGAGCCGCTCGAAGCTCACGGCCTCAAGGTCATCTCGGTGGGATTTCTGAATCCCGGCGACAAGCCTCTGATCTGGCGCGGCCCCATGCTGCATTCCATCATCAAGCAGTTTCTGGGTTCCGTGGTGTGGGGAGAGCTCGACTACCTGGTGGTGGATTTGCCCCCGGGCACGGGAGACGTGGCGCTGTCATTGATTCAGACCGTTCCGCTCACCGGCGCCATCGTGGTGTCCACGCCTTCTGACGTTTCGCTGCAGGATGCGCGCAAGGCCATCGAGATGTTTCGCCAGATGAAGGTGGACCTGGTTGGCATGGTCGAGAACATGAGCTATTTTGTCTGCCCGCACTGCAATCATCAGACCGACATTTTCTCCCGCGGCGGGGCCGAGAAGACGGCGCAACAGTTTGGAGTCGCGTACCTGGGCGAGATCCAGCTCGATCCTGACATCCGCAAAGCCAGCGACAGCGGCCGGCCAACAGTGCTCGCCGGTGAAGGCTCCGCGTCCGGCAAATCGCTCTACGATTTTGCCCGCAAGGTAGTCACCCGGGTGGATGAGATCAAAGCCAGTGCCGGCGAGAGCGTAATTCAGATTCAGTAATCCGAAGATATGTCATCCTGAGCGGAGTTTGTCCATTCGCTCGCGAATGGACAGACGAAGTCGAAGGACCCCTACCCGTTTAACGACAGTTTCATTCTCAGGTTGTAACGCCGTACCCTCATGCCTCGTCCTGGCTAGGGAGGTCCTCGACTGCGCTCGGAGCAGCTACTCCGCTCAAGATGACAATCATGATTTTCTGAACCTTGCCAATCGAAACAACGCATCCGGATCTTTGTGCTCCATCACCAACCCCGCTACCATTTCTCCCAGCGCCGGACCGTGCTTGAATCCGTGTCCCGAGCCTCCTCCTATCAGCCAGACATTGTCCTGCCCGGGATGGCGGTCGATGATGAAGTCATTGTCCGGGCTGTTCTCATACTGGCAGACCCGCGACTCGAGCAGCGGCGCATCTTTCAGGGCGGGAAAGCGGAAACTAATGTAGTCGCGGATCGTGCTAAGGCCTTCGGCACTCACAGTTCTTTCCCCTGAGGTCGGATCAAATTGGGGGCCGCGAGTGTCGTCGGCGACTTTGAAGCCTCTCCCCTGGCTTCCCGGAATGCCGTAGATGAACCGGTCGCGGTGGTCGGCCCAAACGGGGAGACTGGTCTCATTGAAACGTTCATCTCCGGCGGGCGCGCCAAAAAAGAATACGTCCTGCTTGGTCGGACGAATATGTCGGCCAATGGTTTCAGGGAACATTTTTCCCAGCCACGGTCCGCAGGCGAAAACGTACTGATCGGCATCGAGCCTCGAGCCATCCGACAGGGACAAGCTGTCCCACTTACGGTCGAGGTCACGCCCAACCACAGCCGCTTGCCGGTATTCGCCGCCTTCCGCGAGAAATCCATCGAGCACCGCCTGGCAGGCAACTCGCGCTGTAAGAAACCCGCCGTCGGGCTCATAAATTCCCCAATGCACCGCTTCCAGATTGATCTGCGGCCAGCGTGCCGCCATCTCCTGCACCGAGAGCTCCTGGTAGGCGGTCCCGGCGTCGCGCAACAGCGGCAAGGACTCGCGTTCGAAGTGGTCGTCGCCCGCGGTGACCATCCACAGCACGCCGGTTGGATGCAGCAGCTTCAGGTTCCAGCGCTTCTCATTCTCTTTCCACAATTGCGCGGCCCGGGCAGCCATCCTGGTATAAGGCTGGTTCGGTCCGTAGGTTCCGCGAATCACGCGAGTCTCGCCGCCCGAGGATGCACGCGAGTTGCCCGGGCCCCATGCGTCTACCAGAGTTACGCGCGCGCCCCGGCGCAGCAGATAGAGAGCTGTCCATCCGCCGAACGCACCCGCCCCGATCACCGCGATATGGGGTTTCGCTTCCAACCTGGTTTGAACTGACTGTTGGTCTGCCTGCTTGAGCATATTCGTAGAAGTGAATTTCAGGAAAGGGAACCCGCCGGCAAGGGTGCTCGACCCGCCAACCGCAGCGCAGACCTTCAACAACCATCGCCGGGAGAATGAAGCCATGATCCCTGAATATTAGACCTCGTTGTGGGAGCGGGTTTTGCACGGGCGGGGACGCCCGCGCCCACATTTGATCCCAAAGATTAGCATTCTAGGCCTCAGAGTGCTAAGTCTTGACAGGGGCGGCTACCCTTCCTAGAATCGAGACTGGAGGAATGTTGGACTTAGCAATCTAAGTTTTTGGATTAAAAGTACTTAATATGCCGTCTGGACCACCAATCGGAGAGCGGGAACGTGAGATTCTGACCGCCATCGTGGAGACCTTTATTGCCACCGGAGACCCGGTGGGTTCGCGAACGCTGGCGCGGTCGAACCGGGAAGGCCTAAGCCCTGCCACCATCCGCAACGTGATGGCGGATCTGGCAGACGCCGGCTACCTGGAACAGCCCCACACTTCGGCCGGCCGCGTGCCCAGTTCCGAGGCGTATCGCTATTATGTAGAGCAACTTACAGGCAAAGCCAGCCTTTCGCAGGAAGACCAGGGCATTATTAAGGATTCACTGCGGGGGGTTTCGGACGTGCAGGAGTTCATGGAGCGCACGTCTCGTGTGCTCTCCCTGATCTCGCACAATGTTGGGATTACGGTCGCTGTCGGCGGACCCAAAAATGCGCTTGAGCATGTGTACTTTTCTCGGCTGGGGGATCAAAAAGTTTTGGCTGTGCTGGTGACGCGATCAGGTCTGGTGCGGGACCGGGTCCTGCGACTGGACCTTCCGCAAGCCGAACTGGACGCCGCCGCGCGCTTCATTAACGACAATTTTCGCGGCTGGACCATGGAAGCGATGCGCGCTGAACTCGCACGCCGCCTCGAACAGGAGCGCAGCGAATACGATCGCCTGATGAAATCGGTGGAGCAGCTCTACCGGCAGGGGGCCCTGACCGCGGACGAAACCGCGCAAGTCGTTTTCGTCGAAGGAGCATCCAATCTGGTAAGCGGCGAGCAAGATCGCCAGCGCTTACAGGAATTGCTGCATACCCTGGAAGAAAAGCAAAAGATCGTCGAGCTGCTGGGCGTTTATCTCGACGCCAAGCAGGAGGCCGTAAGAGTCGTAATCGGGCTGGACGAGGCCTTGCCCTCCATGCGAAATTTTGTGCTCATCGGCGCGCCCGCTCGAGTGGGCGATGATGTGATGGGATCGCTGGCGGTTATCGGACCGACCCGCATCGACTACCAGCACACCATGACGGCGGTCTCCTACATCGCGCGCCTGTTTGACAAAATTCTGAACGAATCCGAGTGAACAGACTTTTATGCCAAGAGGAAACGGAAAATCCGAAGTCAATCCCACGGGACTGGACGCGGAGCACGAATTGCCCGCGGCCGAAGACGTGCGCGGCGACGGCGGCGACCCGGCGCAGGGTTTGCGGGAAGATCGTGAAGCCGGGCATGCCACCGAGCTCGACAAGCTGAAGACCGAGCGTGACACGCTGCTCGACCGCCTGGCTCGGCTTCAGGCCGAGTTCGAGAATGCGCGCAAGCGCACTGCCCGCGAGCAACAGGAGTTTCGGGAGTATGCGGTCACCGACGCGCTGAAGGCGTTGCTGCCCACCCTGGACAGCTTCGAGCGCGCCTTGCACACCAGCGCGTCCGACAAGTCGGAATTTCGCGGTGGAGTTGAACTGATCTACAAACAGCTGCAAGATGCGTTGGCCAAACTGGGACTGCGCCCCATCTCGGCCAAGGGTGAGCCTTTTGATCCTCATCTTCACCAGGCCATTGAAATGGTGGACACCCGGGAAGCCGAGGATCATCATGTACTCGAAGAGTTGCAGCGCGGCTACAGGCTGAAAGACCGTCTGCTCCGTCCTTCGATGGTTAGGGTCGCGCGTAACCCCAAACACTGAACTCATTGCATCCCGCGAAAGGATTCTGGGAAAGGCCATTCTGACCAGCAACGGAAAACGCGATTACTATGAGGTGCTGGGCATCGCCCGCGCCGCGACCGAGCAGGAGATCAAGAGCGCCTATCGCAAGCTGGCGCTGCAGTTCCATCCCGACCGCAATCCCAACAACCCCGACGCGGAAGAAAAATTCAAGGAGTGCAGCGAGGCTTACGCGGTGCTGGCGGACGTCGAAAAGCGCAGCGTCTATGACCGTTTTGGTCATGCCGGCCTGGGTGGAGCCGGCGGAGCCGGCTTCGACGCCACCGACCTGGGCGATATTTTCGGCGACTTCTTCGGTTTGGGAGAGATTTTTGGCGGGGGGACACGCCGGCGCAGCCGCACCCAGCGCGGCGCCGACCTGCGCGAAGACATCACCATGGAATTCGAGGACGCCGTTTTCGGCACCGAAGCCAAAGTCACGGTGCGGCGCCACGAGGCTTGCGAGGACTGCAGAGGTTCGGGTGCGGCCCCGGGCAAAGCGCCCATTACCTGCCGTTCCTGCAATGGCCGCGGCCAGGTCCGCTACCAGCAGGGTTTTTTCAGCATCGCGCGTACCTGCCCCACCTGCCAGGGCACCGGCAGCGTGGTCACGGACCCGTGTGCCAAATGCAAAGGCGAAGGCCGGGTGCTGCGCCAGAGGACGGTGGACGCGAAAGTCCCCGCCGGTGTGGAAGATGGGACCCGCATTCGCTTCACGGGATACGGGGAAGGAGGTCTCCACGGCGGTCCGCCGGGCGACCTCTACGTGGTCCTGCATGTAAAGGAGCATCCCTTCTTCGAGCGGGAGGGAAACGACCTGCACTGTGTCATCCCGGTTTCGTATGCGCAGGCGGCTCTGGGCACGGAGATCAGAGTTCCTACCCTGGAAGGCGAACACGTTCTGAAGGTCCCGGAAGGGATCCAGTCAGCCACAACTTTGCGCATCAAGGGCAAGGGCGTGCCCGTGCTCAACGGGCACGGCAAGGGCGATTTGTTCGTCGAAGTGCGGGTGCAGACCCCGGGCAAGCTGAACAAGCGCCAGCGCGAGCTGCTGCTGGAACTCGAAGGCATGACCAGGATCGAAAACCGGCCCCAACGCCGCACCCTGTTGGGCAAAGTCAAAGACATCTTCGGATAAGGCTGTCATCGGATAGGCTGTCATCCTGAGCGGAGTGACTGCTGCGCGAAGCGAAGCAGCCACGCAGTCGAAGGACCCCTGGAAGTAGCACCCGCTGTACATCTCCATAGCGGAAATCCCTTACACTCTAAGCATCGGGAAGGGGGGTAGAGGTCCTTCGACTCCGCCCGTCCGCTAGTAAACGAGCGGACGGACTCCGCTCAGGATGACACGGAGCTTGGGTTGGATGGCAGATTGCCAATGACGCAGCGAGAAGCCGTATGACACGCCGCCGCTGGGTCGCCGATGAAGTTTCCGGCAACCGCGCCGCCGTGGTCGGCAGCCATGCCCGGCACCTTGCCAACGTGCTCCGCGGACGCTTGGGGCAGGAGTTCGACATCGCAACCGGCGACACGGTTCGCCAGGGCCGCATCACCCGGGTCACAAACGACCGGGTCGAATTTGAATTGGGCGAGGTCGTCCCCGCCGTCCTGACCCCGAAACTGACCCTCTTCCTCTCCATTTTCAAATTTGATCGCATGGAGTGGGCCATTGAAAAGTGTGTGGAGCTGGGCGCCAATAGAATCGTGCCCGTGGTCGCTCATCGCACCGAGGCCCATTTCGCCAAAGCGGCGGCCAAGCGGGTAGAAAGATGGCAGCGCATCGCGCTTCAGGCTTCCGAGCAGTCGCGGCGGGCCTCAGTGCCCGAAATCTCACAGCCTGTGTCCGTTCAAGAGGTCTTGACCTCGTGCGACGGGACTCGCATCGTCCTCTCTGAATCCGAAGAACAGATGATGCTGAAAGATGTTCTGCAGACTTCCCCCGAGGCGGATCAAGTAACGATGGCTTTTGGTCCCGAAGGCGGTTGGACTGAATCGGAACTGAAATTGTTCCAGAAGGCCGGCTGGATCGCGGCCTCTTTGGGAAAAACCATATTACGGGTTGAAACCGCCGCGATCGCCGCCACCGCCGTCGCCCTTGCCCAGCTGCAATAACATCTCTCCAGAAAAATCCTTAGTCATCTCTGGTATGCTCCTGCAAAGTGGAAGCCGCAAAACCCATTTCACGTCTGCGGTCATTCGAGCCTGACGAGCGCCAGCGCGAAGCTATCGAACACGTCCACGGGCCGGTACTGGTCATCGCAGGCGCGGGCACGGGCAAGACCACAGTTCTCACCAAGCGCATCGCCCACCTCGTCCGCGAAGGGATTGCCCGGCCCGACGAAATCCTTGCCGTCACCTACACCAAGAATGCAGCGCAGGAGATGCGCCAGCGGGTGGAAGGCGAGTTGCGCGGAACCAACCTCACCGGCCTCAGGCTCGCAACCTTTCATGATTATTGCAACGCTCTCCTCGACCAGTGCGGCAAGAAATTCGGCGTGGTGGACGATCAGGACCTGTGGATTTATCTGCGCCGCCGCATCCGCGAACTGAACCTGAACTACTACATTCGCGCCGCCAGGCTCAGCAAGTTTTTCGACGATCTGCTGGCCTTCTTCCGGCACTGCCACGACGAACTGGTCAGCCCGGAACAATATGAGGAATACGTTCAGAGGCTGGAGCGCGGCGAGCTGCCCATCCCGCGAGTGAGCAAGTCAAAAGACGCCGGCACCCTGTCGGACGAAGAAGTAGTGTGACGGTGCCGCGAAATCGCCGGCGTATTCTCCACCGTGGAGCGCATGCTGCGGGAAGACAACCTGGGCACGTTCGGCCACATGATTACCAACGCTCACCATTTGCTGCAGCAGAACAACGAACTGGCGAGCCGAGCGAGCGCCCGTTTCATCCTGGTG
>JBOGLD010000091.1:0-7446 GCA_050745885.1 Terriglobales bacterium
ACTGCGCCGCGAGATGCTGGCCACGATCGCCCGGCAGGACAAGGTCCCCGTCGTCATGGTCAATCAGGTCGGTGGCAATGACAACCTGGTGTTTGACGGCTCCAGCCTGGTTTTGAATTCCGCCGGCAAGGTGATCGCACAGGGCAAGTCGTTTGAAGAAGACCTGATTTACTTCGATTCCGACCAGTTGACCGGTGAAATGCACCAGCAGATACCAGGGGAGGAAGCCAGCGCGTATGCTGCACTGGTCCTGGGCACGCGCGACTACGTTCGCAAATGCGGTTTCCAGCGCGTGATCATTGGCCTCAGCGGTGGCATCGATTCCGCCCTCACCGCTTGCATCGCGGCTGAGGCCCTGGGGCCGGAAAACGTGATTGGCGTGGGCATGCCCGGACCCTATTCGTCGCCGGGTTCGATCGACGATGCGCGCGCCCTGGCCGGTAATCTCGGGATTCGCTTTGAACTGCTGTGCATCACGGGAATCTTTGAGAGTTACCGCGAGGCCCTGCTGAAAGTTTTCGCCGGATGCAGGGAAGATACGACTGAAGAGAACCTGCAAGCCCGCACCCGAGGTGCGTTGCTCATGGCTCTCTCCAACAAGTTCGGAGCGATTGTTCTCAGCACTGGCAACAAGAGCGAGTTGGGAGTGGGATACTGCACTCTGTACGGCGACATGGTCGGCGGCCTGGCCGTGATCTCGGATGTTCCGAAGACGCTGGTCTATCGCCTGAGCCACTACGTGAATTCGCGCCGGCCCGTGATCCCGCAGGCCACACTGGAAAAACCGCCTTCGGCGGAATTGCGTGCTGATCAGAAGGATATTGATTCACTCCCGCCCTACGACGTTCTGGATACGATCCTCGAAGATTACGTCGAAGACCTGCACAGCGCGGAACAGATCGCGGCCGATCACAAATTTGATCTGGCGCTGGTGCAAAAGGTCATTCGCATGGTCGATGGTGCGGAATACAAGCGCCAGCAGGCTGCGCCTGGACTTAAAATCTCTCCGAAAGCCTTCGGCTCGGGCCGCCGTTTCCCGATTGCCGCCAAGATGGGCGGATGACGATGGCTGGAACCACATTTCACAGAAACTCGAGCTCTCGAAAGGAACTCATGCGTCGTTCCCTGCTGTGCTGTGCCCTCATCCTCCTGCCGTTCTCGCTTGCCATTGCCCAACAGAAGGCCTCTCCTAAACCCAAGGACGCTCCCCCTCCGGTCCCTTCCTTCAGCCACCGTCCGCCCTCCGATGAAGCGGTGAATGGCTTCATGCACCAGATGTTTGGCTACGACCCCTCGGTATCGTGGAAGCTGATCGCGATTCGCCCTTCCCCGGCTGAAGGACTCACGGAAGTGCTGCTGGTCGTCAGCAACGCCCAGGGCCAGCAGAACAGCCGGCTCTACGTCACCGAAGATGGTCAACATGCCGTGGTGGGTGACATCATTCCTTTCGGCGAGCATCCGTTTGCTGCGGCGCAACAGATTCTCAACAAGGGAATCGACGGCCCCTCGCGCGGCCCAGCCGATGCTCCAGTAACGGTGGTTGAGTTCAGCGACCTGCAATGCCCGCATTGCAAAGAGGCCCAGCCCACCATCGACAAGCTCATGTCAGAAGAAAAAAACGCCCGCCTGGTATTCCAGAATTTTCCCTTGCCCATGCACGACTGGGCCGCCAAAGCCGCCTACTACGGGGATTGCATTGGGCGCAATGCGCCTGACGCATTCTGGAAATATGTTGCCAGCGTCTATGCCGCGCAGACTGACATTACCGCCGCCACGGCGGATGAAAAGCTGACCGCCCTGGCCGAACAGGCCGGCGCCAAGGGACCGGAGACCGCCGCCTGTGCCGCCAAGCCCGAAACCGTCAGCCGGGTGCAGCAGTCCGTGGCGCTGGGTGCATCGCTCGAGATCACCGGAACCCCAACCCTGTTCATTAACGGCAGAAAGATCAGCAACGTAGCCGGATTGCCTTACGAGGTATTGAAAGGTCTCACTGAATTCGCCGCGAAGGAAGGGAAGTAGCCCAACGAAGTCCTGTCATCCGAGCGGAGCGTGACGATTCGCCGTGCGAATCGTCATGCGTAGTCGAGGGACCTGCTTGTGCGTGGACCAGAACGGTCGGGCTCACTTTTGCAGCCAAACTTCCGCGTTCTGATTTGGCTCGCGGCTCACGATCCGCGGTGTGATCACGATCAGCAATTCGTCTTCATCTGATTCCTTGCTGTTGCTGGTCATGACCTTATTCAGGCCCGGCAATGCTCCCAGGCCAGGAATCCCATTCAGGCTGAGCTGCTCGGAATTGGTAACCGCCCCGGCCACCACGGCGGGCTCTCCGTCCATCAGGTTGATGCTGCCCTTGTATTCCCGGTTGGAAATCACCGGCACTCCATTGAGCGACTGCCCTTGCAAAGCCCGAAACTGCAATTCCAGGTCAAGACTGACGTCCGAGTTCCCGTTCACCTGCGGCTTGGCCTTGATGGTCAGCCCCAGATCTTCGTAGGTAAACGACGGAAAGGGAGTTTGAAACGAGTTGTTCTGAATGACGGACGAAATCGCCGGAGTGTTGAACACGGGTGCGAAGCTGGCGTTAAGAATGGGATAGCGCGTGCCCGCGCGAAACGTCCCATCAGTGCCTTGCGCCACGCGCAAAGTGGCGTGCTCCAGGGTTTTCACCGTGCTCTCGTTCAGCGACAACTGCGCTCCCGCCGTTCCCAGGCTCAGTCCCATGAGCGTGAGGCCGTTTCCAAAAGTGGCCAGGGGCTGGCTGAAGACTGAACTCTGCTGTCCCTGGAGCTGGGCCAGAAGTCCCGAAAGTGCCTGGGAGCTGGTCTGGTTGATGCCCCCGCTGGAGATAAGCTGGTTGATCAGGTCCTGAATGTTCTGGCCGGCCAGCGCGGCCAGGGCGCCCGCCGGAATGTTGAACAACTGGAAGTTGTTGGGAATCTGCAATCCCATGTTGCGCGTCAGGCTGTTCGTAATTTCATACACGTGCACGTCGAGCATGACCTGCGGACGGGAATCTCCCATCCCTTCGATAATGCGCGTCGCGGCGTCCAACGCCTTGCGCGGCGCCCGGACCACGATGGTGTTGCTGTCCTTCTCTGGAGTTATCAACCGTATTTCAAAAACATTGCGCAGCAAATTGACCACGTCGGTCAGTTCTTGCGGAGAACTCGCCCCAGGCAGAGCAAAGGTGCGCAAGACCATGCGATCGAACTGTCGGTGGTTTTGTGCCGATTCCGCCGCCAGCAGAATCTGCTTGCTGTCCAGCGCCGTCCAGAAAGTGTGGGTCATCTGGCAGGCTACCGCCATCGCAGAATAAAAGTTCGCCCGGCCAATGTCGAAACGAAGCTGGCGCGAGACGACGGACTCGTCGAAAAGCGCGGTCACGCCGTACGCCGACGCGACCTGGGTGAGCAGTCCGCGACCATCGCCGCGATAATGAAAATCCGCCTTGACGGCGCTCGGCGCCACGCGAATCTCTCCCCCATCCGCCGCCACCTGCAACGTCCCGGAAGGTTTCGGGGCCCATTCCCCCAGCGCGTCCTTCAAGCGTTGCTGGGCAAATTCATTTTGCGGATCGAGGTGCAGGGCAGTCCGGAATGCGGCCAGCGCTTCGACCTCGCGGTCTTGGCGCATTTCTTCATTGCCCCGCTCCAGGTAATTGAAGACCAGTTGCTGACGGGTCAACTCCCGAGCGGTCACGTAGTCCACATCCTGGGGAGCCAGACGCGCCGCCGTCTCGAACTCATCGAAGGCTTCGTCCTGCCGCCTTTCCCGCTGCAGCTTCAGCCCCTTGGCAAACGCTTCGCCAGCTTCCTTGGCTTCTTTCTTGGAAGGATTGCAGGAAATGGTCCCGGGCGAACCCTCGGGACACGGCAAGAGCAGCGCAGTGGTGGGCTGGTCGCCGGCAGAGGCGGCGATTCCTGCAGTCAGCAGAAACAACGCCAGCCGAATGAACCTTCCCGCGCGCATGTCCCGATTGTAGCTGGGAACTACCACACGGCCGAGAGTTTCGCGCCGGGCAGTGTACCTTCGTGTATTCACCCCGGACCCAATGTAGGCGCGAGCGCCCCGCTCGTGCGGCGCCACATTGACCAGCGCCTATCTCGAATTCAGCTAGCTTTTTTCTGACTCTCTTTCTCGCTGGTCACCACTGCGATACCTGTGGGCTCCGGATGCGCACCCGGAATTTGTGCCGCGGATTGAGTGAGCCAGGCTTCGAAAGTCGTCTCGCCCAGTCGTGCGTCATTGCCTGGAAGGAGGGTTCTCTCGCTGATTCTTGCCCCAGAGTAAAGTGCTTTGGGGTCAGCGATGACTTCGCGGGGATCCTTGAGTGTGGCCAAGCGCCGCCGTACGAGTTCATCCACGCGAAACTGTTCCGGCCCCCCTATTTCGATAGTGCCATCTGCCGGCAGGCCTGCTGCAACCCTGCCTACGCCACTCGCGACATCGTCGGCAGCCATCGGCTGGAAAAGCACAGGAGGCAAATGCACCTTGTCGCCGACCATGGAAATGTCGGCAAGGCCCTTGAGGAACTCGAAGAACTGCGTCGCGTGCACGATGGAGTAGGGGATGGAAGATTCTCTGATCAGTTTCTCCTGAGCGATCTTGGCGCGGAAGTAACCGCTTTCGGAAAGCTGATCGGTTCCCACCACTGACAGCGCAACGTGATGTCCTACGCCAGCGGCCGCTTCATAGGTGAGAAGGTTACCGGTTGATGTTTCGAAGAACTTCAGCACGGCTGCATCCTCCCAGTCGGGAGAATTTGATACATCAACCACTACCGAGGCACCTTTCAGCACTTCGGCCAGTCCTTCACCCGTGAGAGTGTTGACCCCGGTATTGGGCGCAGCCGCGACCGCCTCGTGCCCTTGCTCACGAAGCTTGTTGACGAGCTTTGATCCGATGAGTCCACTGCCGCCAATGACTACGATTTTCATGATTGTCTCCTTCATTTTCGACAATTTTCGACCTCCGGCATTTCAAACCTGCCAGTCGTGCTCGCTAGACCGAGCATCCCATCGGTTTTGGATGCGAGCAAGCGGCGCCGAGTCAGTGATTCGCGAGCAGGAAGCATCTCTGGGCTTTGCGTTTTGATTTGAGCAGAATCCATTTTCTCGCTCTCTTTACTTGTGGGCGCGCCTTACGGCGCTTGCGCGCTGAGGTCTGCCGCAACGGCATGAATCGGTTCCGCAGGACTTGAGCCGCAAGCGATTTCGTCTTTCCCTTACAGCAGCGGAGCCGGTCCCTCACGCGTCCAGCACGAGGTGCGCGTCAAAACTACCGGCGGTATGGCGGTGCTTCGGTTCGGGATGGCGCGTCAGAGGGCGCATGATTTTGTTTTTTTAAGGCCCAATTTTTGCTTGACTCATATTTTGCTTGATCAATAGGCGAACAAATGGTAAAGTACTGAATCGTCCTCCGAGCGAGGACCCGCCTGTGCGGAAGGGGTCTTTGAAAATCTAGCTGTCAGCAGCCAGCCAACAGCACTCAGCCACAACAGCACCGCCGTTAGAGATTGCGACCCTCTGCCGATCGCGATTGGGTCTGGGATTGGGTGGCCCTTGGGTGGCCCAAGGGTGGCCCAAGCGTCGCCCAAGGGTCACGCAAGGGAGGCCCAAGCGTTGATTGGCGCAAGGGCCTTTGTTTGCAACAAAAGAGGAGAAAAGGCTGGGTGGGGGCGAAAGAATCGGGTGATCGGGACATCGCGAGTGATCGGGTGATCGGAAAACCAAAAACCTTTAAACCACAAACGACACGAAGGGCACACGGGAGAGATGGCCAAAATCGCCGGGATTGCCAAAAATTTGTAGTTGAAACCAGGCCGACATCGACGCAGAAATCGGAAAGGCCGCGGTGCGCACGATGGATCAAAATTTCGAACGCAGTTTCTTGTACGTCGTTTGCAAGTCTTCCGGCAGGACGCGCGTTTCGCCTACGGCGCTCATGAAGTTTACGTCGCCGAACCAGCGCGGCAGGATGTGCATGTGGATGTGACCGGCGACACCGGCGCCGGCGGCTTTGCCTACGTTCATTCCCAAATTGACTCCGTCGGGTCGGTAGAGCTCGCGCAGCACGCCTTCCAGTTTTTGGGTGAGCGCCATCATCTCTTGCGCTGCCGGTTGTGAAAGTTTGGCTAATTCGTCAACGTGGTCATACGGCACCACCATGGCATGGCCCGAGGTATATGGAAACGCATTGAGCATCACAAAGCAGTATTTTGCGCGGTGGACAATCAGGGATTTTTCGTCGTCTTTGGCCTGCAGCAGGCCGCAGAACAGGCAGCCGCCGGGGGCAGTTGCGCCGGTAATGTAGGCGTATCGCCAGGGCGTAAACAGGTAATCCATGGGCCTCTTAAAAGATACCAGAGGGATTAGGGTTCTAAGCAATTTTCCAGCATGGGAGCGTTTGACAGTGAGTTGAGCGGTTGTTATAGTCGAAGGAGTCTTATGGCCCTTTCAGGACTGCCGTAAGATCCGGCCGCTGGTTTCCGAGCCTTCCGAAGTACGGAAGCAAATCTGCCAGTGGGACTCGGGGTCCCGAGTCCGCCTTCAAGCACTACTGCCTCTCTTGAATGAGTTCCAGATGTGTTTTGGGTCCGTTGGCAATTATAGGAATGTGGGTCGAGCATACAGCCCGTAGCGAGCACCATGGTTCCGACGCTGAATCCAACAGCTCAACCGATTCCGCCCAGTCCTACGAAAATTCAACCACTATGTCCGGGAACGAATCTCAAACTCAATCTCCTGAGCAGCCCATCGCGGGCGTTGCTCACAAAGAAGAAACTCACATGGAAGACTTCGCCACAGCTCTTGAATCGTACACCCTAGAAACTGAGCCGGCGCCAAGTGAAGACAATGTCTTTAAAGGCACCGTGATCAAAATCACCGCCACCCATGTTGTTGTTGACATCGGCTTCAAGTCAGAAGGCCTTGTGCCGATTGCTGAAGTTACCGATGCTCACGGCAACGTGAAGTTCCAGCCGGGACAGGACATTGAAGTGATGGTCCAGCGCGGCGAGAACGAAGAAGGCTCCGTTCTGCTTTCACATGAGCGGGCCGAGCGGGTGCGGGTATGGGAGAACATCGAGAAAGCCTACCACTCCAAGGAAGCCGTTAAAGGCACCGTTGTGGAGCGGGTAAAAGGCGGCGTCTCCGTGGATATCGGCGTAAAAGCGTTTATGCCAGGATCGCAGGTGGATGTCCACCCGGTGCGCAACCTGGAAACGCTGAAAGGCCAGGAGATTGAAGTTCGCGTCATTAAGCTGAATAAAAAGCGCGGCAACATTGTGGTCTCGCGCAAAGCCATCCTGGATGAAGAAATTGCCTCCAAACGCGGCAAGACCCTGGAGAACCTGGCGGAAGGCGCAATCCTGACCGGCACAGTAAAGAACCTCACCGACTACGGCGCATTCGTGGATATGGGCGGCATTGACGGCCTGCTCCA
>JBOGLD010000092.1:0-8575 GCA_050745885.1 Terriglobales bacterium
CGGGTACCAAGGTGTCATTACTCGGAATGGACTGACGGGCGGCGATCGGGGGCTTGCAAGGCTAAAGTTTCATGGGACTTACGTGTCGGGAAACGTACGGATCATTGGAAAATGCTAACCGGACAAATGCCCTTACTAAATTGACTTGCCAGGCCCCGCGGCCTACCATTGCCAGCCACGCCAGTTGGGCTCAAATGATCGGGCAAAACATATCGCACTACCGCATCTCCCAGAAATTAGGCGGCGGCGGCATGGGTGTGGTTTACGAGGCGGAAGATTTGCGCCTGGGCCGACGAGTGGCCCTGAAGTTCCTGCCCGACGATCTGGCACAGGACCCGCAGGCGCTGGAGCGATTCCGGCGCGAAGCGCGGGCCGCCTCGGCGCTCAATCACCCCAATATCTGCACCATCTACGACATCGGCGAAGACCGGAACCGCCAATACATCGTGATGGAATATCTCGACGGGACGACCCTGAAGTACCGCATCGAGGGCAAGCCTATTTCAGTGGATCAGTTGGTGGATTTTGGCGCACAAATCGCCGACGCGCTGGATGTGGCGCACGCCGCGGGCATCGTACATCGCGACCTGAAGCCGGCGAACCTGTTCCTCACCAAGCGCGGGCAGGCCAAGATTCTCGATTTTGGACTGGCAAAAGTCGCGGGACGCGCCATACCGGAACTGGAGCCTGCGGGCGCGTCATTTGCCACGGCGGCAGTGGATGCCGCAAATCTCACCAGCCCGGGCAGCACGGTAGGAACCGTGGCTTACATGTCTCCCGAGCAGGCGCGGGGCGAGGAACTGGATCCCCGAACTGACCTGTTTTCTTTTGGCGCGGTGCTGTACGAAATGGCCACCGGGCACCAGCCTTTCATCGGCAACACCTCCGCGGTAATTTTTGACGCCATCCTGAATCGTGCGCCCACCGCACCGGTGCGGTTGAATCCCAACCTGCCGGCGGAGCTGGAACGCATCATCAATAAGGCTTTAGAAAAGGACCGCGATCTGCGCTACCAGGTGGCTTCGGAAATGCGCGGCGACCTGAAACGGCTGAAGCGCGAGATTGACTCGGGCAAAAGTTCGTCGGTGAGTATGTCAACCCCGACAGGCTCGACTCCTTCAGGGCCGTCAGCAAGTGCGGTGGCACCACCCTCGGCTTCGGCGGTGCAGCCCGCGGCCGCGATCTCGGGGCCAGCTTCGTCTGCTGCAGTGCTGGTTCCGACGCCGGCGAACCGAAAGCGCTGGTACGTCGCGGCTGCTGCATTGGTGGTAGCGGCAGCGGTGATCGGCGGCTACTTCTACACTCGTGGCCCACGGGCCCTGACGGAGAAGGATTCCATCCTGCTGACCGATTTTGTAAACACCACCGGCGATCCCGTGTTTGACGGAACTCTCAAGCAGGCGCTGGCCGTGCAACTGGAGCAGTCGCCTTATCTGAACGTGTTTCCCCAGGAGCGGGTGCGGGACACGCTGCGCTTCATGGGGCAATCACCCGACGAACGGGTCACTCCTGACTTGGCGCGGGACATTTGCCAGCGGGAGGGCATCAAGGCCGTCCTCAACAGTTCCATCAGCAACATCGGCACCCAGTATGTGGTGGATGTAAATGCAGTGAACTGCCAGACCGGCGACAGCCTGGCCCACGAGCAGGTGTCAGCCGACAAAAAGGAGCAGGTTCTGGGAGCGGTGGGGAAAGTGGCTTCCAGCCTGCGCGGCAAACTGGGAGAGTCACTGGCATCAGTTCAGAAATTCGACGCGCCGGTCGAAGAAGCCACCACCTCATCGCTGGAAGCGCTCAAAGCGTTCAGTCTGGCCGAAGCGGAAAGAAACAAAGGATCCGAGTACACTGCCATTCCCCTCTACAAGCATGCCATCGAACTGGACCCCAATTTTGCCATAGCGTATGCGCGTCTGGGTCAGTCCTACGCCAACACCGGGCAGAGCGCTCTTTCCATCGAAAGCACGAAGCAGGCCTTTGAGCGGCGCGAACGAGGCAGCGAACTGGAAAAGCTCTACATCTCCTCGCACTATTACGAAATCGTCACCGGTGAAATTGACAAGGCCATTGAGGCCTACCAACTCTGGAAGCGGACTTATCCCCGGGATTCCATTCCCCCCAATAATCTCGCCGTGGAATACTCCTGGACCGGCAAGTTCGATCAGGCCCTGGCGGAAGCTCAGGACACGATTCGGCTGGATCCGAACAGCACGTTTAGTTATGGAGTGCTGGGCGGCGCCTACATCGGACTGAATCGCTTTGCCGAGGCCAAAGCCATTCGACAGAAAGAACTAAGTCTCAAACTGGGCGGGATGAACGACCACGCGGACCTTTACATGCTGGCCTTCCTGGAAGGGGACCAGGCCGCAATGCAACACGAGGTGGATTGGGCAAAGGGCAAGCCCGACGAATTTGTCATGCTGGAAGCAACTGCCGAAGCGGCGGCATCCGGCGGGAAGATGCGGCAGGCGCGAGAGTTGTATCAGCAGGCCGCGGAAAACGCACAGCAGGCGAAGCTCACGGACAACGTAGCCGGGATTTTGAGCCGCCAGGCGCGAACGGAAGCCGAAGCCGGTGATGCGGCGCAGGCCCGTGAGAGCGTGCGGGCAGCGCTGGCTCTGGGTCGCAATCGCTTCGAGTTGGCCTCTGCCGGCTTGGCGCTGGCAACCGCCGGCGACGCCGCCCAGGCACTTGCGATCGCGGACGAACTGACTAAGGGTTTCCCCGCCGACACTTTCGTTAATAGTATCTGGGTGCCATCCATCCGAGGCGCGGTCGAGGTCAGCCGGGGCAATCCGGCAAAGGCGATCGAGTTATTGCAGCCCGCCGTTCCTATCGAGTTTGGCTGGCCGACGCGAGTCATGCCCAGTTACGTTCGCGGGCTTGCCTATCTCCGCATGCGCCAGGGGAAAGAAGCCGCGGAGCAATTTCAGACCATCCTCAATCATCGCGGAGTGTGCGGGACCCTGCCGACTTGCTCCCTGGCTCATCTCCAGTTGGCGCGGGCCCGCGTGCTCTCCGGCGACAACACCGGCGCGCGCGCAGCTTATCAGGATTTCTTCGCGCTATGGAAAGACGCCGACCCCGATGTCCCCATCCTGAAAGAAGCCAGAGCAGAGTACGCCAAGTTGCCGCAGTAAATGTGGGAGCGAGCGTCTCGCTCGTGCGCCAGTGGCAGCGGCTACGTGGGGACAGCCGCTGTCGGCTGTCCGGCGGGGCGAAACTCCGTAGTGCGGTGCGTCACACCAATAGCCGAGCTGCACTCGGCTGGGCGGACGGGGGCGTCCGCCCCCTGGCTCGTGATAATCCCCGCACGAGCGTTGGACGCTCGCGCCTACATGTCTTTGATGTGCGTGGCGATGTACCACTTGTTGCCGAACGGATCGGTTACGCCGCCGCTGCGGTCGCCATAGGGCTGATCCTTGGGCTCGGAGATCGAGGTCGCTCCCGCATTCATCGCCCGCTTATAGAGCGCGTCGCAGTCTTCCACGTAGAGATAGAACATGGTCGGCATCGGCTGATAGGGGCCGTGAGCTTCGCCCATTTCCATGTACGCGTTGCCGATTTTCAGAGTGACGTGATGGATCACACCGTCCGGCGTGGCATGCCGGCCCAGGTCCTCGGCTCCGAAAGCGCGCCTTAAGAAACTGATCACGGGTTGGGCGCGCAGCGGATGCAGATAAGGCTGCAGCGTGGGGGCTCCTTCCCACCTGTAGCTCTCGCCTTTGTAGGTCGCGATGTACCAGGAGTTCCCGGCTGCATCCTTCACCGTAGCTGAGCGCTCACCGTAGAACTGGTCGACGGGCTTGTCGATCGATGTTCCGCCCGCTTCCAGGGCGCGAGCATACGTCGCATCGCAATCGGGCACGTAGATGTGGAACGCGCTGGGCATCGGGGTCCCGCGCCAGGTCATCCCGGCGGCCCCGCCGCCTACCATCAGCATGGAATCGCCGATCTTCACTTCACAATGGACCCCGCCCTCCGAGCCGGGACCGCTGCGGAAAGTTTCTTCCGCGCCGAAAGTCTTGGTCAGGAAACTAATCAGGGCGTCGGCGTCTTGCGCCACAAGGTAAGTGGTGAGAGTCGAGTAACCCTTGGGGACCGGATCCACCGCCGGCGCTTTCTTCTCCGGCATCAACGCCCGGAAACGCCGGTGCATCTCGTCGACCGACATTGGCTCCTTCACCGTGTAAATGCTCCACGTGTATCCAAAAGGATCCAGCACAGTTCCTTGGCGGTAGCCATAAAACTGGTCGGCGATCGGGCGCACCACCTTGGCGCCGGCAGCAACCGCGCGTTCGACGAAAGCGTCCACGTCAGCCACGCTGATATCTACGCTGACCGGCGAGTGTCCCCAGGTCTCGGCGCTGTAGCGCTCGCCTTCCGGCCACTCCTCGGAGAACTTGATGACCGAATCTCCGATCATCATTTCGGCGTGACCTATGCCTGATTCGGTTTCAAAGCGGAACGTTTCCTTGGCCCCAAAAGCCTTCTGGTAGAACTCAAGAGCTTTGACGACGTTCTTGAAACTCAACCTCGGGGCGGCGGACGTACGCACTGCGGCAACGGGTTCAGCTACAGTAGGCATGGATGATTTCCTTTCCAGATCAGATTTAAGACGAGCCTTGAAATCTTCACGCGGGATCCGGCGCAGCTCGGCCGCAACCCGCAGCAGCGGCAGCAACTCGGGATTGCCGAATTGCGGCTGGTCCTTTCCCGGGGCAACCAGCGGCCTGGCCAGAAGCTCGGTGACGGCCTGATCGAGTTGTTCAGCAAGAGAGCGCTTAGGCATTGGCACCCTCCATGCGGGCACGCAGGTTCTGCAGGGCGCGGAACTGCAATTGTTTCACCGCACCCTCCGTGCGTCCCAGGGCTTGTGCAATTTCACGAATGCTTTTTTCCTCGGCAAAGCGCATTCCGATCACGCGGCGTTGATCCTGGGGAAGTTGGTCCACCAGCAGAAACAGGCGCGCACACTCATCGGCCTCCTCCAGCCTGGGTCTGGCGTCCTGGTCGGGAAGGTCGGCCAGACCGTCCTGGCCGGTGATCTCTTTGCTTCCGCGTTTTGACCGATCGGCAATCATGTTGGCAGCGATCCGCAGCAGCCAGCCGGCAAAGGGCACGCCCCGCCATTCAAAACTTTGAAGATTGGCCAGCGCCTTGTGGAACACATCCGAGGTCAGGTCCTGCGCCGCGTCCCGATCCCCTACGCGCCTTGCGATGTAGCCGTACACCCGCGCGAAATTCAGCTCGTACAGTTCGGCAAAGTGGCTGGGGTCTTTCTGTGCCGCTTCGACCAGCAGACGGTCGTCTCCCGGGGGCAAGCCGGACGCTTCACCGTGGGGCTTTCGCGCTGCCGGTCGTCGGACGGCCATCGTGCCTCTAACTATATAAACGTTCGGGGATCGAAAAGGTTACGGCGGGATTATTTCTGCGGGACAACGGTCCAGAGGCGGCACAGGACCTGCGACCGGGCCGGTATCACTTCAGGCCGAGTCCACCGTTGTGCTGTTGCATGATGCCGTAGCACTCGCAAGCCGAGGACTCAAGCCGCTTGCGGTTGACAATTGTCACGGCGCCCGGAGTGTAGCGGATAAGGTTCTTGCGGCGCAGAATGGCCGCCGCCAGGCTCACGCTGGAGCGGTTGGTGCCGAGCATAGTCGCCAGAAAATCATGAGTGATGCGCAGCACCTCGGAATCGACTCGGTCCTGGGCCGTCAGGAGCCAGCGCGCCAAACGTTGCTCAATCTCGTGCAGCCGATTGCAGGCTGCGGTTTGTGCCACCTGCATTCCCAGAACCACCGCGAAGCGACTCAGGAGCCATTGAATGTGCGGGGCGGAGGCCAAAGCTCTTTGCAGCGAGTCGACATCTACTCGGAAGCCATCTCCGCTGATTTGTACGACGCCTTGCAGCGAAGTCCGGGTCAGGCCGACAGCCGCCGGTATCCCGGTAAAGCCCTCATTCCCCACCACTCCCGCTTCCACACTCCTTCCGTCTTCCATTTCGACGACCAGTGAGATCAATCCCCGGTTGGGGAAATATGCAAATTCCAGCTCTTCTCCCGCTTCATGCAGGATCAGATGGTTGGTTAACTCGACGTATTCGAGATGAGGACGAAAGGCGCGGTAGTCCCGGTCAGAGATCGTCAGCAGGATAACGTTGCTGATCGGTTTCCCGGCTGTATTGGTACGCTCGCCGGGTTGCGCGACTTGAAGGTTCTTGCTGTCCACGCACCATCCTTAAGAGATGTAGGAACATGGCCCGCACGCCTGCCCCATTACGGCTCATCCTGGTAACCTCCCGGCTAAACACTGGCGCTACGGTCCGACGATGAGATGCTTGTGAGCTGCCCTGAGAGTTGCCCTCATTTTCGACAAAATGACGCTGCAGGTTGAGGCTAGCTGCCGGAGTCGGGGACGGAATCGCGGCGTCGGAGTCGGCGCTGCTTGGCCTCCAATAGCTGATTGATTTCAGCGATCAGCGCCATGAGCTTTTCCGGGTCCTGTTCCGAGGCTGCCTGTTCGCAGAGTTGCATCCATCTCTCGCGCTGATCTTGCATTTTTTTCTCCGCCAGAATGGATATCACAGATGGCGATATTTATAGTGTTCGATGCCAGACAATCGCCATGTTCCTGGTCAATCTGATGCGGTTGGGCGTGTTAGAATTCGTGCATTCAGGAGTGATTGCGAGGACCCAGGTTGATTGAACTCGCACCCTCGATTTTGGCGGCTGACTTCGCCCATCTGGCGGATCAGGTCCGCGACGCCACGGCAGGTGGCGGCACGGTCGTCCACGTGGACGTCATGGACGGTCATTTTGTCCCTAACCTGACCATCGGGCCGCCGCTGGTAAAGTCTTTGCGTAGAGCGACTGAGTTGCCGCTGGACTGCCATCTGATGATCGAAAACCCGGACCTGTTCATTCCGGAGTTTTCCGCGGCGGGCGCCAACTGGATTTCGGTGCATCAGGAGGCCTGCGTGCACCTGAATCGCACCTTGCATCTGATCAAGGACCACGGCTGCCGGGCGGGGGTAGTGATCAATCCGGCAACTCCGGTGGACACCCTGAGCGAGGTGCTCGACCTGGCCGACTATATACTGGTGATGTCAGTCAACCCTGGCTTTGGAGCGCAAAAATTCATTCCAGGCGCGGTCCACAAGATCCGTCGGCTGGCCGATCTCAGGGCGCAGCGCGGGTTCAGCTATCGTATTGAGGTAGATGGCGGTATTGACCTCGACACTGTGGCTGAAGTGGTCCGGGCAGGCGCCGAAATTCTGGTGGCAGGCAACGCTATCTTCGGTAAAGGCGATCCAAACACTAATGCGCGGGAGTTGTTGAAAACTGCGGTGGAGGCCACGCTGCAGAAAGTCTAAAGTCCGTCAACCGTCTTCGGTCTGCAGTCGTCAGAAAAAGCAGGTTCTGCTGACGACCGAAGACTGCCGACTGTTTTCCCGAGGTTCCCTATGTCGCGTCGTTTTCCGGTCATTCTTTTGTTGGGCGTGCTGGCCTTTGCCGTGGGCTGCACCAACAAAAAGGTCAATAATCCCCTGGCGAACGTGGGTTCCAAGCAGCCCGACAAGGTCCTGTTCGATCGGGCCATGGATGCCATGAAGCACAATCGCTTCGATGTGGCGCGGATCACGCTGCAAACCCTGATCAACACCTATCCTGATTCGGAATACATTGCCCGCGCCAAACTGGCGGTGGGGGATTCCTGGTACGCCGAGGGCGGTGGGACTGCACTGGCCCAGGCCGAAATCGAGTACAAGGACTTTGAGACCTTCTTCCCCAACATGCCGGAAGCGGCCGAAGCCCAATTGAAAATCGCCAACATCCACTATCAGCAAATGGAAAAGCCGGACCGCGACTACACCCACGCCATGCGCGCGGAAGAAGAATACCGCCAGCTGATTTTGCAATACCCGGACAACAAGAAAGTAGTGGCCGAGGGTAAACAGCGTCTGCTGGAAGTGCAGGAAGTGATTGCGGAGCGCGAATTCCGGGTGGGGCGCTTCTACTATATGCGTCAGTCGTATCCCGCATCCATCGCGCGGCTGCGTTCCCTGATGGACAAATACCCTCTGTACAGCAAGGCGGATGAGGCCCTGTATCTTCTTGGCCAGGCCTACGAAGGCGAGATCACGATGCTGCGGTCGCGGCCCGGTAACGAGGTGTTCAAGGCGCGGATGATCGAGGACTTCGCCAAGAATGCGACCGACGCCTACTCCCGCATCCTGACGCGGTATCCGCTCATGGATCGCACCGTCGACGCCAAGGCGCGGCTGGAAGCCTTACATCAGCCCATACCGAGGCCGACCAAGGCGGCGCTGGCGCAGAACAAGGCGGAAGAAGAGAGCCGACGGGAAGCCAGCACGGTTTCCAAGGTGATGGCAAACTTCCAGAAACACCCCGATGTGGCCGAGGCTGCCAGGGTAGGGGACCCAACGTTGGTGGATCCGCAAGTAATCAGCGCTACCTCCGTGGTACAGGAGGCGACGCGCGCCATGATGGGCGGCGCGGCTGCGGTGGACAAGAATGGGGTGGCGATCGAAACCCTGGGCAAGGGAGCCCTGGCC
>JBOGLD010000093.1:0-23756 GCA_050745885.1 Terriglobales bacterium
CTCACGCGCGGCGTCGGCCGGGATACTGGAGGAATCGGAGGTGATGGGCGAAAGTTGGGCCACGCCGGTGCCCTCTCGAGACCATCGAAAGCTGCAAACGTTACCACGCCCAGGGAGTGCCGGAGAAGTGGCTGACCATGTTTACTCACGATGCGAAGTTGCCTTGGGCTTATGTGGTGAAGGATGAGAGAGGGAAGATGGTGGTGGGAGTATAAGGGAGTAACATTTTGACCCGTCACGTCGGTTACCCTTCAGGGTATCTTTCTGGTTGACCCGTCAATGAAAGTGCGGCACCATTCCAGCCGCATGACCACTTCGCGAAAGCTTCTCTTAGGGGGTCTTTTCTTCTTTTTCGCCTGCTTGTTGGCCTCGGCGGGAGAAAGAGCATGGATAGAAGTGAGAAGCGCCCACTTCCGTGTTCTGAGTGACGGCAGCGAACACGATGCCCGCCGCGTCGCTCGCGAATTCGAACAGATGCGCGCTGTCTTCTCCACTGGTTTTCCCAGTATGCGGCTCGATTCAGGAGCGCCGTTGCTGATACTGGCGCCGCGCGACGAAAACAGCGCCAGGGCTCTGGCGCCACAGATGTGGAAGCGGAAAGGCGCCAAACCTGCCGGCTATTTTCAACACGGATGGGAAAGGCAGTTCGCGGTGGTTCGGCTCGACGAAGTTGCCCCCGGCGCTTACCAGATCGTCTATCACGAATATACCCATACGCTTCTGCACATGAACTTTCGCTGGTTTCCGGTTTGGCTCGACGAGGGCTTGGCCGAGTTCTACGGCAATACAAGGTTTGAGCAATCCCAGATGCTGGTAGGTGCCCCCAGTCGGAGGGTGCGGGATCTGCAGACGGCGACTTTGATTCCAGTCGAAACCTTGATCTCCGTCGACCAGAAGTCGCCCTACTACCACGACGAAGACAAGGTCGGCTTGTTCTACGCCGAAGCCTGGGCGCTCACCCACTTTCTTACGTTCGGCCCCGGTATGGAAACCGGAAAACGACTCGATCATTTCTATGCTTTGTTGCAGGAAGGGACCGAACAAAAGGAAGCGTTTCACCAGGTTTTCGGCGACTTTGCGGAATTACAGAAGAACCTCGATCAATATGTGCACCGGTTTGCCATGCCGTCTTGGGTGCTCAAGAATCCACCGCAGATCAACGAGAAAAGCTTCGCGATCAATAATCTCAGTCCGGCTGAAACCGCGGCGGAACTGGGTGGCTATCATCTGTGGTCCCACGACCTGGTCAACGCCAGGTCTCTGATCGAACAGGCGCTGAAGAGTGATCCCAAGCTTGCTCTCGCCCACGAAGACATGGGCTTCCTCGACTTTGCCGACGGCCACGACGAAGACGCCGCCGGCGAGTTTACCGAAGCTTTCGAACTCGACGGGAGTCGCTATCTCTCCCTGTTTTACAAGACCATGCTCTCGCCTCTTGCCCGCTCCGGTGCGCCCGCCGACGAGGCTGGTTTCCATGATGTTCTGCTGCAAATCCTCCATCTCGACCCGCAGTTCGCGCCTGCCTACATCGAACTGGCGCAACTTGCAGTGCGCCAGGGCAACCTTACCAGCGCTCTGGCCGTCGCCCGCAAGGCGGAGCAACTGGAACCGGCGCGCGCCGGCTATCATTTGCTGAGCGGCCAGATCTTGTTGCGTTTGGGACGCGGCGCCGAGGCGGCGGCGTTCGCCAAATATGTGGCTGTGCGCTGGTACGGATCTGATCAACATGAAGCGGTTGAACTCTGGAACAATGTGCCTGCGGCGCAGAGATCCGGGAGAGATCAACCTGCTGAGATAATGCCTCAGGGAACGCAAGCCGTCGAAGGTCGGCTGAAGTCTGCCACCTGCGCCGACAAAGGAATGACAGTTGACATCGACCACGATGGCCAAAGGCTGATTTTTCGCGGTACCAGCGGCTGGACGGGCGGCTTCTCCGACACTCTCTGGTACGGCGCCGACCATTTCACGTACTGCCACCACCTCGATGGCATGCGGGCGGTCGTGCGTTACAGGCCCGCCTCCGACAAGACCTACACTGGAGATCTGGCGGAATTCGAGTTGCGCGACGACTTGCCGCCATCGCCCGCAGTGGCGAAAGCCGAAGACGCCAAACCTCAAACGAAGCCATAGCTTAACGGACCTTCCTCGCGAGGTGCGTCGTTTGACCCCTTCCGCACCCTCCAATAAACTGAAAACACTCCACATCGAAACCACCTATGGCAGACAGCATCCACGTCAAGCTCCCGGACGGAAGCGTGAAAGATGTCCCCAGGGGGACGACCGCGCTCGATATCGCGAAATCGATTGGCCAGCGCCTGGCCGATGCGACCCTGGTAGCCAAAACCAACGGCGATCTCATCGACGTTACCCGGCCCCTGGAGAAAGACACTGACCTTCGCCTGCTGACCGACCGCGATCCCGAGGCGCTTGAAGTTTACCGGCATTCGTCGGCGCACCTCCTGGCGGCTGCCGTGCTGGAACTATTTCCCGAGACCAAGCTGGGCCACGGGCCTCCGACCGACACCGGATTCTTTTACGATTTCTATCGTCCCACGCCGTTCACGCCGGAAGACCTTCAGAAGATCGAAAAAAAGATGCAGGAGCTGGTGCAGCAGGACATTCCCTACGCACGCGAATTTCTGCCGCGCAACGAGGGCCTCGCCAGGTTCAAGGGCGAAGGCGACTTCATGAAGTGCCACTTCATCGAGCAGTTCACCAAGCCCGATGAGAAGATTTCCATCTACAAGACCGGTAAATTTCTCGACTTCTGTCGCGGCCCGCATATTCCTTCGACCGGCAAGATCAAGGCCTTCAAGCTGCTGAACATTGCTGGCGCCTACTGGCTGGGCGACGAGAAGAATCCGCAGTTGCAGCGCATTTATGGGACGTCGTTTTTCTCGAAAAAAGACCTCGACGATTTTCTCAACAAGCAGGAAGAGGCCAAGAAGCGCGATCACCGGGTGCTGGGGCAGCAGCTCGATCTGTTTTCCATCCAGGAGCTGGCGGGGCCGGGTCTGATTTTCTGGCATCCCAAGGGCGGAATCATCCGCAAGGAGATGGAAGACTGGATGCGCTCCGAGTACCTGAAGCGCGGCTACTCGCTGGTGTACACGCCGCACGTGGCGCGGCGGCAGTTGTGGCAGACCTCGGGGCACGAAGGCTATTACGCGTCGAACATGTTCGACGTCATGGAGCTCGACGACGCCGAATATCGCCTGAAGCCGATGAACTGCCCGTTCCATATCCTGATTTATAAAGACTCGCTGAAATCGTATCGCGACCTGCCGGTGCGCCTGGGCGAACTGGGAACGGTGTATCGCTACGAACGCTCGGGCGTAATGCACGGCCTGCTGCGCGTGCGCGGCTTCACCCAGGACGATGCCCACATCTTCTGCACGCCGGAGCAGGTTGAAAAAGAGATTGCCGATTGCGTCGAATTTGCCCGCGATGTGCTCAAGGATTTCGGCTTCGACAAATTCCAGACCGAGCTTTCCACCTGGAACCCTGCCGACCGCAGAAATTTTGTGGGCAGCGATGAGCAGTGGAACGGGGCCACCAGTTCGCTCGAAAAAGTTCTTAAGGAACTCAACATCGAATATACGGTCATCCCCGGTGAAGCGGCGTTTTATGGGCCGAAAATTGACATCAAGCTGGTGGATGCCATCGGGCGCCTCTGGCAGCTCTCCACCGTCCAGTTTGATTTCAACCTGCCGCAGCGCTTTGGCCTGGAATACGTCGCCGAAGACGGATCGCGCAAGCAGCCGGTGATGGTGCACCGGGCTTTATACGGATCGGTGGAGAGATTCTTTGGCGTGCTGATCGAGCACTATGCCGGCGCCTTTCCGGTCTGGCTGTCGCCGGTGCAGGCCGTGATGATCCCCATTTCCGAGCGCCATGCGGAATACGCCAACAAAGTCGCGGCGCAATTGAAAGAAGTTGGTGTTCGCGTGCATGTCGACGCCCGCAACGAAAAGATGAATGCCAAAATCCGCGAGCACGCCATGCAGAAAGTGCCATTCCTGCTGGTGGTGGGCGATAAAGAAGCGGAGGCCGGCAAGGTGAACGTCCGCACCCGGGGAAAAGAGAAGACCGAAGACATGCCGGCGGCGGAGTTCGTGCAGAAGATCAGGAAACTGATCGCGGAGAAGGGCGCCGGGCTATAAACGCTGTTCCAGATCGACGGGTGGCCCATTCAAGCCCGATTTTGGCTTGAGTGGGGCAGTTCTACAGAGTTCGCGTTTGTGCGTCGTCCATTCCGGCTCGATCACGATCCCTCACGTCCGGTTGACGTCGCAACAGCAGGTCCCTCCACTCCGGTCGGGATGACAGGATTGATAAGATCCTTCGCTCAGGACAGGCTCTGCCTCTACGCGGGCGCGGGGGTTGGCGGCGCCGGTGGAGCTGGCGGCGCTGGGGCATGCCCGCCTCCGGTATTGACCAAATCTTTCAACTCTTTGCTGGGCTTGAAGAACGGAATCTTTTTGGCGGGAACTTCGACCCGCTCGCCGGTTTTCGGGTTGCGGCCGACGCGGGGCTTGCGCTGGCGGGTGCGGAAACTGCCGAAGCCGCGAATCTCGATCTTGTCGCCCACGCGAAGCGAGCGCACGATGCTGTCAAAGATGGTCTCGACGATCACTTCACTGTCTTTGCGGGTCAATTCCGCCAGCTTGGAGACTTCGTCGATCAGATCGGCTTTTGTCATACGCTCCTCGTCCGTCTGGATTATATGGGATGGCGGCGCTATTGGGAGTCGCAATCCTCTATAAACTTCTCAAATTTCAGGGGTTCTATGCAAGCAGCTTTTCCGGGCAAGCGTTCCTGGCCGGGTCCGGGCTTAGGCTTCTTTCGCTCCTTCGGAGCCTGATCATCGCCGCAACTTACCCAGGGCTTGCGCCCTGGGGCTGAATTTTTGCGCCGCTTCGCGGCTACGCTACCGCCGGCTCACCCTGGGCCCAGCCTCTACTTCCACAAATAATAGAACCCGGTGTGCTGGTCCAGCAGCTTCTCCCGGCTGGGCAACCACTGGGAGACGTCCCCGAAGAGCAGATCGAGCACTGTCTTGCGATCTTTGTCAGGATGCACCAGAACCGGCTTGCCCGTGATGCCCACTGCCTTCGCTGTATCGTCGACTGCGGCCTGGAAGTCAGCGATCTGGTCGATCATGTGCATGGAGAGGGCCTGCTCGCCGGTCCACACCCGGCCGTCGGCGATGGCTTTGATGTCCTCGACCTTCGCATGACGCCCGTCGGCCACCGCTTTGACGAACTGGCCGTACATGTTGTCGATCAGCGATTGCAGGTAGGCGCGCTCCTTGGGGGTCATATCCCGGGTGGGGTCGCCGGTGCTCTTGTATTCGCCGACTGTCAGCACTTCCGGCTTCAGCTTGGCCCAGCGCAACAGGTCACCATAATTGACCCACTCGGAGATCACGCCGATGGATCCCACCACACTGCCGTTATCGGCGTAAATCTTGTTGGTGGCGGAAGAAACGTAATAAGCGCCGCTGGCCCCAACGGTTTCGATCGAAGCCACGATACGTTTTTTCTTCTCGTCACGGACACGTTTGACTTCGCGGTAAATCTCTTCTGACGCGGCCACTCCCCCGCCCGGCGAATTCACGTGAAGGATGATGGCTTTGATGGAATCATCGTCGCCGAACTTCTTGATCTGCTCTACCACCGTGCTGGGATCGAGGATGACGCCTTCCAGCTCCACCACGCCAATCTTGTCCCCAAAACTGGCAAACGAGGTCTCCTCCCCGCCGGCATGCAGGGAGAGATAGACCAGGGTAAAGACCGCCAGCACGAAGAGGAATAAGGCTCCTCCCCCAATCACAATCCAGAGAAAAGTTCGCGAACGTGCGTTTTCCGCCATACAGATGGCATAGTTTAGCACCGGAACCGCCTGGGCGTGCTGGACCGTCCAAATCTTACGACTGAATCGCCTCTACCGAAGGCCTTGACGTGCGCCCAAGGGCTTCGTAACATTGCGCCCCTGCTGGCTTGGTTGGCTTTGCCGCAGGTGCCCAGGGGGAAGTCCGCGAATCGTGGCTGGAAGTCGGCGCAAAGCGCATCTTTCTTCAGGCTTCAGGCTTCAGGCATCAGGCTTCAAGCATCAGGGGAAACCATCGTTGATACCGCCCACAAAATCCTGTGATGTGTTGCGGGCGGGAAGGATCTTAAGGGAGACGAACCAATGGCTGCATTCTGTGTAGGTTGTGGAAACCCGCTGGCTGACGGAGCCAAATTCTGCACCAAGTGCGGCGCGACTCAGCAGGCCGCCCAGGCCGGAACGGTAATGCCCCCGGCGCCTGCTGCTCCCGCGTCCAAGGGCAGCAACACGGCGATGAAGATCATCATCGGTGTTCTGGCCTTTTTCATGTTCCTGATCCTGGTGGTGGCAGGCAGCTGTGCTTATGTCGCTTACCGGGTCAAGCAGAAGGCCCATGAGTTCTCGCAATCGATGAATACGGACGCCAAGCCCTATACCGGCAGACGGCAGCCTTGTGCCATGTTGACCACCAGCGAGGCTTCGGAGGCCCTGGGTCGGACGGTCTCGTCGGTGGAACAGCGCGGTACTGCAGTCTGCGAATACAGCTACGGCTCCACTGGCCAGCATTTCGATGTCGAGTACACCTGGCGCGGCGGGGGCATGACCATGGGGATTGCTCATGGCGCCATGAAGCATATGTCCGGGATGGATAGTTTTACTCCGCTGGAAGGCATCGGCGACGAGGCCTATATGACCCCGGGGAACTCGGCCCTCATGATGCGCAAGGGCGACGTGATGGTGAATATTGAGCTGCACGAGTCCGGCGTCAGCGCGGATGCAGCCAAGCAGATGGCCAGCAAGATCGCCGGCCACCTGTAATCTTTGCGGCCGACGTTGAACAAAACATAGGTCGCACGACGCTCTAGTTGGGGTTCGCGGGCGGGAGGGCACGAGCTTCAATCGTGCTGCAAGCATCGCCAAGACATTACCCTGGCACGGCTGAAAGCGGTGCCCTCCCATTCAGCCTTTGGAGTTCATGCCGTTTTGCGCACAGTGCGGGTCCCCGGTCGGCGCAGGGAAATTCTGCGCCACGTGCGGCGCTCGCCTGCCCGAAGCGATGGGTACAGCGCCATCCCCGCCAGTCCAACCTCCACCCCCACTGCCGGCCGCCCCTGCCGCGACCCCGCTGCCTCCCGCTAGCGGCGGCAGCGTGCTGGTCAAGGTTTTGGTGGCGTTTCTGGTTTTCATTCTTCTGATTGTCCTGGCGGTCATGGGCAGTTGTGTCTACATCGGTTACCGCGCCAAAAAGAAGGCTGATGAAATACGGCAGGCGTATAAGTCGAACGACCTGAACAAACTGGCAGGAGCGCTGGGCGTTGGATCCTCAAAAAGCGCGACCGGTTCGGAAGAAGGTGGGTCCTCGTCGAATTCGGCCCCGCTTTCTTTCCCTGCCTGGACGGCTTCCTCCGAAGCGGAATCCGCGGTTCCGCTACGCCCGGGCCTCACCGTGGTAACCGCGATCGCGCAGTTTGGCGGCGACTACGAATCCATCAAGCAAATCCAACAAGTATCAGCGACCGGCGTGCATCTTTCCTACCGCGCCGACAACGTTGCCAATCCTCTGGAGGGGCTGCAGAAATCAACTGGCCACACGGCCCCGAAATCCGGCGGGTCGGTAACCGCGTCGCGCACGGTCCGCACTCAAGACCTGCAAACCGCGCACGATTATATGGAGTGGTTCGGTTCCAGCCAGCCCGAAGTCACGCCCGGCTCAACTGCGATCAGCGTTTCACGGGAAGTGCTGGCCGAGCTCAAGGGCAAGGGAGAGACACAATTCAGCTTCCGGGTTGGAGGCCTAAAGGGAATGGCGGGTTCCTTACTCGGCGCGCTGGGGCAGCTGGCGGGCGGCGGCGCGCCAGGCGCCTCCCAGGAGACCAGGAATCTGGCCGATGCGGGCAAAGCGGAATGCACCCTGAAGCGGGTGGGCCACGGGTTAACTTCGTTCCCGGTGCTGCTAAACGACCAGCGGGTATCGCTCCCTGCGGTGCACGCGCAATGCAATACGGACGACGGCCTGAACGATTTTTACTTTCTCGATGATCTCACCAACCCGCTGGTCCTGGCCTGGAAGCTGGGGGCGAGTGACACTCTGCAGGTGGTGAAGATTTCCTATCCTCCGCCACCGGCCGCTTCCCAGGCTGCGGGTTCATCCGCCGCGCCGACCGTTGCCGGTGCGGCCGGCGGACAGCACATCGAACAGGAGTTGAAGCAAACCGGACAGGCCGAGGTTTACGGCATCTACTTCGATTTCGCCAGCGATAAAATCAAGCCTGAATCGGAACCGGTGTTACGTGAAATCGCGGACGCGCTCCAGCACAATCCGGCGTGGAAGCTGCGGGTGGAAGGCCACACCGATAATATCGGTGGCGATGACTACAACCTGAACTTGTCCCAGCGCCGCGCCGAGGCGGTCAAGCTGGCGCTGGTGACTCGCTATCACATTGCCCCGGACCGCCTGACGCCCAAGGGCTTTGGCGCCACCCGGCCCAAAGAACCCAATGACACGCTGGCCGGCCGCGCCCGCAATCGGCGCGTGGAACTGGTACGGGAGTAAGCGCTTTAACCATTCCCTGCGTCAGGCGTTGCCAGCTGTTCTTGACTGGTGACTTGCTTCTGTCGTCCGACCGTGCAGTGAGGAATTCTCATGAAAGCGGCAGTGCTGACTTCCGCGGCCAAAATTCTGGATCGCCCCCTGCATATCGAGGATGTGTCGCAACCCGAGCCTGGAACCGGGCAGGTACTGCTGCGTGTGCTGGCCTGCGGTGTTTGCCGAACTGACCTCCACATCGTGGAAGGGGAACTCGCCCCCTTGCTGGCCAGTTTGATTCCCGGTCATCAGATTGTGGGCGAGATTGTGCAAGGCGCGACTCCCGAACTCCCCCTGGGAAGCAGAGTCGGTGTCTCCTGGATCGGAGGCACTGACGGCCAATGCTGGTACTGCAGAAATAACCTGGAGAACCTTTGCGATTCGCCGACCTTTACCGGCTACAGCGTAAACGGCGGCTATGCCGAGTTTGCGGTCGCTCGCGCGGACTTTGTTTTCCCGTTGCCCGCGGCGCTCGACAACGTGCATGCCGCGCCATTGCTGTGTGCCGGCATCATTGGCTTTCGCAGCTTGCGCGTGGCCGGTGTGAACCCGGGAGAAAGCGTCGGGTTGTTCGGCTTTGGCGCTTCTGCCCATCTGGCCATTGAAGTTCTGCACGCGTGGGGTTGCGCCGTGTATGTCTCAACCCGGGGAGCGTCGCATCGCAAGCTCGCCGAATCGCTGGGCGCCCAATGGGTTGGCTCCGAAGGGGACAAGCCTCCCGTGGAACTCGATCGCGCCATCACTTTCGCGCCCAGCGGAAACGTAGTCATCCTGGCCCTTTCCAGTTTGAGAAAAGGCGGAGTGGTTGCCATCAACGCCATTCATCTCGATCGCATTCCTGAGTTCGACTATGATCGCCTGCTCTGGGGAGAGCGGCAAATACGCAGCGTGGCCAATATGACTCGTGCCGATGCCCGCGACTTCCTTACCTTGGCCGCCGAGATTCATCTTCAGCCCAGGATAACCACCTTTGGACTCGATCAGGCCAATGAAGCGTTAGCCGCCATCAAGAGCGATTCGATCGACGGAGCCGCGGTCATCATTCCCTGAGATCAAAGCTGCTCTGCTGCCGGCACAATTACTTGCAGGGCCGCGCGCTCGACAGTCACCTCAACCGGCGTGTGGCAGACGTACTCGCCATCGGCGTAGACCTCGGCCGGCTTTCCAGTTTCGATTCGCAAGCGTTCCGCCTGGAAGTACTTGACCTCGGGAATTTTCAAATGGCGGCCGGAGAATACGGACGGAAAGAGCCAGAGCAAGCGCGCTCTCGCCATGGCCCCGACCACGCAGATCTCGAGTTTGCCGTCGTCCAGCCGCGCATCCGGCGCGATCCTGATGCCGCCCCCATAAGTGGGAGTGTTGGCGAACGCCACCACCATCGCAGGTCCATCGTGGCGAGGGTCCAGCCCGCCGCCGCAGCTCGCGGGGGACGCCCGGACCCTTACCGCCATCGGGTGAAAGCCGAACAGCGCTGGCAAAACACTGAGCAGGTAGCCGCCATGTCGGCGCAGCAAGCGCGGGAGCCGGTTGGCTCGGCGCGCGACCTCGGCATCGAGTCCAACCCCGCCGACACAACAAAAATAGCGCCCATTCGGATCGGGCACGTCCGCAGTCGACGATGGGCTGGGGGAAGGAACCTGGGAGATGACTCCCAGATCAATCTGGCGCACATTTTCCTGGCCGGAAGCGAACTGACGCCAGGCATTGAGCGCATCGTCCACGCTATGAAGGCCCAAGGCGCGCGCAAAATCATTGCCGCTGCCGTGCGGAACGACGAGCACCGGAAGTCGCAGTCTGACCAGTTGCGGCAGATGACGGTGTACCGTGCCGTCGCCGCCCAGGACCAGAATGGCATCCACCTCATTTCCGTTGGCGGGCAACCCAGTCCGCCAGAGTGCATCTGAGCTTTGCGCGAACGGCTTTAGATGACCAGTCGACGAGCCCAACCCAAGAATGGCAGCAACGCGCATTTCGCGGCACGAGATTAGCAAACTTTAACCTACAAAAACAGTTGGCAGGCCGTTTGTCAACGTCGTGATGGCTTCCGAACTGCACTCGGAAAAGAAAAAATGAGGCGTGTGTTAGGAACCTGAGATATTGCGAAGGCAGGAACCCAAGTGGGCGCGTTTGCTTGGAATTAGTGTGATCGACATGCGATCAGCACTCCGTCGAAAGAATATTGCTCGAGTATTATCGGGTCCTGCCGCCTTGAGTTTAAGGAGCGGAACTGGCATACTCTTGCACCTGGCCTGAAAGTCAATACCTCAGTACCAAGCCACTTCCAGAGGGAGTTTCCCAGCGATGCGCCTGCGATACGTCGTAGTGTGTTTGTCTTTGAGTTTTGTGGTGATCTTGGCAGGTTGTGGCGGGGGCGCCGCGACATCATCATCGGCGCCTCCTCCTTCGACCCCTCCTCCCAGCAACGGAGGGTCAATCGACGTGGCGACTTACCACAACGATATCGCCCGAACCGGGAGCAACCTGAAAGAAACCGTTCTGACCACCGCAAACGTCAACTCAACCGCCTTCGGCAAGTTACGCTCGCTCGCGGTGGATGGAAAAGTCGACGCCCAACCGCTTTACCTGTCGAACCTGGCGAATATCGCCAGCGGAACCCACAACGTGCTCTACGTAGCGACTGAACATGGCAGCGTCTATGCCTTCGACGCCGACACCGGCACCCAATTGTGGAAAGTTTCGACTCTGGGCTCGGGCGAAGTCACCAGCGACGCCCGCGCATGCGACCAGGTGGTCCCAGAGATCGGAATCACGGCCACTCCCGTGATCGACCGCAACGCGGGAACGCACGGTGTGATCTACGTCGTGGCCATGTCCAAATCCGGGTCCAACTATTTCCAGCGATTGCACGCGCTGGACGTTACGACGGGCGCGGAAATGTTCGGCGGCCCCAAGAACATCGAAGCTTCGTTCCCGGGGACCGGGGACAACAGCGACAACGGCCGTGTGATCTTCGATCCGGCGCAGTATAAGGATCGCGCTGCGCTACTGCTGCTGAACGGGGTGGTATATATCGCCTGGTCGTCGCACTGCGACATTCGCCCGTATACCGGCTGGATCATGGCATACAACCGGACTACCCTGACCCAGACCACTGTCCTCAATGTTGTTCCCAATGGCAGCGAGGGCGCCATCTGGATGTCGAACACCGGACCCTCCGCGGACAGCTCGGGAAACATCTATCTGCTCGATGCCAACGGCGACTTCGGTACCAGC
The DNA here is from genome assembly GCA_050745885.1 of Terriglobales bacterium. Taxonomy (GTDB): domain Bacteria; phylum Acidobacteriota; class Terriglobia; order Terriglobales; family Acidobacteriaceae; genus JAIQFF01. The sequence continues at coordinate 11,873 of JBOGLD010000093.1, forward strand.
CTCAACGCCAAGGGATTTCCTAGCAACGGCAACTACGGCAATGCCTTCCTCAAGATTTCCACGTCGGGTGGACTGGCGGTGGCGGACTACTTCGAGATGCACGATCAGCAAGAGCAGAACGCATCCGACCTCGACCTCGGTTCAGGCGGCGCCCTGGTATTGCCCGATCTCACCGATAGCAGCGGGAAGGTGCGGCATCTGGCCGCCGGCGCCGGTAAGGACGGCCACATTTACGTGGTCGATCGCGATGCCATGGGCAAATTCAGCGCCGGCAGCAACAATGTTTACCAGGACCTCTCCGGGGTGTTGGGGAACGGCATATTTGGCATGCCCGCGTACTTCAACCACACGCTTTACTACGGTGCCGTCGGAGACGCGATCAAGGCGTTTAAGATTTCCGACGCCAAGCTCTCGAGCGGACCGGCCAGTCAAACCAGTAATACCTTTCGCTATCCGGGTGCGACCCCCAGCATTTCAGCGAACGGCACCAGTAACGGCATCGTGTGGGCGGCGGAAAACACCAGTCCGGCTGTCCTGCATGCCTACGACGCCAGCAACCTGCATGAGCTCTACAACAGCAACCAGGCCAGTGGCGGCCGCGATCAATTCGGAGCAGGCAATAAGTTCATCACCCCCACCATCGCGAACGGCAAAGTGTTCGTGGGGACGACGGACAGCGTGGGAGTGTTTGGACTGCTACCGTAGGCGTGTCATCCCCTTGTCATCCTGAGGAAGGCTTGCCCTTCGCTTCGTGAAGGGCAAGCGACGAAGGACCTGTGCATTTTGTTTGCAGCGCCTTGGCTGCGACCCACATTGTCATCCTGAGCGAAGTGGAAAGTTCTCTTCGCGAAGCGGCCACGCAGTCGAAGGACCCCTACAGGAGCACGTCCGCGGCGATGGTTTGGGTTGACACCAACTTGATCCCGAGAGTATTTCTCTCCGCTAGGGGTCCTTCGACTCCACAATACGATTCGCAAGCGAATCGCATCGCTCCGCTCAGGATGAGAGCTTTGTATCGATTGGTCTTGTCCCAACTGCGAGAGTGACGCGAACTCTCTTGATCTTTCTTCCCACCTGCAAAACGATTGGTTGCTTGAGGTCCAACGAGGCGACAGAATCGGTCTTCAGCTCTCCATTCACCTTCACAGCTTTCTGCTTGAGCTTCCGCACCGCGTCGCTAACCGATTCCGCAAGGCCTTCACGGGCCAGTAGTTTGTCCAATCTCACCAGGCCATCCGCGGTCACTTCCACCGATGCCTCGACCTCTTCAACGTCCTGGGGTATTTCATCTTTCTGGAACTGCCTGGCCCAGTCCTCCGCCGCTTTCGCTGCTGCGTCTGCCGAATGAAAATCCGTCACGATGCGCCGAGCCAGGTCTTTCTTCGCTTCCATGGGATGCGACTCGCGCTTCATCGTTTCGATCTCGGGCAGCTGCACATCGGTCAGCAGCTCGTAATATCTCCACATCATCGGGTCGGATATCGACATCACTTTGCCGTACATTTCGAGCGGCGGTTCTTGAATGCCGATGGCATTGCCCAGCGACTTTGACATCTTCTGCACCCCGTCAAGGCCTTCGATGATGGGAGTGGTCAGCACCACCTGTGACTCCTGGCCGAAGGCGCGCTGCATTTCGCGTCCGACCAGCAGATTGAATTTCTGGTCAGTGCCGCCCAGTTCGACGTCGGCCTCGAGCGCCACCGAATCGTATCCCTGGGCCAGCGGGTAGAGCAGTTCGTGCATCGCGATGGGTTTTTCTTCCTGGAAGCGCTTGTGAAAGTCCTCGCGTTCGAGCATCTGCGAGACCGTGAATTTGGCCGTGAGCCGGATCCAGTCCGCGGACTTCATTTTGTCGAACCACTCGCTGTTGAAGCGGGTCTCGGTTTTGGCCTGGGAAAGAATCTTGAAGACCTGCGCCATATAGGTTTTGGCGTTGCGCATGATGTCTTCCGGACTCAAGGGAGGGCGAGTGGCCGAACGCCCGGTAGGATCGCCAATCATGCCGGTAAAATCGCCGATCAGAAAGATGACGGTGTGCCCCAGGTCCTGAAAGTGCTTAAGCTTGCGCAAAAGTACGGTGTGGCCAAGATGGAGATCGGGCGCGGTAGGATCGAACCCCGCCTTGACGCGAAGCGGCTTGCCCGAAGCTAGAGACTTCTCCAGCTTGGAGCGAAGCTCGGACTCCTTCACGATTTCCGCGGAGCCCTTTTTGATGTAAGCGAGTTGTTCGTCGACCGGAGGGAAGGTGGGCATAGGGTAAAGATTATAGCGGCAAGTCCAGATAGGGCAGCACTCAAGGCCTCTGCACCAGCCTTCGCCCCTCAAACTTGTGCCGTCCCTCCAGTACGATGCGGATCGCTTCCGAATACGCCATGTGTTCCTGCTCGAGAATCCGCGCTGCCAGCGTGTGCTCGTCGTCTGCCGGCAGCACCGGCACTGCTTTCTGCACGATGATGGCTCCGTGGTCGAGTTCTTCATCGACGAAATGCACGCTGCAGCCTGTCACCTTCACTCCATAGGCGAACGCCTGCTCCTGCGCTTCCAGGCCGGGGAAGGCGGGCAGAAGCGAGGGATGAATATTCAGGATGCGCCGCGGAAACTGCTGCACAAACCAGGGCGAGAGCAGACGCATGTATCCCGCGAGGCAGATGAGATCGACTTTGTGTTCTTGCAGCATGGCCACGACTTCGCGATCGTGTTCTTCGCGCGGCTTGCCTTTAGACGGAATGACCACGGCTTCCAGTCCCATGCGCCGGGCGATTTCGAGTCCGCCGGCATCGGGCTTGTTGGAGATGACGACGGCGATGCGGGCGTTGGGGATATCTCCCGAGGCGACGTTTTTGGCGATGGCTTCAAAGTTCGAACCACGTCCGGAGAGCAGGATGCCTAGATTTTTCATAGAGCAGCTATCAGCTATCAGCTCGTCGACCCATCATAGTTCACCGTCCCCTTTCGCATGCTCCATAAACTGACCCGCTGTCATCCTGAGCGCAGCGAAGGACCTATGCATTTTGCCGTATCGCACAGACTTCGAGAGCCGTTGCGCCGTGTGGCAAGCGTTTCGACCGCGGTGCTACTTTTTCCGCGGTTTGCCGAGGCCAGGTTCGGTTGGTATAGTTTTCACAGTCATGTATCAGGATTTCCACGCTCTCGATCGCTGGACCAAGAACAAAGTGCACTGTATCTATCAGGCGCTCATTGTGGCCATTGCCACCCGCCACGCCGACGCCGTCGATATCAAGTTTCTGGTCGACGGGCGCGCCGTCTGGGTTGCGCTCCCTCATCCCGCCTGGGTGGAGTACAAGAAGCGCACGGGCAAGGCGATCACGGACCCGCTGGCGGTGGAAATTGCCGGGCACTACCTGAAGACTGCGCTCGAATCCGGTGAAGGCGTAGGGCGGGAAATGTATTCCTTGACCGTCGACCAGACGTTAAAGCACCTCGAAGCCGTGGTGACAGAGCCGGAAGCACATCCGGTGGCCTAGTGGCTGGAGGACGGGCGTGACCGCCCGTCCCGCACGAGCGGGACGCTCGCGCCTACATTTACAGGCGGCAGATCAGCAGTTCTCTCTCATAGATCATCTCGGGCGGTAAATGCGCGTGCAGACGAATGAACAGCTCTTCGTGGCCGATCACCTCGGATTTCCACGCCGCCCGGTCTACAGCCTGTAATTTCTCAAACGTGTCTTTGGGAAAGTCGAGACCCTTCCACTCCATATCTTCGTAGTAGGGAGTCCAGCCGATGGGCGTTTCCTTGCCTTGGGCCCGGCCGTGGACGCGGTCCACGATCCACTTGAGCACCCGCATGTTGTCGCGAAATCCAGGCCAGATAAATTTGCCGTCGGCGTCTTTTCTGAACCAGTTCACATGGAAGATGCGTGGCGTCCGGCTGAGCGAGCGCTGCATTTTGATCCAGTGGCGGAAATAATCGCCCATGTGATAGCCGCAGAAGGGAAGCATGGCCATGGGGTCGCGCCGGACTTTGCCGATTTCCCCCGCCGCCGCCGCGGTCATTTCCGATCCCATGGTGGCCCCGACGTAGACCCCGGCGCTCCAATTGAAAGCCTGGTAGATGAGCGGAATGGTGCTGGCCCGGCGGCCCCCAAAAATAATGGCGCTGATGGGAACGCCGGTGGGATCTTCCCAGGCCGCGTCGATGGTGGGACACTGCGATGCTGGAGCGGTAAAGCGCGCATTGGGATGGGCCGCCTTGGCGCCGGTCTTTTTCGCGATCTCCGGCGTCCAGCGGTTGCCTTGCCAATCCAGCAGCTCAGCGGGCGCTTCGTCGGTCATGCCCTCCCACCACACCCCACCCTCCGGAGTCAGGGCCACGTTGGTGAAGATGGTGTTGCGGGAGAGAGTCGCCATGGCGTTGGGGTTGGTTTTTTTCGAGGTTCCCGGGGCCACGCCAAAGAATCCGTATTCCGGATTGATGGCGCGCAGACAGCCCTGGGCATCGGGCTTGAGCCATGCGATGTCGTCGCCGACGGTCCAGAGTTTCCAGTCTTTAAGTCCGGCGGGCGGGACCATCATGGCAAAATTTGTTTTGCCGCAGGAACTGGGGAAGGCCGCCGCCACGTATGTTTTTTTCCCGTGCGGGTCTTCCACGCCCAGGATGAGCATGTGCTCCGCCATCCACCCTTCGTCGCGCGCGATGTTGGAAGCGATCCGCAGGGCAAAGCACTTCTTGCCCAACAGCGCATTGCCGCCATAGCCTGAGCCGTAAGACCAGATTTCGCGGGTCTCCGGGAAGTGGACAATATATTTGTCCGGGTTGCAGGGCCAGGGGACGTCTTTCTGGCCCGCAGCCAGTGGCGCTCCCACGCTGTGGATGCAAGGCACTACGCGCGTCTCGTCTTTATCGATCTCTTTGAAAACCTCGATTCCGATGCGAGCCATGATGCGCATGCTGACCACGACATAGGGCGAGTCGGTAAGCTGGACGCCGATCTGGGACATCGGGCCGCCCACCGGACCCATACTGAACGGCAACACATACATGGTGCGTCCCCGCATGGCGCCCTTGAATTTTTCCTTCAGCTTGCGGCGCATGGTGTAGGGATTTTCCCAGTTGTTGGTGGGACCGGCATTGTCCTTCGACAAGGAACAGATAAAAGTGCGGTCTTCGACGCGGGCTACATCGCCGGCGTCGGAGCGGGCCAGGAAACAGCCCGGCCACAAGTCTTCGTTCAGCTTGGTGAACGAACCGCTGGCCACCATTTCGCGGCAGAGCTTGTCATATTCCGCTTGCGAGCCATCCACCCAGTGAATGGCCTTGGGCCTGGTTAGTTCGGCCGTTTTTTCAACCCATTTGACGAGATGGATGTTGCGTGTCAGCGGCCCGCGCGAAGCTGCAGTTTTCATAGCCATCCTGAGCTGGAATTGGAAGCGTAAACCTCTGAAGATTCCGTAATGTGTACATTCCATTCTGCCAGAGAAGTGGCCGGAATGCTTGCCCGGGACCAGCCTAGCAAAACCGCAGCGCCGCCTAAAGAACTGTAATCATTGGGCTTACATACAAGCCGAAATTGGTTGATGGCGGCGGTTCCATTCCGGCGGCGGGAAGGAAGTATGTACTTCCGGGTCGGCTGTCGTCTTTTCCTCAGCGACTGGGCAGTCTGCTGCATCTAAAACTGGAAATCATATGTCGCAATCACGTCCTGGAATGACGGTGGGAGAGCTGTTTGCCGCCTGGGGAAGCATCCTCGGCGGCCGGGCTCCCATGCTATCCATCGAAATAACCCGCGAGTGCCCGTTAAGCTGTCCGGGATGTTACGCCTATGGCGACTCTCATCTCGGCGGCGAGAAAAAGCTGACCGAACTCTCGGACCTGCGCGGCGACGCATTGGTGGCGGGGGTCTTGGGCCTGGTGAGGAAGCACCGGCCGCTTCACGTTTCCCTGGTAGGTGGCGAACCCGTGATCCGCCACCGGGAACTCAGCCGCATACTTCCGGCGCTTAGCCAGCAGAATATTTTTACCATGGTGGTGACCAGCGGAATCATTCCCATTCCCGCGGAATGGATGGGCCTGCGGCGGAACCGGGTTGCGGTTTCTATCGACGGCCTCCCCGAGCACCATGACCCGCGGCGCAAGCCCGCCACCTACGAGCGCATCCTGGAAAACATCCGCGACCGCGAAGTAAACATCCATTGGACCATCACCGGGCCCATGATGAAACGCCCCGGATATCTCGAAGAGTATCTGGCGTTCTGGCAGGCGCGGCCGGAAGTGAGGCGGATCTGGGTGAGTCTCTACACTCCGCAGCAAGGCGAAAACACCCCCGAAATGCTCACCATGGCGGAGCGGCAACGGGTGGCGGAGGAACTGCCGGGCCTGCGGGAAAGTTATCCCAAACTGCTCATGAACCCGGGCATCGGGCAGGCGCTGGTGGAGCCACCAAAAAGTCCACAGGAATGTCTCTTCTCCAGGATGTCGACCAACTTCTCGGCTGACCTGACGACCCGGGTCGAGCCTTGCATTTTTGGGGGTACGCCGGATTGCAGCCAGTGCGGCTGTGTGGTTTCAAGCGGATTGCATCATGTGCAGCAGAGAAAGATCGCGGGCCCGCTAAGCATCGGACATTTGGTCCGCGCTTCGACCGCCGTCGGTTCGCTGATGAATCGCCTGCGGACCGGCTCGGTGATGCCGGCGCGGTGGCACACGCTGGCTTCCCGGCAGCCGGACCAAACTGATCTGGTGCAGATCGGGCCCGGCAGCCATGAGTAGCTGATAGTCCACCAAGACCTGCGGAGGGGCAGAACCTGCCCGGAGCGAAGCCGAAGGGTGTCCTGATCTGCCCGATCAAGCGTGGCTCAGCGGTCCTGGCTAAGCCTTCTTTAGCGCGCGCACGATGACCACCAGCAGCACGGCGCCCAGAATCGCCACCAGAATGCTGGCAACCAGCCCGCCGCTGGTATAGATGCCCAGCAGCCGCAGCACCCAACTGCCGAAGATGGCGCCCGCGATGCCGAGCAGAATGTCGACAATCACGCCGTAACCCGCGCCCTTCATGATCTTGCCCGTGGCCCAGCCCGCGACCAGGCCCACCAGAATGATGTAGATCAAACCGCCGCCCATGAACATAGAAGCCCCCAGATACGCCGCGCGGAAGACTATGCCCGGGAGGCCTGCCTGTCAAGCCGTGAGCCGTGGCGTTTGAAATCTGTGGTTAAATTGCTCTATGTTTGCCCGCAAGATTCGTGTGGAGTACGAAGAGAACGGGCGGCACCTGCCCTGTCCGCTGAAGTGGCTGGACAGCTTTGCCATGCGCAATTTCACCAACGCCAGCATCTTCGACAACACGCTGCCCGTGGCCGATGGCTGGATGGAAATCGGTACCCACGTTCCTCTCCAGGAATTGAAAGTTGCAATGGAAGATTGGTTCCGGAAGAAAAGCTATCTGGCAAAGAAAACCATATTGGTTCTGACTGAGCCGCCCAGGCCCTCTACAGGGCAGCCGAATAGCTGACTGCCAATTGCCAATTGCTAGTTCTACTCGTCGTAGTGCAGCAGCGAAAAGACGTCGTATTCCTTCAGCTTGTCCCGCCCCTTCAGGAAATCGAGTTCCACCACGAATCCCAGCCCGGCAATCTCCGCCCCCAGCGAATGGGCCAGCCTGGCGGTGGCTTCGGCCGTGCCGCCGGTGGCCAGCAGGTCGTCGACGATCAGCACGCGCTGGCCTTTCTGGATGGCGTCTTTGTGGATCTCCAGAGTATTGGTACCGTATTCCAGGGCATAGTCAAACTTGGCGGTAGCCGCCGGCAGCTTGCCCGGCTTGCGTAGAGGCACGAAACCAGCATTCAGGCGATAGGCGACGGCGGGGCCGAAGATGAATCCGCGCGCTTCCATGCCGAGCACCAGGTCGATGTCGGCTTTGAGGTAGTGTTCGGACAGGGCGTCGATCAGCATGGCCAGGCCGAGCTTGTCCTTGAGCAGGGTGGTGATGTCGTAAAACAGGATGCCCTTCTTGGGGAAATCGGGGACTTCCCGGATCAGTTTTTTCAGCGGCTCGCAGTTGAGGCGCGACTGCGGTGGCGCGGGATTCGGCATTTACCAGGCTCCTTCAATGCGAAAGGTTGTGAGGCCGGCGACTGGCTTGCTTTCGACTTCCTCGACATCATCCACGCGGGCCGCACGCGGCCCGGCTCGCAGACGCGATCGCAACCCGAGCAGCTGATCGCGTGACCCCATGGCCAGGACCTCTACGCTGCCGTCGGCGTTGTTGCGTACCCAGCCGGCGATGCCGAGCAGATGCGCCTCGCGTTCCACGAACCAGCGAAAGCCCACGCCCTGCACCCTTCCACGGACGACGAACCGGCGCGCTTGTGTGGCTTTTTCAGCGGAAGTCATTTCTGTGGTCCCGCGTTGGCAACTTTAAACCACCTGCAATAAAAAGAGAAAAGCTTGCGTCCATGGAAGAATCAAAGGGGACACAGCAGAACTATTCCAGCGCTTCCGGCTCCAGCCCGATATCTGTCTCGCCGGCGGCTTTCTTTTCCACGTACTTCTTGACCCAGGCTTCCCAGCTTTTTCCTGCCGCGGTATCGCGCCCGGTAAACGCCAGCGCCGCTATATCCGAGTAGGCGATCATCACTCTTTGGTTGGAAGTCCGGGGAAGCACCCGCACCAGAGATTCAGCCAGAGTCGGCCCGGTCTTCCGGTCAAAAAGATAACCTTCGAGCGTCGTTCCGTCTTTTCTTGTAATGGTAACGTCGCCGCGGTAGTCGAAGGCCTTTTCCAGGGCTTTGCGAGTTTCTTCCTCCGAGGCCAGGGCGGGGACCCAGCCCTCCAGCTTCTCGTGCTCCCATCCGGGAGAAACTTCAAGCGCGTCGGGAGAAGAGGGCGGGGGCTCGGGATGTACGTGCCCGGCGGCTTTTCCGGTCATGCCCGGGTCTCCTCGAGCGATTCATTTGGAGTCGCGATCTGCACCAGCGAATGGGCGGGTTCGACGGGCTCGTCCAATAGCCGCAAAGCGCCCGCATCGCGGTAGCGGGTGAAGAGCGTGCCTTTCACCGTCGCGACGAAGCCCTCCAACGATCCGAAAGTATCGTTCACCGCCGAGGCCTCGTAGCCGCTATGCACCATGCAGTTCGCGCAATGCGGGTTGCCCGACTCCGTGCCATACGACTCCCAGGCGGTTTCACGGATCAGTTCCTCGAAGGTGTCGGCGTAGCCATCCTGCAGCAGGTAGCAGGGCTTCTGCCAGCCAAAAATGTTGTAGGTGGGCATGCCCCAGGGGGTGCAGGCATAGTGCCGCTTGCCCATGAGAAATTCCATGAACAGAGGCGACAGATTAAAGCGCCAGTTCTTTTCCCGATTGGAAAGAATTGCCCGGAACAGCCGCCGGGTGCGGGCCCGCCCCAGGAAGTGCTGCTGGTCGGGAGCTTTTTCGTAGGAGTAGCCGGGGGAAAGCATCATGCCTTCCACTCCCAGCTCCATCATGTCGTCAAAGAAAGCGCGCACGCTCTTGGGATCGGCGCCGTCAAACAGCGTGGTGTTGGTTGTGACCCGGAACCCGCGTTGCAGGGCCTCGCGGACGGCGTCCACCGCGATGTCGTAACCCCCTTCGCGGCACACCGCGAAGTCGTGGTGCTCTTTCTGTCCGTCCAGGTGCACGCTGAAAGTCAGGTATTTGGTCGGTTTGAAGAGGTGGATCTTCTCCTTGAGCAGCAAGGCATTGGTGCACAAGTAGATGTACTTCTTCCGTGCCACCAGGCCTTCGACAATCTTATCGATCTCGGGGTGCATGAGCGGTTCGCCGCCGGGAATCGAAACCACCGGGGCGCCGCACTCATCGACCGCGCGGAAACACTCCTCCGGAGTCAGTTGGCGTTTGAGGACGTGGGCCGGGTACTGGATCTTGCCGCAGCCGGCGCAGGCCAGGTTACAGCGGAAAAGCGGCTCCAGCATCAGTACCAGCGGATACTGCTTCCGTCCGGCGAGCTTCTGCCCGACGACATAGCTGGCCACCGTCCACATCTGCGATACAGGCACACTCATGTTTTGCGAGGAACTCCTCCCAATATGCTATCAGGTCGGCCTGATCTCGTGCGCTGACAATGTAGGCGCGGGCGTCCCGCCCGTGCAGGAGCTAAAACGGGCCCGGACAGGGCTGGTTCCCGCCCCAGCGAGGACGCTCGCGCCTGCATTTACCCACCCGGTTCGGGGGTCGAAAAATATGGCTTGTCATGCTACAATTAAGTACAACCTCGGAAGCCGTAAGTGTTAATAATTTCAGCAATTTGAGGCAAAATCCAGGACATCGGAAAAGCGTGCCGGACCCGATTCAGAGTCCGGCATTTTCCACGGAGCGGAATGGCTACGAAAGAGATCACTCCCATCGACGAAGCCAAGGCAAAAAACGGAAAGCTCGCGGCGGTTAACGGGGGCAACGGCGACTACAACGCCGACTCCATTAAAGTGCTTGGCGGCATGGAGGCCGTGCGCAAACGTCCGGCCATGTACATCGGTTCCACCGGCGAGATGGGATTGCACCATCTGGTCTATGAAGTGGTGGACAACTCGGTGGACGAAGCGCTTGCCGGCCACGCCGACAAGATCGAAGCCACCATCCATCTGGACAATTCGATCACCGTCGTCGATAACGGCCGCGGCATTCCTGTCGACGTGATGGACATCGACGGCGAAAAAATTCCGGCCGCGCAGGTGGTGCTCACCAAATTGCATGCCGGCGGAAAGTTCGATGCATCCTCTTACAAAGTTTCGGGCGGACTGCACGGCGTCGGCGTGTCGGTGGTGAACGCCCTCAGCGAAGAGCTCGATCTGGAGATCTGGCGCGACGGTTTTACCTGGGAGCAGACCTATTCCAAGGGCGAGCCCACCAGCAAGCTGAAAAAGACCGGGGCGGTCAAGGCCAAGACCGGAACCAAGGTTCACTTTGTTCCCGACAAGACCATTTTTACCGCGACCGAATACAACTACGACACTCTGGCGCAGCGCCTGCGCGAGCTGGCCTTTCTGAACAAAGGCCTGCTGATTACGCTCACCGATGAGCGCACCACAGAGGCCAAGACGGGCGAAGCCAAATCCGCCGAATTCAAGTACAACGGCGGCATCGCCGAATTTATCAAGCACCTGAACCGCGGCAAGCAGGTTCTCCACGAAAAGCCGATTTACATGGAAGCAGAACGAAGCGGCGTGGTGATGGAGATCGGCCTGCAGTACAACGACGCGTACTCGGAGTCAGTCTTCAGCTTCGCCAACAACATCAACACCGTCGACGGAGGCTCGCACCTCTCGGGATTCCGCATGGCGCTGACCCGAACCATCAACTATGCGGGACAGCAGATGGGCCTGTTCAAGGACGTAAAAGAGAACCTGACCGGCGATGACGTGCGCGAAGGCCTGGTAGCGGTCATCAGCGTGAAGCTGCCGCAGCCGCAGTTTGAAGGGCAGACCAAGGGCAAACTCAATTCCGATATCGCCGGCATCGTGCAGGCTTTCGTGAACGAACGCCTGGGCGCTTATCTCGAACAGAATCCCACCGTCGGACGAAAGATCATCAACAAAGCGATCGAAGCGGCCCGGGCCCGGGAGGCGGCAAGGAAAGCCCGCGACCTGACCCGCCGCAAAGGCGCGCTCGATGGTGGCGGCCTCCCTGGAAAGCTGGCCGACTGTTCAGAACGACAGCCGGAACGCTGCGAGCTGTTTCTGGTCGAGGGAGAGTCAGCCGGCGGCACCGCGAAACAGGGCCGCGATCGGCGCTTCCAGGCTATCCTGCCACTGAAGGGAAAAATTCTTAACGTCGAGAAAGCGCGCTACGACAAGATGCTGGGGCACGAAGAAATCCGGTGCCTGATAACGGCACTGGGGTGCGGGATTGGCAAGGAAGATTTTGACGCCGCCAAGGTGCGGTACGGCAAG
>JBOGLD010000094.1:0-40561 GCA_050745885.1 Terriglobales bacterium
ATCAGCAGGTCGCCCTGGTGAACGAACTGTCCCTGCTGGTAATGCACTTCCTTGACGATACCCGCAACTTGCGACTCCACCGAGACGGTTTTGAAGGCTTGGCCTGTGCCAATGGCGTGTAGTTCTACCGGAATTGTTGTCCGCGCGACTTTAGCGACCGTGACCGGCACGGCCGCGGTTGCCTGCGGTCTCGAAATCGCTCCGCTGCCCTGCGATTCCTGCCCTGGCCCCGGGCGGTCCGTGCAGCCGGGGAGAATCAGCACAGGCAACAGTGAAAACAGCACGAGAAGTTTAGGAACTCTGGTCATCGTCCCGGATTCGCGCTCTTCGTGGTATTGGTGCTTCGACATTGCCTGTCGGTGGCGGAACTGTGGTCTTCACCACCCTCTTATGAGTCTACATGGATTATTGTTGCTACCGAGCCGTGGGTTCTTCTCTGTGGCAGGGCAGGCGTTTTTCCTCTGCCGAATTGCCCCCTGTGCCGCCCTTTCCATCCCCGACAACTCCTGGTCTTCAAGCCCCAGAAGCCGTGAGGTTTGCCGGCTCGTCTTACCGTAAGCGCCGCAGACTCTCTACCGAAGGCACGAAATAATAGGACCCGGTCAATGGCTGAGTAAAGCGTGTCAGCGCATCGCGCGTGCCGGTAATCAGGCCTGCCATGCTATCGAGCATTCTGGCAAGCCGCTGCTGGTCTGCGCTGAACCCAACGAACATGGTGCCATGGTCATCGACGCGCCCGTAGGGCATGTTGCGGCGAAAGATATGCCCAAACTCGTCCTGATCGGTGCGCGCTACATGCGAGTCCGCCGGCTTGTTCTCGAGTTCGATGCTGTCGAGCTTGGTGCGTCCCATGATGCGTTCCTGCTGATCGACCGGCAGAGCTTCCCACTCAGCTACCTTGTGCTTCCACTTCTGCAGCAACAGGACGGAGCCGGCAGCACCGGGAACTCCTTCGGGCAAGAGAGCTGTGACGGGAGCGTCGAGCAGCGTCGGATTCTCCGAGCCATCGATGAAGCCGGTAAGATCGCGATCGTGCCGGTAAGGCCAACTCGAGGTTTCTTCGGCTAGAGAGGCCTGGCCTGCGAGGTCATGGATGACCGAGCGGGCCATATCGAAGAGAACGTCATAAGCACTGCCAGACAGCCATACCAGCGCATCGTGTTGCGTGGCTGGCATAACGAATCCTTCTGTGCCCTGGATGTCTTTGTTAAAGCCCTCGACGTCCGAAGGAGCGTCATCGGGAACAATAGCGCGCCAAAGCTCAGGCCGAAAGCCGATGACGAAGTTCACTCCGCCTGTGGTGGTCCGTGGTTCACGGATAGCGGAAATTGTAGACGCGAATTCCTGGCGTTTCTTTGCGTCCAGAATGTCAAACTCCAGGTACGCATGAGAGGACGTTCCAAGAGCGAAGATTCCGGCCTGAGGTGTGTACATGCAGGCATTATATCGGGCACTATCGTAGCCAATACGACTGAGCTCGATCGCGTCGCCAGCGCGGCAGTTCGCAGAATTACTTTCGCAGAATTACTGCAGAATTACTAACGATAAGCGCGCTTGAGGCGAAGCGAAGTAAACACCTTTCCATTGCTCGAGGCGTAACCTCCCATTACACTCATTTGACCGATTCCGTGGTTTTTGTCACAGCGGGTCGCGCAGATCGAAAGCTACCATTTCAGCCCCCATGAAAGCCGCTGTCTACACTAAAGCCAGATTGGGAAAGGTCCTCGAAATAAAGGACCTCGAAGCGCCCGTTCCGAAGGACAACGACGTCCTCATCCGGGTTCGCGCCGCGTCCGTCAATCCGCTGGACTGGCGCATGAAGAACCACCGGCCCGGCGTGGATGTCGCTGGCGAGGTAGCAGCAGTCGGAAAAACGGTGACGCAGTTCAAGCCAGGCGATGCCGTATTCGGCGCCGGCAAAGGGGCCTTTGCCGAATACGCGTGTGCTGCCGAAGCCAAGCTGGTGCGGAAACCGGAAAGCGTGAGCTTCGACCAGGCGGCTGCCGTGCCGGTTGCCGGGCTTACCGCGTTGCAGGGGCTTCGCGACCAGGGACGCCTTCAGCCGGGCCAGAAGGTCTTGATTAACGGCGCTGCGGGAGGGATCGGCACTTTTGCCGTACAAATTGCCAAGTCATTTGGGGCCAACGTAACTGGCGTCTGCAGTACGAAGAATGTTGAGTTGGTGCGCTCCCTCGGCGCCGACCGGGTCATTGACTATACCCGCGATGACTTCACTCAGGGCAGCGAACATTACGACCTGGTTCTGGATAACGTGGGCAACCGCGCGTTGTCGGCGATCGCGCGGGTCCTGAGTCCGAGTGGGAAGTGTGTGATGGCGGGTATGCCAAAGAAACTCGGGACGGTGTTCGCGCGATTGCTCCAGGCATTTGCGCGGTCGCTGCTCTTCAGGCAGAAGTTCACATTCTTCATTGCGAGAATGAAGAGAGACGACCTGACTACCCTTTGCGAACTGATCGAGGCCGGAACGCTAACCCCGGCGATCGACAGGCACTATCCCCTGGCTGAGACCGCCGGCGCCATCGCATACGTAGAAGAAGGGCACGCCCGGGCGAAAGTCATCATTACGTTCCAATAGAACCAGCAGACGCTGCCAGACCTTTCCGTCGTTCTCAAGCCGGCTCGTTCAGCCTCAGCTGTCGCAAACCCTCGATCACTCTCACCTCCCGGCATGACCCGACTACGCCGGAATCCCTTCCACGATGGAGTCGGCGGCGGTGGTGGGGATGATTCGACTTAACTCCCAGCCCGCCGCCGTAAACAAGTCGCGAAACTGTTTCTCTGTGCGCTCGCGACCGCCGGGGAAAATCAACATTTGCAGATCGAGGAACTTGCCGGGGGAAAAGTCGTTACCGGGATGAATCACGTTATCCACCACGAGAAGCCTGCCGCCGGGGTTTACCGCTTTTCGGCAGGCCACAAGGAGCTTGATGCAGACATCATCGGGCCAGTCATGAATGATGTGTTTCATGATGTAAGCGTCGGCGCCTTCCGGCACGAAAGAAAACATATCGCCGGAGGTAAGCGTGCAACGATCCATCACGGGTGTGAGTGGTCCATTCCGGGCTCCCTCCACAACGTGCGGCACTTCGTACAGCGTAGCTCGCAAATGCAGGTTTCGCGCCAGGATTGTCGCCAGCAGAAGTCCGTGCCCGCCGCCGACGTCCACAATGGAATGGATGTCGTCGAAACAGTAGGCGGCCGCCACGGCGGGGCTGTCGATCGTGGAAATCCCGGTCATAGCGTCGTGGAAGATGCGCCCTTCTTCCGGATTCTGCTTCAGAAATTCGAAGACGTGTGCACCGTAAATCTTGTCCAGCGCTTGCCCGCCTGTTCGCACGCAGTGTTCGAGCTGCGACCATCCGCGAGCGTGCCACTCCCTGCCGCCCATGATGGCGAGAGCGCGCAGGCTGGGATGGGCGTTGCTGCGCAGAACCGCCGACATCGGCGTTTCCGAAAACGTTCCCTCAGGCCCCTCTGCCAACACGCCCACACACGCGGTGGCGCGCAGGAGACGATAAAGACCTTGTGGGTTCGTCCCGGTCTGGCGCGCCAGATCCTCGGCCGATCGCGGGCCCGCCTCAACCAGGTCCGGGATTCCGAGCTGAGCAAGACAGGAGACAGCGCCCGCGACATGGGCGCCGTTCAACAGTTGCATGATTCCGACATGGGCGGGCGGAGCTTTGGTTTGTGTTGCCATTCCTTCTTCACCTCGATTCTGATTCTTCGATTCTAGTTCTTGGACTTTGCGCGGACGTATCATACATCCGAACCACCCTCTGGTCTGGAACACTGGTTCGGATGATGACATCGTTCCCATTGGCGACTCAAAACGCCCAATTAAACTGCACCCAGAATGATTCCGGTGGGCCACATGGCGAAACACGTCTGCGCGAAACCTGAGTGGCTCCACGCGCCCCAAGTCGTCGACATCTACTCCGTCAGCACCTGCCAGTCGGAAAAGTTTGCTGATTACATTCCATACTGGGAGCACAAGGGCTTCGACGTAGTCAATTTCACGGCCAGAACTTCGCCAGCATTGCACTCTTTGAAGCCCGGGATTAGAACGCGCACGCTGCCTCTTGTGGCGGCGCGGGAGCTAGCCCCTGGGAGCAAAGGTTTCTCTCGCTGGAAGAACGGAAATTAGGCTGCCCCTGGTCTCCAATTCACCGGATTCTGTCCGACAACCTTCAGTGGCAGATATACTTATTCGACAACTTCTCATACTTTGGAGGCAGAATGCGCTCTCTGTCTGCGGACAACACCATCAGCCGCCGCACGGCTCTCACTGGTTTGGGCGCATCAGCCCTGGGGTTGGCGTTTATGAACTCTTCACCGTTCGCTCCCGAAACAAAGGATGAGACTCTCCGCTCGCGACTGCCGAAGTTCAACGAGCGCTCGCGCGCTCTGATGGGCCAAGTCCTGGAAGATCCCAAGTTCAGCGGCCGGATTCCCGCCAGCGCAGTCGAAGCCCTTGCGAAAAGCGAGAACGCCGGCGTCGACGACTTGATGTTGGGCTTGCTGCCGCTCGCACGAACCTATTCGCGTGCGCCGATTTCGAATTTCTTCGTAGGTGTCGTCGCGCGCGGGGTCAGTGGGAGTCTCTATCTCGGAGCCAACATCGAAATTCCCGGCCAATGTCTGGGTTTCGCGGTGCATGCCGAGCAAGCGGCCCTGTCGAACGCGTACATGAACTCCGAGGCATCCGTCACCTCTCTGGCGGTAGTAGGCGGCGCGCCCTGCGGCCACTGCCGGCAATTCATGGAAGAAATATCGCCGGCCGGACAAATTCTGATTCTGGTCCCCAAGCAGCCGCCGGTCAAGCTGGCGTCGATTTTGCCTGCGGCTTTCGGACCTGCGGCCCTGGGAGAAACACAGGGAGCTCTGCCCATCCGGAAAGCGAATTTTGTCCTCAGCGGCGGCGCTTCCGATGCTCTGAACGCAGCAGCCCTGGACGCAGCATGCAGGTCCTATGCACCGTACAGCAAATCGCCGTCCGGCGTGGCTATTCGCACCAGCGGCGGCCGCATTTTTCAAGGTTGCTACATTGAAAATGTCGCCTTCAATCCGAGTCTTTCGCCGCTGCAGACCGGCTTGGTGCAATTGGTGGCGGCGGGCCAAGCTTACTCTGCGATCTCCGCAGTAACGCTCATAGAGGTACAGGGCTCAACGATCAGCCAGCGAGCGGTCACGGAGACGGTCCTCGCCGCGCTAGCTCCGCAGCTCAAGCTGGAAGTGGTTCTGGCAAGAGCATGAGGTCACTCGGGCAAGCGCATTTCGCCCGTTCCCTCTGGTGCAAATCAGTCATAATGCAGAATCCACCATGAAGGCTTTTAAGGCTTTACACGGAACAGGCTGATGTCCCTTGGTTCAAACCGCGATTTCACTCATCGGCCCGCGCACGTACGCCCAAGGAAGGCCGGATGGGTCAGAGCTTGCAGGTTTCCACCAGAGGGAAAGCAGCGGCTACTTGAGACGAACTTCACACTCACTTAGGCGTGCGCCCGCTGGAGTCCGGAAGGGACCGATGCGACGGAGCTGGGACGGGCCTGAAATCGCTCCCCCAGACGCGACTCTCTGCTAAACTACGCGGCCATGAAAACATTCCTCGTTCGAACCCTTTTCCTGGTGGTGTTCCTATCGACTCTGGCCGCCGCCCAGGATGTCATCCCCCTGTACCCCGGCACGCCTCCTGGCCCGACGCCGGAGAACTATCCGGAGAAAGAGTACTTCTCGAACGTCTGGCACACTGAAGTCGTCACTAACGTGACCAAGCCCAGCCTGACGGTTTTCAAGCCTGCTCCAGAGTTGAGAAACGGCACCGCTCTGGTGATTTGCCCGGGCGGCGGTTTTATGGCCCTCTCCATCAACAGCGAGGGCATCGACGTCGCCAAGTATATGGTCGCGAGAGGCGTGACCGCCTTTGTGTTGAAGTACCGCCTGGCGCACACCGGCGCGGACGCCACGCAGGAATTTACCAAGCTATTTGCAAACCGGCAGAAATTTGACGAGTTAGTAGGGCCGGTCGTTCCTTGGGCCGTCGCCGATGGGTTAGCGGCCGTCACCTACGTGCGGCAGCACGCCTCGGAATGGGGAGTTTCTCCCGACCGTGTCGGCATTATCGGATTCTCCGCGGGTGGAAGAGTCACTTCCGGAGTCGCCTTCAATTACTTGCCGGAAGGCCGGCCCGCCTTCGTAGCCCCGATCTATGCGGGCGGTGCAATATCTAGCGAAGTTCCCGTTCCGGCGGACGCGCCGCCGATGTTTGTTGCGGCTGCGACCGACGATCAACTCGGGCTCGCCCCGCAAAGCGTTGCCTTGTACGAGCGGTGGGCGGGCGCTCATAAATCGGCGGAACTGCACTTGTACGCCAAGGGCGGCCACGGCTTCGGAATGCGCAAGCAGAACCTGCCTACGGACCATTGGATCGACAGGTTCGCCGATTGGATGGAGTTACAAGGATGGTTGAAGAAGTAACTGCCTCGGCGGGATGCGATTCGTCGAGTTCCGGTAGGCCGCGAGATATACGCTGGAAGGCCTGCTCCACCGACTCAGCTTCACCTACTTGCTCTTCATTACGTAGACGCCATCCCAATCGGCTTCGGGCGCGCTTTCCATGAATTCCAGGGCGCGCTGCAGGAAGATTTGCGTCGGTCCATCATCCGGAAAGGACGCAAGCAGTTCGCCGAACCTGCCTGCCGCGTCGCGCCAGTTCTGCGCATGATATGCCTCCATGGCGCTTTCAAAACGGGTAATTAAAGAGTGATACTTCGGTTCCGCCGCTTTCACGTCCATCAATTCGTAAACCAGGACCGGCTGCTGTTTGCCTTTCACCCGGATGCGGTCAAGCTCACGGCACACAAAATGGTCCGCCACTTCTCTGTACGTGCCTTCGCTGATGACGATGTGGGAACGATATTGCTTGGTCATGCCCTCCAGGCGCGAAGCCAGATTGACGTTGTCTCCCATCACCGTCCAGGCAAGGCGCTTGGACGATCCCATGTTTCCTACGTTGACTGGGCCGGTGTTGAGACCGATTCCGATGGAGATTTCCTTCCGCCCTTCCGCCTCCCATTTTGCATTCAGCCCATCCAGCCGGCGGATCATTTCCAGGGCGCAGGTGCACGCTCCCAGGGCGTGATCGCTTTGCGGGTAGGGTGATCCCCAGAAGGCCATGATGGCGTCTCCGATATATTTATCCAGCGTGCCCAGGTTCCTGAAGATGACATCGGTCATTTCTCCCAGGTACTCGTTGAGCAGGCGCACGAGTTCGTCGGCGGTCATTCCCTCGGACAGGCTGGTAAACCCGCGAATGTCGCTGAACATGACCGTCAGTTCCTTGGTCTCGCCGCCGGGTCGAATGTACTTTTGCGGATCTTTTTCCAGCAGCGCAATTACGCCGGGCGACAGATATTGCGAGAAGGTCTTTCGGATCTTCCGTTTTTCGCGTTCCTCGAAGATCATGCGGAAACTGGTAATTGCCGCGTAATTCGCCACCAGCGTGCCGGCGGGGATGACGAAGCTGAGCCATCTTCCCAGGGAAGCAAAACTGAAATAGACAAACCATCCGAACACGGTGAGGGCGAAGATCACCGACAATGTCGAATAGAGGGGTTTGATGCGCGCGAACCAGGCGCCGAACACGAGGCCAAACAACAGGATGAAACCGGTGTCGATCAGATCTTCCTGGATGCCGCGTGTGAGAAACGTGCGCCGCCGCTGGTCACTGTGCAGCACGTTGTCAATGATATTGGCGTGGACCTCGACCCCCATGTAGCCGGTATTTCCCGCCTGGAAAGGGGTATTGCGCAGATCGCCGATGGCCATGGCGGTGGCGCCGACCAGCACGATCCTGTCCTTGAGCGCGGCGGCTGGCACGGTGCCGTCCATCACGTCCACCATGGAATATTGCGGATAGGTGCGGTAGGGGCCGGTGTAGTTGATGAGCGCGGTGCCGTCGCGCGACGGGTGCAGCAGGTGCTTGCCGAACTGGATGCGCTCCAGGCCGGTCTCCGCGATGTAGGCGGCGATTTCCTGGTCGGGAATCTTTTCGTATTCCCGCACCGCTTGCAGCGCCAGGGAGGGAAAGAAATCCTGGTCCTGATAGCGCATGATGAGCAAGGCACGGCGCAGGGTGCCGTCGGGATCAGCATTGATGTCAATGAATCCGTAAGACGATGCGGCCTCCGCCAGCTTGGCGATGTTGGCCTCGGCTCCAGCGGCGACCGTGCCCCCATTCTCGATCCAGGCCTTGCCCATGTCGAAGTCGCGGCCGTCTTTGGATTTCACCTTGAGCACCTGGGGAAATGCTTTGGCCCAGGCCACGTTGAAATATTCCGCCGCCAGCTTGGGATCGGATGAGCGGGCACGTTCTTCATCCAGAAACAAATGCCCCAGCACCACGTTGCCCGATTGCTTGAGGGCGGCCGCCAACTGGGCGTCCTGATCGCTGGCCGCCTCCAGGTCGCGAATTTTCTTCAGCAGGGATTGCGGAGCCCCGGGTGTGATTTCCGCCTGCAGTCTGTGCAGCGCGTCCAGCGCGGAGTTGCTCTCCGGGGTGGGGAAGGTTGCGTCGAAGGCGATTACGCGAGCACCCGCGTGGGACAGGCTTTGCACCAGCCGGGCATAGGATTTTCGCGGCAGAGGAAACGATCCCAGTTTTTGCAGGGTCCTCTCGTCGATGCCCACAATGACGATGCGATCATCATGCGGCCGCGTCCCGCGCAAGGCAAAACGCAGATCTAGAGTGCGCAGCTCGATATTCTGGAGAAACAGGAATCCGGCGCGACGGTTGCCACCGATACCGGAAAAGGCAAACAGCAGCAGGCCGGCCAAAGTCACCAGCACGGCCAGCGCAAGATCCACCCGGCGGCCCGAAACTCGACCCAGCCGTGCCGCCCATCCCCCACTGGCTTGCGATGTCATCCCGGTCTGGTGGGGCAAAAATGGGCCAAGCTGGACCGTTTGTCAAACCCGCTCATTATTGACACTCCGACGGGGGCACGCCCACAGGACAGCCCGGGGTTCGGGGCGGCGCCGTAGTCGTTCCACGGTCCACGGCGTAGGTAATACCCACGGCTGCTCCCGCGAAAGCGCCCATCAGTAATATCCAATGCCAGGAGTGCGCCGCTCCGGCCACAGCGGCAACAGGCAGATCGGGAACGTCGGTGGAGCTCATGCTTGCGCGTTGCGCATCACCCGGCGTCGGCTGTGAATGGTAGCCGCCGGGAGGCACCTCGGTGGTGATTTCAACCATCTGACCGGCTGTCAGGGTCACGACATTGCTGGCGTTCGCGGCGTTGGAAGAACTGTTATTGGCGTGGGCGCCGCCCAGAGGCGTTACGCTAACGACTCCGGTATAGCAGATTACGGTGGTTTTGTTATTGCCATATTCGACGTAGAAATCGGTGCCAATTACACCGATCACCGCGTTAGGCGTGTGCACTTCGAATTTGCCGTTGGGTTGCGTGATCTTCACGACCTTGCTGCGCAACCGGCCGGCAGTCATCTCCAACGAAGTCTGCTGCGAAGCAGCATCATGCTGCAGCACCCGTAATTCACTGTTGGAGCCCACGCTGAGGATGGAACCGTCGTCCAGGCCAGCCCGCACCCGGCCGCTGGCGGCGGTCTTAAGCAGGTCGTTCCAGTCGAGCTCATCCTTGGCCTTGGTCGCCTGATCGTTTTTCGTGACGGCTGGAATCAAAGCATTGATCTGGCCCGCGCGTTGTTGGGCAGGAGGCGCGCCAAGGGCAGGCAGTGAAGACAGCAAAAGGCAAAGCGCGCCGGCGATTAGACGTTTCAGCGTGTCCACCAGGATTCCCCTTCCACATCAAAGTTTATATTTCGGGTATAGGCGAATTGTGGCAGAGCGCCAAGGAAAGTCAATATTACGGAAGCTTGGGAGTGACCAGTGTGGTTACACGCCGGGAGTCGGCCCGATCCACCTTAAGTCTGCGGCGTACCGGATTCGCTTCTTCCGTTGCCGGAAAGTCGGTCAGGCAACCCTAAAGCTGGGCGCAGACGGATTTCGTTTCCGTATACAGCTCCAGAGCTTCATGTCCCATTTCGCGTCCCCAGCCGGATTGTTTGTAGCCGCCGAAGGGCAGCGCGGGGTCAAACACGTTGTAGCAATTGATCCAGACCGTTCCGGCGCGCAGCTTGGCCGCGACCTGATGCGCCTTGCTGATATCACGCGTCCAAACCGCGGACGCCAGACCGTATTCGGTGCGGTTGGCAAAGTTCACCACTTCTTCGGGTTCGTCGAAAGGGATGGCGGTTACCACCGGGCCGAAGATTTCTTCGCGAACGACTTTCATCTCAGGTTTCACGTCCACCAGAAGGGTTGGGTCCACGAAATAACCCGGGCCAGCGCGCTTGCCGCCGCCCACCACCGCTTTTGCGCCCTCGGCCGAACCGGTCTCAAGGTATCCGCAAACCCGGTCGAGCTGTTCTTTGGACACCAGCGGCCCCATGTTGGTTGAAGATTCCATGCCGGGGCCGATGCGGAACTTTCTGGCTGCGCGCGCCACACCTTCGATCACCTCATCGAAAATGCTCTTGTGCACAAACAGCCGCGAGCCCGCGGTACAGCATTGACCCTGATTGAAAAAGATCGCATTGGAGCTGCCCGGAATGGCGGCTTTCAGATCTGCGTCCTGAAAAACAATGTTGGGAGACTTCCCGCCCAGCTCCAGGGAAACTTTCTTCAAGTTGCCGGCCGCAGCTTTCAGAATGAGTTTGCCAACCTCAGTCGAACCGGTGAAGGCAATTTTGTCCACATCCGGATGCGCCGCGAGGGCCGCTCCCGCGGTTTCCCCGAAACCCGGAACGATGTTGATCACGCCCGCAGGAAACCCGGCTTCCATGGCGAGTTCTCCAAGCCGTAGCGCGGTCAGGGGAGTCTGTTCGGCCGGTTTCAGAATCACACTGCACCCCACAGCCAGAGCGGGGCCCATCTTCCATGCGGCCATCATCAGGGGAAAATTCCACGGAATGATCTGGCCCACCACGCCCACGGGTTCCCGCAGGGTGTAGGCAAAGTACTTGGCTCCGGGCATGGAGATGGGAATGGTATTGCCTTCCACCTTCGTCGCCCAGCCCGCCATATAGCGAAAGCTCTCGGCCGCGGAAGGAACATCGACCAGACGGGAGAAAAATATCGGCTTGCCGTTGTCCAGAGTTTCCAGTTCGGCGAGTTCTTCCAGGTTCTGTTGAATCAAGTCTCCGAGTTTCCAAAGCAGGCGGCCGCGCTTGGAAGGCGACATTTCTGGCCACGGCCCGCTTTCGAAAGCCTGGCGGGCGGCTTTGACGGCACGATCGATGTCGGCAGCATCCGCTTCCGCCACATGAGCGAGGACTTCGCCCGTGGCGGGATTATAGGTTTCGAAAGTCTTGCCGGAAACGGCGTCCACCCACTGCCCGTCGATGAGCATCTTTCTGGGCTGGCTCAGAAATTCGGTAACCTTGGGCTGGGGTTGAACCGGCGCTGTTGTCGCACTCATTTTGCCTCCCTGCGGATACTCGCAGTATACCCAACCCACCGACGTCAAATGTAGGCGCGAGCGTCCTCGCTCGTGCGGCAGCGTCACGGACCTGGCACGAGCGGGACGATCGCGTCTACATTCGTGCTGCAGCGTCACGGGTACCCCCGCACGAGCGGGACGCTCGCGTCTACATTTAGGTTGCAAATCATAACCTGCGTTGGATAAGGTTTTACCTCGCCCCTGCATCCCATTGCGCTGGCAAACCACATGGTCACCGACTGCCACATCCACATCCAGCCGCTCGAAATGTTCAAGCCGGAGGCGCTGGCGCTGATCCAGAACAAGCGGCCCAATTTTGATCAGATCACCGAGTTCTGCCGCTCGCCCCGGGCCTTTCTGAAGCATCTGGATTCGGCCGGGATCGAGCGGGCGGTGCTGATCAATTACGTCGCACCCGAGGTGATTGGCTTCGGCCCCGAAGTCAACCAGTGGGTAGCCGACTATGCCAGGCATGATTCCAGGCGCTTGATCCCGTGCGGCGGCCTTCATCCCAGGCATTCCCCGAACATCATGGCGGACGTGGAGCAGATTCTGCGGTTAAAGATCCGGATGATCAAGATCCACCCGCCTCACCAATTGCTGTTCCCCAACGAATATCTTCACGGCGTGAAGGAGCTGGAAATCATTTACCGGGCGGCGGAAGCCAATGGCGTTCCCGTGATGTTCCACACCGGGACATCGATTTTTCACGGCGCCCGCAACAAGTATGGAGACCCCATTTACATTGACGACGTCGCGGTTGATTTTCCCAAGCTGAAGATACTCCTGGCGCACGGCGGGCGGCCGCTCTGGATGGACACTGCCTTTTTCCTTTTGCGCCGGCATCCCAACGTCTATCTGGACATCAGCGGCATCCCGCCCAAGACATTGCTCAAATACTTTCCGCGGCTGGAGGAAATCGCGGGCAAGACACTTTTCGGAACGGACTGGCCTGGCCCGGGTGTGCCCGACATCAAGAAGAACCTGGACGACTTCATGGCTCTGCCCCTGAGTGAACCAGCCCGGCAGCAGATTCTGTCCCGCACCGCTCTGGGGATTTGGCCCGAGTAGACCGGGATCAGCCTCGGGTCAATTCTTCAATCAGATTTCGATACTGCGGATAGAGCCTGGTCAGCTCCGACCGTTTTCCCAACTCAAAGTCAGCGAAATCGAACCCTGGCGCCACCGTACAACCGGCCAGCGCAAATGATTGGGAATCTCGAACCCGGGAAGCAAACCAGCAGCCCGCCTTGACGACCGCCTGGAATACATCACCCGCTTCGGCATCGCTACCTAGATGAATTTTCGAGTAGCCGCCATCGGGCTCGATCACATGCACCTCGATGGGATTGCCGGCATAGAAGTGCCAAAGTTCATCCGACCGTAGACGATGGAAGGCGGAAAAGTTGTCCCCTTCAAGTAGGAAGTAGATCGCGGTCGAGACCAGCCGCGCCCCGGTAAACTGTGGCGGCAAGGCTTCCCTTGCGATAGAAAGGTCCGAGCGGTAAGTCTCGCGGTAATGCCCGCCCTCGGGATGGGCGCTAAGGTTCAATTTGTCGATCCAGTATTGGGCGGACTTGGGCACGGGGTCTCGATTCTAAGCCATGGCTTTTGCCCGGCGTTCTCGATCCTGAATTCTACTGGCGTAGGTTCATTTGGGCTTGATACTGAAGTGGCTGGCGATGCATTGCCATCTCCCATCCAGGTTCATCCAGGTATCGGTGAAGCGTCCACGGCGCTCCCACGACTTCCCCTTGTCGATTCCCTTTTCGTAGTAAGCGCCGGTCACCACCGCGGTGTTTCCATAGGAGTGCACCTGCATGTCGGTGGAGTGAAGCGCTTCCGGCCGGTACGACCTGTCGGCCACCGAGGCCACCATCTGGGACTTGTTGTAAAGCGTGCCCTCGGCCACCGTCATCACGAAATCATCCGCCAGCAGGAGGCGCACCGCGGGCGCATCATTGTTCAGCTCGGCGCGGTTCCACAGGTTCTCCATGGCGATGATCTTGGAAGAATCCTGTGCGGCTGCCAGCAACGGAACGATCAACCACAGTCCCGCGACCATAACGCTTCGCTTCATTGGGAACTCCTGAGTCGCTTTCGAGCGCAGATTATAGCGGAAGCCAAACAAGTCCCGGGCCCGACTGCGCCTGATCCCAACCGAACAACTGCAATGAATATGGGC
This sequence comes from Terriglobales bacterium, assembly GCA_050745885.1. Lineage (GTDB taxonomy): Bacteria > Acidobacteriota > Terriglobia > Terriglobales > Acidobacteriaceae > JAIQFF01. The sequence continues at coordinate 13,726 of JBOGLD010000094.1, forward strand.
GGTTTTGCCGGAACGTGATGACCCGCGGGGACGCCGGCTACCGGGAGAAAGCCGCGCACCAGATCGGTAGGCCTACTTTTTCTTGGGAGCAGAATCGTCTTTGGCGGCAAAGGTGCGAACAAATTTCACCGCCGCATGGATTTCGTCGTCCGTGATGTTCCCTTTGAACCCCGGCATATTTCCTTTTCCGTCGGAAACGAACTCAAAGAGTTCAGCGTCTGATTTGCTCTGGACTTCGGCGGAGCGCAGATCGGCGACCTGCAAACTCTTTCCCACAGCGCTGCCGCTGCCGTCTGGCCCATGGCAGGTTGCGCACTTGGCCTTGTACACATTTGCGCCGGCAGCATTGTCCTGGCTGGCCGACGGGCTCGCGGCCGTCGTGACCGCAATAATAATAAGAAGAGCAGTGACAAGCGCCAAAGCTTCGAGAAGGCTCGGTCTTCTGGTCCGCAGTTTCATAGTCCCCCAAAAATTTACGCTCACGGCCAGACTCTCGCCCGTTCGGTCGCGTGAAGTCACGTCATTTTATTGGTTCGTGTCAGCCAAATCAACGCCGAGGAGTTGCCCCATCTTCGTTTCTCGTCCGCCCCCAAGCCCGGCGGCGTACGGATGAACGTACGCCACCGGGCAGACGCATTGAATTTGTTTTCTTTACGATGCGGGGTACTTTACCCGTTGCCTTGGCGGGTAGGGATTTGACCAATGGCGCCTCTTGAATTCTCGTCTTCGGGTGGGGAGCGGCAGACTTCGCAATGGCAACTGGAATATGAAGCTGCCCTGCAGGAAACTGACCCCATGGCTCTTTTCAAGAAAATCGAGGTCGCTGAGGCCGCAGTCCTCACTCGCCGTGAAGTCCTGGTGCAAAGTACCGACGGCTTCGCTGAACGGCAGCAAATCAAGACGGCGCTGGCCAAACTGCGCAGTCTGAAGAAGGAAGTCCTGGACTTCGCTTGAAGTCACACAAAATACTCGATTAGGCGAAACCGGTGGAGCCCCAGAGCCTAGCCAAGCGCCCCTTCGGCCGGACAGAGGTGCATATCTGGCTCCCTTCGCTTGGTGTAGCATACATAAATCCCCTAAAGTGTAGGATTAGGCAGAAATCGAAATCAATGAGGAAGTACCTGCTTCTTTGTCTGTTCGCGGGGCAACTGTTCGGGCAGAGTAACTCGGGCAGGTTGCGCCTCAAGGTGGTTGATCCGGCGGGGCTGGGCCTGCAGGCTTCGGTGGAACTGGTCTGCGAAGCCAATCAATTCCGCCAGGGCTATCTCACCGACGAAGCGGGTGCTTTGGTCGCCAGAAATCTACCCTTCGGCGTCTATCGCGTCGAAGCGAACCGGCCCGGCTTCGCTCCCTACTCCAGGGTGCTCGAAATTCGGTCGGCAATTTCCACCGAATTGCGCATCCAACTGTCGGTCGCACCCACCCAGAGTGCGATCGATGTCAGGGACTCCGACACCCTGGTCGATCCCCATCGTACCGGGACGATCAACCGGGTGGGGACAGACATCCTCGAGCACCGCAGCACAGCGCTGCCGGGCCGTTCCGTGATTGACCTGGTGAACTCGCAGCCCGGCTGGCTGCTGGAATCGAACGGCGTATTGCATCCCCGCGGCTCGGAATATCAGACGCAATACGTCGTGGATGGAGTTCCGCTGACCGACAACCGTTCGCCGTCGTTCGCGCCCGAGATTGAAGCCGACGACGCCGAATCGATGACCATCCTCACCGCGAATTTTCCCGCTGAATACGGAAGAAAACTTGGTGGCGTGGTTGAGATTTCTACCGCCCGCGACGCCCGTCCCGGCTTTCACGGCAAGTTTGTCTCATCGGGCGGCAGCTTCGGCACGGCGGACGGCTATCTGATGGTGCAGCAGGGCTGGGGAAAGAACACTCTCGGCATCAGCGCGGAAGGCGCCCTGACCGAGCGCTATCTCGATCCGCCCGTGCTCGATAATTTCACCAATCAAGCCACGACCGGCAGTTTTGCCGCTCACTATGAGCGCGACCTCACGGATCGTGACCGCCTGGGCCTTATCGTTCGCCATGAGCAGACCGTGTTTCAAGTCCCCAACGAGTTCCTGCAACAGGCGGCCGGACAGCGTCAGGATCGCGACAGCAACGAAACCATCGGCATTCTCTCCTACCAGCATGTCTTTTCGTCCAACGTGTTGGGCGACTTCCGGCTGATGTCGAGAGACGATTCGTCCGGCCTGGCATCGAACCCGCTGTCCACTCCCATCATTGCCTGGCAGCAGCGCAGCGTCCGGGAACTTTACCTCAAGGGCAATATCTCGATTCATCACGGCATCCACGAGATCAAGGCCGGGGCTGACATGGATTATGCCTCGATCCATGAGCAATTCGACTATGCCATTACCGACTTCAGCCAGTTCGACCCGGGCACGCCGCCAAACTTCGCCTTTTCCGGTCACGGACTGGATCGCGAGCAGGCATTGTATCTCCAGGACCTGGTGCGCCTCGGCCGCTGGACCCTCAGCGCCGGGTTGCGCTGGGACCATTACCGTCTGGTGGTTAATCGGAATGCATTGAGTCCCAGGCTCGGGATTGCCTGGTATTGGCCGCAGGCTGATGTCGTGCTGCACGCTTCTTACGACCGGATTTTCCAGACGCCGGCGGCGGAAAACATTCTGCTTGCCAGTTCCACGGCTGTCGTTGCACTCGATCCGCAAGTGTTGCGCCTTCCGGTCGAGCCTTCGCACGGGAATTTCTACGAGGCGGGTATTACCAAGGGCTTTTTGGGAAAACTGAAGCTGGACCTGAATTATTACCGTCGCACCTTTGACAACTACGCCGCCGACGACGTGTTGCTCAATACCGGAGTAAGCTTCCCCATCGCTTTCCGGCGGGGAAAAATCTATGGGACCGAGGCCAAACTGGACCTTCCCAACTGGGGCCGCCTGTCGGGCCAAGTCAGCTACTCCAACATGGTGGGCTTTGGCTACACCCCCGTAACCGGTGGCCTGTTCCTGGGAGACGAGGCTTCGGACGCCCTGGCCAATTTTGGCCGCTTTCCGGTTTCTCAAGACCAGCGCAACACGGTGAGCACTCGCTTTCGCTATCAGGTGGTTTCACGCGCCTGGGTCGCCTTCGGGGGAGGATATGGCAGCGGCCTGCCGACCGAGTTCGATGGCACCATCCAGGATGCCCTGCAGCAATTCGGGCAACAGATTGTCGATCGCGTGAACTTTGAGCGCGGCCGGGTGCGGCCTTCGCTCTCGCTGGGGGCGTCGGTGGGGACCGAACTGGTAAAGCGAGAGCACCTGCTCGTGCGCCTGCAAGGCGACGTGCAAAACCTTAACAACCGGCTTAACGTCATCAATTTTGCCGGCCTGTTCTCCGGTACCGGCATCGGGCCGCCGCGCGCTTACAGCGTTTGCCTGGGCATTGAATTCTAGCCGGCGCACAACTTCCCCCCCCGGGCCCACCATCATGCGTATTTCGAGTCCTGCGCGCTTAAGGTGTTGCCACCCAGTATGGCTGCCCATGACTGAGGTAACCGGCTCCTGAGTTACCGAAGGAACCGCAAAGTTGTTCACAACCAGATGCGCGAGTAGCACATTCGGGCCATTCCCAGGCCCTCGGTCTGCGGTTAGTCTGTTGTTGAACAATCTTTCGGGGGAGGGCTTGTTCGACGAGCGTCCCACGACTCAAACGAGTCTGGGACGCTTTGTTTTGTGGCCCCGGGAAGTCCGCCTTTGGTGCCTCGCAAAGTAACGTTCCTTGATCGTGGATCCAGTTTCACCGTGGAATACTAAGGCGACAAAATATGCACAAAGGTCTGTTGCTGGCTGTGTTGTTTCTCGCTGTCACCCTGGGACAAGGCCGCGCGGTCGCCGGCGCTGACGCGCCAAATCCGCCCACCTTCAGTGAAAGTTTTTCCGGTGGAGTTCTGGATGAAGCCAGGTGGTTCGTCGATACCGGACAGGCTCCAGGAAATATTCCCGGCGTGAACCGTGGCACGCTCAGCGCGGAGCACGTCGATCTGTCCACCGGCATGCTGCGGCTTAAGCTGACCCAGAGCGTTTCTGGCGCAATGGCCAATTCGATTGGCGCGGAGATTCGATCGAAACAGCTATTCGGGTATGGGACCTATGTGTGGGTGGCGCGGGCAGCCTCAACTTCGCCGACGCCCCGTGGAGCCGGTTCGGCGGTCTCAGGCACGGTCACGGATGTTTTCAACTTCATTAACGACAGCCAGACGGAAATCGATTTCGAGTACCAGGGACAGTCTCCTTCGATTCTGGAAATGACAAATTACTCGACGGTTCCTCGCAGCCAGAGCACCACGGCTCCCGTTCCTGGCGCCGACGGCAGCTTTCACGAATACAAGTATGTCTGGAGTCCCGGAAAAATTGAGTTCTATGTTGATGGAACGATAGTTTCGACCCACACCGAACACATTCCTTCTGCGCCCGCCGCGGTGCTGATCAATCTTTGGGGTACAAACTCTACTTCGTTCGGCGGGCTCGCGACCAACGGCTCTACCACCTACCTCTATGTCTCGTCATTCTCCTACACGCCTTCCCCTTAGACTGTCGCTGCCGGAGACCGTCGCTGCCGGCATCCGGACATCGGGTGCAAGCCCACCATTGTCAGCTCAGCCTGACTTCGCCACTCGCCAGGTCATAAACTCCAGACTCTACCTTCAGGTTCCCCGCCTTGAGAGCATCGCGAATCACGGTTGAGGAAGTGCGCAGCAAATCGGCTTGCAACCTGGCATTAACTGCGATCGCCTTGTTGAGATCGCCGCCAGATTGTTCCACCGCCGGCCGGATGGGAGGGTACAGGGCGCTGATTTGTCCCGGAACAGTGTCGGCTTTCATGGCAGCCTTCACCGCGCCACAACCGGTATGGCCGAGCACCAGCAGCGCCTTGACCCCAAGCACCGCAACCGCATACTCCAGACTGGCGACAATCTCGGGAGTCACAATATTGCCGGCCAATCGGGTGACAAAGACATGTCCAATGGTCTGATCGAAGACCAGTTCCACCGGCACGCGAGAATCGGCACAGGCCAGCACCGCGGCAAAAGGCTCCTGCTTATCCACGGTACGCTGTTTCAAGATGGCCAGATCGTGGTCAATCGATGTCAGTTGATTGGTGGCGAAACGCTGGTTGCCCGCGAGCAATTGATGCATGGCCTCATCTGGACCCAGATTGGTTTGAGCTTGAAGCCCCTGCGGAGAAGCCATCTCGATTGCTCCTTGTGCCGCGACTCCTACGACGGCGCCCGAAAGTGCGGTCTGTAGAAATCGCCTTCTATTAAAATCCGTGCGATCGCGTGCCTGGTCTTCCATGTTCCGATGACCTCCTTACGTCCTGATGAGAACCGCGCCCTTCATCATAACCAACCACAGTGAACGGATATAGTATTTTCGGTCACTTCCTCGCCCCGCCCGGGTGACGAAACTGGCAGACGCACGGGACTTAAAACTGTGCCGATCGACATCAGCAAGAAGAAGCCGTCAAGGAAAGCGGAGACGGGGAAGGAGCATAAACGAGAGGGTTAGCGGCTTTACTGAAGACGGCCACGCGGGCGTGGCGGAACCGGCAGACGCCTCGGACTTAAGTGAAAATCTGACCGGGAAACCGGCGATGCAGAACTGCTCAAATTCGGGGAAACCTGTGAAATGGCAATCCCGAGCCAAGCCCGGACGGACGATATGCCCCGACGGGAAGGTGTAGAGATTAGACGAGCAGCACCTACAGCCATGACCCCACAGTCAGGGCCAAGGTGAAGGGATAGCCCAGACCACAAACACCTAGAGGGCGGCGGCGAAAGCCGCAGATGGTAAGAAAATCCGTTGGGCCGGAAGGCCCGTGAGGGTTCAAGTCCCTCCACCCGCACCGTCTTTTCATGCCTCTCGCGCCAGCAAATAGCGGGCCAGATGGCCCCGCCCTGGCGCCTTGGGATGAAACCATCCCCCATATCGATGTACCGGCAGGGCAGGCCTGCCAACCTAAACTCTTTTTACTTCAAGCCGTCGATGACGGCCGTTTTGAAAGAATGAGAGCCAAACCGGAGCCGCTTCCTGCCTGCGGAGTTGTGCATTTCAATCGCTCCGCAGGGCTTCCAAAACCGGGCAGAATTTGAAAGCAAGAACCGGAGTGTCAGCGGCTGGGACTGCTGATAGGTTCGTACCTGTGAGGACGAGTTAAAACGAACACCCATGAGTACCTCAACGAAAAATGCGGGACTCGCAACGACCACGGAGTCAGATCCCCGTTGGGCTTCCGTTGTGGCGCGCGATCCCGAGGTGACATTTTTTTATTCTGTGAAAACGACCGGCGTGTACTGCCGCCCCTCTTGTGCGGCGCGCCTGGCCAAGCCTGAAAATGTTCAATTTCATGCGACTTGCGAAGACGCGGAGGAAGCGGGGTTCCGTCCCTGCAAACGCTGCAAGCCGGACCAGGCATCGCGGGTCGAGCCGCATGCGGAGAAGATTGCTTCCGCCTGCCGCCTAATCGAAAGCTCTGAGACGCCGCCAAACCTCGAAGTGCTAGCCCGGCACGTAGGCTTGAGCACCTATCATTTTCACCGTGAATTCAAGGCGGCAACGGGGCTTACGCCCAAAGAATACGCAACCGCGCACCGCGACAACCTCGTACGAAAGTCGCTCAACAAGAGCGATACGGTGACGGGAGCAATTTACGACGCGGGCTACAACTCGAACAGCCGTTTCTATGAAACCTCGAATCAGGTATTGGGTATGACACCTTCAAACTATCGCGCCGGCGGACCTCAAAGGGACATCCGCTTCGCGGTGGGGGAATGCTCTCTGGGCTCGATCCTTGTGGCTCAAAGCGACCGTGGTATCTGTGCCATTCTTCTCGGGGAAGATCCGGACTCGCTTGTACGCGATCTGCAGGACCAGTTTCCCAAAGCCAATCTCATCGGCGGCGACGCCGCCTTTGAGGGGCTCGTCGCGAAAGTGGTCGGGTTTGTCGAAGCGCCGGGACTCGGCCTCGATCTGCCTCTCGATGTCCGCGGAACCGCCTTCCAGCAGCGCGTCTGGCAGGCCCTCGGCAAAATCCCGGCGGGTTCGACGGCCAGTTACACGGACATCGCAAAACTCATCGGCTCCCCGAATTCGATACGGGCCGTTGCCCAGGCCTGCGGCGCCAACGCGCTGGCCGTAGCAATCCCTTGCCATCGCGTGGTCCGCAACGATGGCGCATTGTCGGGCTACCGCTGGGGCGTGGAACGCAAACGCGCGCTTCTCAAAAAAGAGGCACGTTCATGATTCGGATCGAGGGCATTGCCGAATTGCAAGCCCGCCTGAAACCGGCCGTCGAGCGGATTGACACCTTCGACTGGCAGAGGATCGCGACAGAACTGGATCAACAGGGCAACGCCGTGATGGAACGGCTTCTTTCCCCGGAAGGGTGCCGGGCCATCGCTGGTCTTTATCCGAATGACGATATCTTCCGCAGCCGCGTCGTTCTGGGGCGGCATGGTTTCGGGCGCGGGGAATACAAGTATTTCAGCTATCCGCTGCCCGATATTCTGGACAAGCTCCGGACAGCAGTCTACCCGCATTTGGTCCCGGTTGCCAATCGCTGGAATGAAGCAATGAGAATCGATGCACGCTATCCGGAGAAGCACGCCTGCTTCATCGCGCGTTGCCACAAGGCAGGTCAAGTGCGGCCGACGCCCCTTCTCCTTCAATATGGAGTCGACGACTACAACTGCCTGCACCAGGATCTCTACGGCGAGCACGTCTTCCCGCTCCAACTGGCTATTCTGCTGTCCGACCCCGGCGCGGACTTCACCGGGGGAGAGTTCATCATGACGGAGCAGCGCCCGCGCATGCAGAGTCGCCCGATGGTCGTGCCGCTCCGTCAGGGTGACGGCGTTATTTTCGCGGTTCACAACCGTCCCGTGCAAGGCACACGCGGCACGCATCGCGTGAATCTGCGACACGGCGTCAGCCGCGTACGGTCGGGGCGCCGTCACACAGTGGGCATTATTTTCCACGACGCGGCGTAGCCCCTTTCTAATGTCGGAGCAAGAAACGGAGTGATCCGCGCGGCGATCCGGCTAAATTTACCAGGCAGAGGCAATTCACGCTCTAGCAAACTACAACCAAGAAGGGAATCACATCAAGCGAAAGGCTACTTGTTTGCATCACTCGCCCCAATTGCAGGTTCGCTGACCAGCTTCTTTAGGTCATGCACAAGAGTAGCGGTTGACTGACTAAATGCGCTGTCTACTGCCTTTTCGGGACGATGTCCAAACGAGATCTTGGGGTTGACCGCTTCGTTGAACCACCACAAAGGGACATGCATTTTGGCACCGAGAATCACCAATCTGAGTTCTGTGTAGTTTGTGGAAATACATCCCGAAGTACTGGTCCCGCCAACGCTGGAAAGCGAACTGGTGAAACTTATCTCCAGAATCAGATCCGCGTCAGAGGGAGCGGCCACAAGCTCGTAGCGTCCCCAACCTTTCATTGCAGCGTAGAACTCGTTGTAGGCACGATCAGGTCCACCGAAATACGCGGGCAGATTGTTTCCAGGAGCATTCGAAATAAACACTTTCTTGGCAGCCGCAATAGGGGAGGGGACGGGCGCCGGTGGCACCGCGTCTTTTGGTTTCTCTCCCGCGAGGAGAGGAAGCGATAGAAGACCGATTACAAAAAGTACATGTAGAATCCCCCGCTTCGCAATGCGAAGTCGCACGATTGTGAGCATATAGATTCTCCGTCCAACGCCAGGTGAAATTTTGGGAGGCAAATCTTCGCGCCATCAATTCAAGTCGGTAACTTCGGCCCGCCAGATTCCATGCGGTCAGTCTACAAGGGTACTTGAAGCCGTGATCTGGCCGAACTAGTCAGCCTACCTTGAGGAGGCGGAAAGCAGTACGTTCGACCGCGACATCGTAAGCGATGCTGACCTGAAGGTCGCGCCGCGAAAGCTCGAAGCCGCGCGTGAGGCTCAGGAGGCAGGCATCCCTGCCGCAGAAGAACAGAAGCAATCGATCGGTACCCAGTTCAGTACACAGTTTGCTATAGTGAACCCAACCTCAGCCGCTAACTAGTTGATTCCATTCTTGCCCGGGTGGCGAAACTGGCAGACGCACGGGACTTAAAATCCCGGGCCCCGAAAGGGGCGTGACGGTTCGATTCCGTCCCCGGGCACCAGATCGGCTCAGCTTTTCAGATCGTCCCCAACGCCTGGCCAATTCTGTTCAAGCCCTCGCTGCCGAGGTTTGACTGGGTCCAAGAATCTGCCTAAGAGAGTCGTCGTCAATCTAATCAAACCAATCGCGGCAGACCGCAGACCCAACCCGGATCGCCTTACCATAGCGCGTGCCGGCTCGGAGCGAGGGGGATCAAGACCAAAGCCAGCAGCGACTGTTGAGGAAGCAAGGAAAAGAAGAACAAGTACGCGAGTTCGGGTCATTTCAATCTGCGAGCGCATAACTCTAGTGAGATAGTCCCACATAATTTCCGTAGCCGACAATCACGGTTGATCCCACCAGCAACAGGAGAGCCAATGCCAGCAACCGCCCCGCCTGCACTCCGGCGCCCTTCCATTCTTTCAGCCCGATGCCCCACAGGCTGCTGAAAATGATGATGCTGGCCATGTGCAGCGTCCAACTGGAAAATTTGTATTTGCCCATCTGGGTCTCGCCCATCGAGTAAAAGAAGAACTGGAAATACCAGGTAGTGCCGGCCAGCGCGCAGAGCAGGTAGTTCGCCAGCATGGGAACTCGGACCCGATCTGTCTGGCGCAAAGCGGGCGCGTCGACTATCGCCACCGATGACTGCAGGCCCTTTCTGGCCGACGGCATGTGCTCAACCACTTCCCTGCCGGGAGCGTCGAGGGCGGTCTCGATGATGGTCTCGTCCTGACCGTCACCGTTCGCCTGCCGCCTGATCGAAGTGAAGTACTGGTAGCCGGTCCGGTTGCGGATATTCAGCACTACGCACCACACAAAATTGGTAGTAAAGCCTCCCAGCAGCACCACCACCAGCACCGGTAATCCCTGCCACAGGTCCGGTGTTCCATGCTTGATGGTCAGGGCCTTGATGGGATCTCCCGCCGCCAGACCATAGGCGAAACAGGCGCTCATCACGCCTGAAAGCGTGGCCACGCCGACACCTTTCTTCAAATCAAATTCCTTGATGCTTATCTTCTGCTCTTCGGGCGACATGGCCCGCTCCTTGTAGATACCAGCTATGCCGGCGGCCGCGATGCCGAGCAGGCAAACGAAAATTCCCAGCAGAATGATTCTTCCCGAAGCCGTCCCCACCACCTGGCTCATGAATTCGCCGCGGAAGATCGGCGGGATTAATGTGCCGAAGGCGGCGCACAGGCCCAGCACCACGGCCATCCCCAGGGATAATCCCAGGTAGCGCATGGTCAAACCAAACGTCAGGCCGCCGACTCCCCAGAGCAGTCCGAAGAAAAAAGTCCAGAAAAAAACCATTCCCGGGGTTTCATGTAGCACCGGTAACAGGTCCCTGGTCATTAAAAACGCGAAAAACCAGGGCGCGATGATCCAGCTGAAAAATCCGCCGGCCAGCCAGAATGTTTCCCAGGCCCAGTGTTTGACGCCGCGGTAGGGCACATAAAAGCTGCCGGAGGCCAGGCCGCCCAGCCAGTGATACAGCACGCCTATTAGCGGATTCGGATTCATTTCATCCTCGGGACCAGCGGCGAGAGTCCGACCAACCATTCCGCCGGCAGGCCCCGGCTTACTTTACCGATTTTCTCGCTGCCACCAAACCACTTTTTCACAACTGCCCCGGCCCGTCTCCTATAAAGTGCAACCTGAGGAGAATCCGGTATGCCCCGTGTAGCCTTTCGTTTGCGAATCAAACCTGACGCCATAGCAGGTTATGAGAGAGATCATGCCCAGGTATGGCCGGAATTGCTGGCTAAGCTGAAGGAGGTTGGCATTTCGGACTACTCCATCTTCCGCCGCGATCAGGATCTGGTCCTGGTCATGCGGGTAACGGACTTCGACGCGGCCTGGGACGCGCTGGCCACCGATCCCGTGAACCTCCGCTGGCAGGCCGAAATGGCCAAATATTTCGAGCCCGTGCCCGGCCTTCAACCCGGCGAGCGCTTCGCCATGATGAAAGAAGTGTTCTACCTGGAGTAGCGGCTACCCTTTGTGGCCGTTACTCGCAAGCGCTTCCCTTCAACATTCGCTTCGAATTGCGCACTCTAGCGGCGGTCGATTCGGGTGTCAAGGGGAATAGTAAACTATTTCCCTATTGAACTGTCGCTTTGCAGGCAGCACACTGCAGGTTCGAAGGCAGCGGCTAAGCCGATCAGCGGAATTTGCCGCAAGCAAGCGCGCCGCGGCTCTTGGGCTCGGTAGCCGAAATGCAACCTTCCAAGTTATAGTCTTGGGGACATTCATCGCTCTCATCGAGGCGCCAGCCAATTGACACGCGCAACTCCCAAGCGGCTCTACCTGATCCCGGTACTGTCAAAGGCGCTTGACATCCTCGAGCTCCTGCAGAAGGAGCGAGGCCCGCTCGCGCTCGAAGCCATTTACCAGCGCACAAATATTTCCAAGACGACGGTTTATCGCATCCTGAAAACCTTCGTTCATCGCGGCTATCTTGCCCAGTCGCAGGACGGGCTGTATCGCCTGGTGGCACGCCCCAGGAAGGCCCGGTTCGGTTTTGGCAGTCAGTCGGCGGAAATGCCCTTCTCTGAAGCCGTGACCGACAGCCTGAAGGCCGCCTCCTCTGCCGCCGGAGTTGACCTGATTGTGCTCGACAATCGTTACGACGGTTCCACCGCTTTACGCAACGCCGATGAGTTCGTCCGCAACCGGGTGGACCTGGTGATCGAATTCCAGATCGATCAGCATGTCGCGCCCGTGCTGGCAGACAAGATCGATGCCGCGGGCATACCGCTGATCGCGGTGGACATACCGCATCCCCATGCGACTTTCTTTGGGGTCGACAATTATCGGGTGGGCTTCGAGGCCGGAGAATGTCTGGCCCAGTATGCCGGGCGCGCATGGGATGGCAAGGTGCACTGGGTTTTGGGACTGGATATCGACGAGGCGGGCCCGCTGGTGCAAAGCCGCGTGACTGGCGCCTTCGAAGCCATCCGGTCGCGACTGCCGGGAATTCCAGCCGAATTGTTTGTCCGCATGGACGGGCGCGGCTTGCGCGACAAGAGCTGTCGGCTGGTGCTTGATTTCCTGCGGCGTCATCCCCGGGATCGTGGAATCCTGATTGCCGCCGCCACCGACACCAGCGCATTGGGCGCGGTGCAAGCGGTGCGAGAGTTGAAGCGGGAGAAATATGTTGCCGTGGTGGGGCAAGATTGCATTCCGGAGGCCCTGGAAGAGATTGCCCGCTCCGGCAGCCCGCTGATCGGCTCCGTCTCCCACGAAGCCCAGAGTTATGGTCCGCGCCTGATCCATCTTGGGCTGTCCGTTCTCAGCGGCCACCGGGTTGCGCCTTACAATTATGTGGAACACAAACTGGTGGCCGGCCCCTGGTCGACCGGTCCCCGGCTAACCAGCTCCCGGTCAACCAGGTACCGCAAGACGGCGTAGCCCGATGTTTCCCATGGGAAATTGTTGCCCTATTGCATCAGAGAGTATGATCACTGTGGCTTTTGACGCGCTCGGGCACTTTGGGTGTGCCCGGTCGCCGCGATCCAACATTTCTTTCCACTGAGAGTACTCCCATGCAGGTGAAGGCTAGCTTGCGCTATTTGGAAGATGGTTGGGACGAGCAGGTCGCTCGCGCGCTCGACCCGCCGGAATTGCTGCGCTACCGCTCAAACCTGTTGGGCTCCGACCTTCGCATCACCAATTTTGGCGGGGGAAACACCAGTTCGAAAATCCGGCAAACCGATCCGCTGAGCGGGAAGCAAGAGGAGGTTTTGTGGATCAAGGGCAGCGGTGGCGATCTGGGCAGCATCAAGCTGACCGGGTTGGCGGCGTTGTACTCCGCAAAGCTGCAGGGCTTGGAGCATAAGTATCGGGGCGCTGAATATGAAGATGAAATGGTGGAGATGTATCCCCTATGCGCCTTCGGCAAAAATACCGTCGCGGCTTCGATTGACACGCCGCTTCATGGCTTTCTGCCCTTTCCGCATATCGATCATTTACATCCTGACTGGGGCATTGCCCTGGCCGCCTCTGCCAACGGCCGAGAAAAGATGGAGGAATTCAATCGTCGCTTTGATCACCACCTGATCTGGGTGCCCTGGCAACGTCCCGGCTTCGAACTGGCCATGATGCTTCGTCGTGCCGTGCAGGAGAGTGCGAACTGTGATGGTGTCATCCTCGGTGGCCACGGCCTCTTCACCTGGGGAAATACCCAGCAGGAGTGCTACGAAAACACAATCTCCATCATCGATCAGCTGGGACAATTTGTTGTAGACCACGTCGAAAAGAAAGGCGCAAAGCTGTTTGGAAGTCCGCGCCACCAGGCCCTGGAACATCGCCGCGACCTGGCGCTCGATATCTTGCCTTTCCTGCGGGGCCGAGTTTCGGGGGTGCGCCGTTTGATCGGAAACTTCAACGACCTGCCGGAAGTGCTGCGCTTCGTGAATTCGGCGGAAGCCCGGCAACTGGCCCATTTGGGTACGAGCTGTCCCGACCACTTTATCCGCACGAAAGTCCGGCCGCTGTTCGTTTCCTGGGAACCCGGCAGCAGCGCGCAAGATCTTCGCGAACGCATCGTTTCCGCGCTGAACAATTACCGCCAGGAGTACGCGGAATATTACAACGCGTTTGCGCAGCCCGATTCTCCGGCCATGCGAGACGCCAATCCGACCGTAGTTTTGATTCCCGGCATCGGTATGTTCAGCTTTGGCAAGAGCAAGACCGAAGCCAGGCTCACCGGAGAATTCTACTTAAACGCCATTCACGTGATGGAAGGCGCGACCTCGCTGGACACCGGAACAACGCCGGCGACGCTGCCTCAGGCTGGTGCAGCCGCACCCACCAGCGCGTTCACCGTACATGCCAACTATGTGGCTTTGCCTCCGTCGGAGGCGTTCCGGATCGAATACTGGCGGTTGGAAGAAGCCAAGATTCGCCGGCAGCCCGCAGAGAAGGAATTGAGCCGTCTCGTGGTCCTGATCGTGGGCGGTGGCAGCGGAATTGGCCGCGAAGCTGCCTTGCTGGCGGCGGAACGCGGAGCCCACGTGGTGGTCGCCGATCGTGATCATGATGCGGCAAGGAAAGTAGCGGAGGAGACCAGGGCCTTCGCGGGAAAAGAAGGCGCCCTGGCGGTAGCCGTTGACATCCGCAAGCGCGAAGTGATCCGCCAAAGCTTGCGTGAGCTGATTGCAGCTTTCGGCGGCCTGGACGTAGTGATCAACACCGCCGCGCTGTTTCCCTCGTCGAACAACGGTCAAATCACCGACGAGCAGTGGGGAGTGACGCTCGACCTGAATGTCACGGCAAATTATCTTCTGGCTGATGAAGCGGCGCGCATATTAAAAGATCAGAACCTTGATGCCTCCATCGTGCTGACCAGTTCGGCCAATGCCGTCGTGCCCAAGCGCGGCAGTGAAGCCTATGACGTGAGCAAAGCCGCGCTCAGTCATCTGGTGCGCGAACTGGCCATTTCGCTCGCTCCGAAGATTCGAGTCAATGGCATCAGTCCGGCCACCGTGATCAAGGGATCGACCATGTTTCCGCGCGATCGCGTCGTTGCATCGCTGAAGAAATATCAGGTCCCTTACGAAGATGCCGCAAGTGACGACCACTTGCGGGGTTTGCTGGCCGAGTTTTACGCCAAGCGCACCCTCACTCACCATCCGATTGATCCGAAAGATTGTGCCGAGGCAATCCTGTTTCTGGCGGGACCAAAATCGCCGTGCACCACCGGCCACATCGTTCCCGTGGACGGCGGACTGACTGAGGCCTTTCTGCGATGAAGGACGCTTCGCACGATCGGACCGGGAACGACATGCCAGCCCTCGTAGCGGTGGATTTGGGTGCGGAGAGCTGTCGCGTTTCCCTGCTGCGCTGGAGCGGCGGTCAACCGGACATTCGCCTCGTGCACCGTTTCGCCAATGCCGCCCGCGACACGGGAAATGGTCTCCGCTGGAATATCCCCGCGATCTGCAGCGGCGTGGAAGAGGGCCTGCGTGCCTGCGCGCAACTCGCTCCCGAAGGAATCGCCGCGATTGGCGTCGACGGTTGGGCCGTGGACTACGTGCGCCTGGGCCCGGACGGACATCCGGTCGCTGACCCCTTTTGTTATCGCGACGAGCGCAACCTCAAAGCGCAGAACCAGGTGCACCGCCGCATTTCTGCCGATCGCCTTTACCAACTTACTGGAGCTCAGATCCTTCCGATCAATACGTTGTACCAGCTGTACGCTGATCGCGATGACCAGCAGAATCTTCCCTGGCTGAATTTGCCCGAATTTCTTCTGCACCGGTGGGGTGGAAGGCGCGTCTCCGAATACACCAATGCCACGCACACTCAGCTGCTGGATGTGAAAGACCAGGCATGGTGTCCTGAAATCTTCGACGGCGTCGGGCTGGATATGACTGCCGCGCCCCCGCTGGTGCGTCCGGGTACCGATCTCGGACGGCTGCAGGGCGACTTAGCTCCCCTGCGTGCCTTCCGCGACACCCGGCTGATCGCGCCCGCCTGCCATGACACGGCATCAGCCATTGCTGGAATTCCGGCCCAGGGAAACGACTGGGCTTTTATCAGCTCCGGCACCTGGTCGCTGGTGGGCTGCGTCCTTGATTCGGCATGCGTCAGCGCTGCTGCGCGCGCTGCCAACTTCAGCAACGAAGGCGGAGTCGGTGGCAGGATTTATTTCCTGAAAAATGTAAACGGCATGTGGTTGCTGCGCCAATGTATGGAACAGTGGCGGTCCCAAGGTCAGGTCTGGACGGTCGAGCAACTGGTGGAAGCCTGCGCGAACGTCGGCGCGCCCGACTGCCTGATCGATGTGGACGATCCCGATCTGCTGTTGCCGGGAAACATGCCGGCGCGTATCAACGCTCAACTGAATCGCATCGGCCAGGCTCCCATTCCCGAAGGCCCGGGCATGGCCGCCGGAATGACGAACCTGATTCTCCACAGTCTCGCCGCTCGCTACGCCTCGGTCTTACGCGACGCTGCGAGGATCACCGGAAAAACTTTGAAGCGGCTTTACATTGTCGGTGGCGGCAGCAAGAACACGGTGCTGAACCGGCTCACGGCGAAGGCAACCGGGCTTGAGGTCCTGACTGGATCGACCGAAAGCGCGACGGTCGGCAACTTCGCCATCCAGCTCGCCGCGCTCGAAGGGAATTACACTGCCGGCATCGGAGTGACCGCGAACGCCGTGGCGAAGTGGGCTGGCGTTCTGGCGGCTCAACTCATCGATGCTGCAGGAGTCGGCGCGCCCGGAAACAATATCCAGGCCCATAGGGCAGAGGAAGTCCAACGGCCAACTGGAAAGGCACTCGTATGACCGAAAAACCGGAAGTATTGATCCATCGCGCGCTCGACAGTTTTCACATCGAGTTGCCCTCCTGGGGCTTCGCCAACACCGGCACCCGTTTTGGAAAATTCGTTCAGCTCGCGGCCGCAGTCACCATTGAAGACAAGTTCAGCGACGCGGGACAGGTGCATGCCTTGACCGGGGCCTGTCCGACGGTCGCGCTGCACGTGCAGTGGGACCTTCCCAACGGCTTAAAAGATACCGCCCAGGTCGAGCGCCTGGCCGGGAAATACGGAGTGCAACCCGGCTCCATCAACCCCAACGTCTTTCAGGACCAGGAGTACAAGTACGGATCGGTGGGCAACCCCGACCCGGCGATTCGGCAGCGGGCCCTCGATCATATGCTGGATTGTGTGGCCATCGCGAAGGCACTGGAGTGTCGCGACATTTCACCCTGGTTCGCCGATGGCTCGAACTACCCGGGCACGCAGAATATCCGCAATAGAATTGGATGGTTCGAGGAAGCTCTGAAGAAAGTGCACGGCGGGCTCAGTCCCAAACAAAGGTTGCTCATTGAGTACAAGCCCTTCGAGCCGGCGTTTTACCACACCGACGTGGCCGACTGGGGCATGGCCTTCCTGCTGGCGCGCACGGCCGGTCCACAGGCCTACGTTCTGGTGGATACCGGCCATCATTATCAGGCCCAGAATATCGAACAGATCGTGGCCTGGCTGCTTCATCACGGGAGGATCGGAGGTTTCCATTTCAACGACCGGCGATACGCCGACGACGATCTCACCCTTGGCTCCATCGATCCCTACCAGATCTTCCGCATCTTCCATGAGATCCACCACTTCGCCTGGGAAACCGGCGCGTTCGCGGATGTGGCCTACATGGTGGATCAGAGCCACAATCTCAAGGGCAAGATGGAAGCCATGATTCAGACCGTTTGCACGGCGCAGGAACTCTACGCTAAGGCGGCCATCGTGGACCACGCGCGGCTGGCGTCGTTACAACAGCGCTGTTCGCTGGTCGAAGCCGAGGAGACCCTGCGGGGAGCATTCTGGTACGACGTGCGCCCTGTCCTGCGCGAATGGCGGCGCAGCCACGGTTTGCCGGAAGATCCCATGCAGGCCTTCCGGGAAAGCGGTTATCTGGAGCGCATCACAGCGGAACGCAAGGAGCGCAACGCGGTTTCGGTGACCACCTACGCCTGACCGCTGCTTCGGCCTGTCCCAGCCAAGACGCCCGAAAGTATCCATCACGGGATTGGTGAGAAATCGGTCAGCCTCATGAAAGTAGAATCGACCTTATTCACGAGCTTTCCGTTCGCCTCGGATTCGTCGCGCACTTTCTGCCATTCCGGGTCTTCGCGAAACGCATTCCAGTTACTGGTCGCGGCTTCCCGGCTGGGGTGGGCGAGAATATAGATCAGGGTTTTGCCCTGCAGCGGTTCGTCGAGCGGGGTCCAGTACGCCACGTTTTTCATCCCATGTTTGTCGAACAGGCGTGTGGTGTGCTCCCTGAAGCGTTTCAACAGATCGTCGAGCTTGCCCTCGTTCGCATGGTAAACGCGAAGTTCATATACCGTGGCCGCTGATCCCGCAGGACCGGCCGGCTCCGGTTGTGCGCTCGCCCAGACTGCCGTCGGGAGGAGAGCGATGGTGGGGAGGGTTTGCAACCAGGATCGTCGGTCCATGTCCGCCTCTCTGAATTTTCGAGCTCCAAAAACCAACTTTACTCTTCAACTGTGAATGTGTACGATCCCGCGCCCGCTTGATAGATCGCGTTGCGGCTGTCTCTGAGCACCAACGAAACTCCCGCGCTCTGCCGGATATCCTTGCCGCCTTCCAGAATCCGGGTCGCCACACTGCCCGGCAGGTAAAGCAGCCCGGTCGTATTGGGCGGGATCACGACATCCCAGCGGATCGAGTTTCCGTCAACTTTCCAGTTCGAGGTGATTTTCCCATAGACCGACTCGTATGTCGCCCTGGCCTCTCCCAGGCTGGCGTCGAACTGGGGGTGGAGAATGACGCGATGAAATCCTGGATCGTCGGCCGAGTCGTCGATGCCGGCAGCGTAGCGGTATAACCATTCGGCGACGGCCCCGTAGGCATAGTGATTGTACGAATTCATCGACGGATCGCCCATCATCTGGTCGCCATTCCACCGTTCCCACATGGTGGTGGCGCCGTGCTCGATCATGTATCCCCAGGAAGGATACGTCGTCTGGAGCAGCAGCCGGTAGGCCACGTCGCTGTGTCCGCTGTTGCTGAGCTCGATCATCAGATACGGCGTGCCCAGGAAGCCGGTGGTCAGATGCCAGTCGTGCGCTTTGATGTCGCCGACCAGCTTCTCCGCCGCCAGCGCCCGGTCTTTTTGTGACAGCAGGTCCATGTGCAGAGCCAGCACGTAACTGGTCTGGCTGCCGGTACCGACTGTGCCATACGGCTTCACGTACTCCTGATTGAACGCCGTCCGGACTTTCTCGAAAACTTCGCGATACTTCTGTGCGTCCCGGGGCCGGTCAAGCGCCTGCGCCATGCGCATCATCAGCGAGGCGTCGTAGGCCCAGTATGCCGTGGCGATCAGGTCTTTTGAGGTTGTGCTGCCAATCGCGAGCCAATCGCCGTAATCGTTTCCCCGTTGTTTCAACCACAGGTAGTTGGGATTCGCCCCTCCGATGTGCTCCATCCACCTTTCCATCGCCGGCCAGTTGTCTTTCAGAATGCGGATATCGCGGAATTGCAGGTAGGCGGTCCACGGAATAATCACTCCGGCATCGGCCCAGCCGGCCACGCTCTCTCCGGTGGGACCAACTCGCGGCGAAACGTCGCCGAAGGCGCCCGCTGGGCTTTGCGCGTCGCGAATGTCGGTGGTGAATTTCCGCGAAAAAGCGGCCAGATTGGCATCGAAGGATGCGGTCCGCCAGAATACCTCGGCATCGCCCATCCAGCCCAGACGTTCGTCGCGCTGCGGGCAATCCGTGGGCACACTCAGAAAGTTTCCGCGCTGGCCCCAGAGAATATTGTTCCACAGCTGGTTTACCACCTGGCTCCCGGTGCTGAATTGGATGGTGAAGGGCGCGTCGGTGTAGAACACGATACCTTCAACCGCATCCTGCGAAGGCGCTCCCGGATACCCCGTAACTTCGATATAGCGGAAGCCGTGGAAGGTAAAGTGAGGCTCGAATGTTTCAGTTCCCTTCCCCCGCAGGATGTACGTGTCCGTGGCCTCGGCCGTACGCAAATTTTCGGTGTAAAGTTCGCCATTGGGCTTCAGGACTTCCCCGAATCGCAGACGGACTTTGGTTCCAGCCTTGCCGGCAACGTGCAACCGCGCCCAACCAACCATGTTCTGGCCAAGGTCGAAGATGTAGACTCCCGGCGTCGGATTCGTAACCGTCCTGGGTTTGAGTATCTCGTGCACCCGAATGGGCTGAAAATCCTGCGCCACCAGCGGGGCCTCGGGCGGCGGCGCGACCGTGACCGCTCCCCACCGCGAGTCAGAGAACGATGCCTGGTCCCAGCCGCTCGGTTCCAGCCGGGCGTCATAGCTTTCGCCGTTGTAGATATCCGAGCTCAGGATGGGAGACTGTTTCGCTTTCCACGAATCGTCGCTCAACACGGAATCGCGTGAGCCGTCGGCATATTCGATCTCGAGTTGCACCAGCAGCCGGACCGGTGGCGGCCCAAAATTGTATCGGGTTTGCAGCCAGCCCAGGCCATCGGCATACCACCCTCCACCCAGAATCGCGCCGATCGCATTCCCGCCTTGTCGCACTTGCGAGGTGACATCGTAGACTTGATAAACCACTCGCTTGCGATAGTCGGTCCAGCCGGGAGCGAGAATGTCATGGCCGACTCGCTCGCCATTCAAATACAACTGATAGCTGCCCAACGCGGTCGAGTAGATTCGGGCGCTCCGCACCGCCTTGGCCACGCTGAAATTCCGTCGCAGTAGATCGACCGGCTGCGCGGGCCAGGGAGTGCCCAGCGGCCCTCGGCCGATTTCCGCCACCACCGCCGCCGCGGGCCATGACGAATCGTCAAAGGCGCGCTCCACCCAGGCATCGCCAGTTTGCTCGGGCGCCGTTTTCCATCCCGGTCCGGAAACCAGGCGTTCGATTTTGCCGTCCGCCATCTGCACCCGGAGCATGGCAATGAACCCGGCCTGGGGCGGCCGGCTGCGCTCCTGCTGGACAATCGCCTCAGCCGCCAGGGAATTAGCGCCGGCGTGCAGCAGCTTCCCCACCGGTATGACTCGAAAATAGCCCCACGGATCTTGAGCCCGACCAAACTTGCCCATGGGCGATTCGACCGCCACCTGCTTGCCGTTGACCCAGGCTGCCATGTTGTCCTTGGCGGTAATGAAGAGCGTGGCCTCTTTGGGCTTTTGCGCCAGCTTGAAGCTGAAGCGGAAATCGTGTTTGCCGGGAGTGGCGTTGGTCAGCGCATTGCCATCTGCCGCCCAAATCCATTTCGGCGCCGACTCATAATCGCCGCGCTCGATCGGCATGTCCGGCGTGATCCATTTCGCTTTCCAGTCGTCAGGGGAAAACAGCCCCATCTCCCACCAGCCGGCCTCGCTGTAGGATGAAGCCTGTCCCTGCGCATCCCAAACCCGCACCTGCCAGTAGTAGCGCCGCCGAGACTCGACCGCAGGACCGCTGTAGGCAACATTGACGGACTGATCGGACTCGACCCGTCCACTGTCCCACAAATCGGCGCGACCCTGTGCCAACCCCTCGGGTGAACTGCTCACCCGGATCTCATACGCGCCCTGCCGGGCGTTTCGCCTGGAATCCTGGAGCTGCCATGAGAGGCGCGGATGCGCCGTGTCAATCCCCAGCGGGTCCTGCATGCCTTCGCATAGCAGATGATCGGGGGCATTGCCTTCGAACGCCAAAAGAGTCAAAGACAACGGTCCGCTCCACAGGAACAGGAGCGCGAGCGAGAGTGCCAGTCTCTGGAAGCAGCCGGTTCGCGGGAAGATCCTTGGCATAATTGCAGTCAGTCGCTTGGACATCGGCGGGGACCCCTATGAAAGTTCCCTATTGTACTTATTTGTCTTTTGAATTGACAGCGGACCAGTTGACTCTTGGTTTTCTTTGCGGCCTTTGCGGCCTTTGCGGTTAAAAGCCCTTGACCGAACACAAGCAAACAATTTCGCAAGGGTAGCAATGCCGACACAACAAATGAATGCACCGGCGGCTAGGACTTGCCGCGCACTGCCCACTCCGCATCGAATCGCGGGCGATCGTAAAACGACTTCTGCGTCCCCACCCCGGTGGTTGAAAGTCCCGCGTACAGGTTGGCGCGGCGAACCGCCTCTCGTTCGGGCAGTCCTTCCCCAAGGAAGACCGCAAAGCTGCCGATGAAGGCGTCCCCTGCGCCCGTGCTGTCGATGCTCTTCACCGGAAACGCCGGCTGGTGCTCCATGCCTTCCTTACCCGCCAGCAGCGAGCCGTTGGCGCCAAGCGTAATAATGACGCGGCGGATGCCGTAGCCCAGCAGCTTCTCCGCGCATTTCTTGGCGTCTTCGACGTTCTTGACCGGCATTCCGGTGACCGTCTCGGCTTCGCTTTCGTTGGGCACAAAGTAATCCAGGCCCGCGACCGCCTTGAAATCGATCGGCTGGGCAGGCGCCGGATTGAGAATGCAGCGAATGCCGTGTTTTCGCGCAAAACCGATTGTGTAATAGACAGTCTCGAGGGGAATTTCGAACTGCAGCACGATGCAATCAACGGCTTTCAGCAAGTCGGCGGCGGCATCCACGTCGGCCGCTTTCAATTCGTCATTCGCCCCCTTGACCACGAAAATGCGGTTCTGTCCGCTGGGCTCGACAAAAATTGGCGCTACCCCGCTGGACATGCCCGGCACTTGCTTTACCTGGGTAGCATCGATGCCCAGCTTTTTGAAGTTCTCGATCGTCGCCGGACCAAACAGATCGCTCCCCACCCGCGCCACCATGAAGACCTCGGCCCCGCACAGCTTGGCCGCAGTGGCCTGATTGGCCCCCTTGCCTCCGAATCCGAGGTCGAATTTCTGGCCAAAGATGGTTTCACCGGGCTTGGGAAAGCGGTCGGTGAAAGTGGTGAGGTCAATATTCGCGCTGCCCACCACCGCAATACGAGGACTCTTAGCCATGGTTAGGAGACCTTGCGAGTAGATTTGCTTCCCGGCACGAAACGAACAATGTGAAGAAGGCTGAGTCTATTCAGCGGTTCCGATTGTGTCAACGCTTGCGCCAGACAAGCGCAATTCATTCGCCGTACGGCACCCAAATATTCTTCACCTGGGTCGCATGCTGAAGAAACCAGCGCCCTTCGCCCTGCTTCACGTCGAACCAGTCAATAGACCGGCCCTCGTTGCTAAATACCTGTTTGAGATTTCCCACGGAGTAGGTCTTGGCCGCCGCCGCGCTCGCTGCGTCTGCAAAACACCAGATCGCATCTACGCCATCATGCTCGGCGAGGGTCTTCAGCAATTGCACTGTATAGCCGGTGACAATGTTGACGGCTCCGCCCGGCAAATCGCTGGTGTCAAAAAGCTGGTACAAATCGGCAGTGATTAGGGGATAGGCCTCGGACGGGACCAGGACCGCCGCATTGCCGGCGGCAAGCACCGGCATGACCAGCGACAAGAACCCAAGCAGAGGCGCCTGATTCGGGCAAATGATCCCCACCGTGCCCAAAGGTTCATTCATGGCCAGCGCGACATTGCGGAAGGGAGGATTGTGCACCGCCCCATCAAACTTGTCTGCCCATGCCGCATAAGAAAAGATGCGCTCGATACCCAGGCTCACTTCGGCTGCGGCCTGAGTTTCGCCGACCACGGCGGCCAGGCGGCGGGAGATTTCGTCACCGCGCTGCGAAAGATTTTCAGCGATGTAATAAAGAACCTGCGCCCGGTTGTGTGCGGTCGCCTTCGCCCAGCCGGAGGCCTTGTGCGCCGCCTCGACTGCGTTGCGAATATCTTTGCGGTTGCCCAGCGGCGCTTCGCCCAGGAGTCGCCCATCCGCGGCTCGGACTTCCATGCTGTAACCCGAATCCGGCCGCGCCTGTTTGCCTCCGATATAGAGTTTCACGGTGCGGTCAATGGCCGGCTTTGCCCGATCGGAATTGTCGTCTGATTTCTGCTCGGCGGACAGCTTCATCGCCGGCAGCGCCGGGGCATTCCTGAACCAGGCCGGTTCGAGATACTCCAGCAGGCCTTCCCTGCCACCCTCGCGTCCGTAACCGCTCTCGCGGTATCCGCCAAATCCGCAAGAGGCGTCGAACAAATTTGTGCAGTTGACCCAAACCACTCCAGCTTTCAGTTGAGCAGCCACATGCAGCGCGACGTTGATGCTCTCGCTCCAGACGCAAGCTGCCAAGCCATAGACAGTGTTGTTCGCCAGCTCGACCGCCTCGCTGGGCGTGCGGAACGTCATGGAGGCCAGTACCGGACCGAAAATTTCCTGCTGCGCCACGATCGACGTGGGATGCACATTACTGAGCAGCGTGGGCGGATAGTAGAGTCCGCGCGCCGGCAGCTCGATTTGCGGCTGCCAGCAGGTCGCGCCTTCCGCCACTCCCTGGTCCACCATGCGCTTGATTCGATCCAGTTGCACCCGCGCCACGATAGCGCCAATGTCGATGGATTTGTCGAGCGGAGGCCCGGCACGCAGGGTGCTCATACGATCTCGAACCTTCGTGATGAGCGCTTCCGCGATGCTTTCCTGCATGAGCAGGCGGGAGCCGGCACAACACACCTGTCCCTGATTGAACCAGATGCCATCTACCAGACCCTCAACCGCGCTGTCCAAATCAGCGTCTTCAAAAATGATGAATGGGGACTTGCCCCCCAGTTCGAGCGAGAGTCGCTTGTGGCTCGAAGCGGTGGCGGTGCGGATGGCTCGGCCTACTTCGGTTGAGCCGGTGAACGCAATCTTGTCTACTTCCGGATGCTTGACCAGCGCTTCGCCGGTCGAACCGTCGCCAGTAACAATATTGACCACGCCCTGCGGCAGTCCGACCTCCAAGCAGATTTCGGCAAAAGCCAGAGCGGTGAGCGGTGTGAACTCCGCCGGCTTGAGCACGACGGTGTTGCCCGTAGCCAGCGCGGGCGCAATTTTCCAGGCCAGCATCAACAAAGGGAAATTCCAGGGAATGATCTGTCCGACGACGCCGCAGGCCGTGTATCCGGGAAATTCCTGATGCAGAAGCTGCGCCCAGCCGGCATGATGATAGAAGTGGCGAGCGACCAGCGGAATATCGATGTCCCGGCTCTCGCGAATCGGCTTGCCGTTATCCATCGTCTCCAGCACGGCGAGACGGCGGGAATGTTTCTGCACGGTCCGCGCCAGCGCGTAGAGATAGCGGGCCCGCGCGTGCGGAGTGAGCGCCTGCCATTTCGGGAGTGCCGCGCTCGCGGCCCGGACTGCGGCGTCAATGTCTGCTGCCGATCCCTGGGCTACCGTCGCGAGTTTCTCGCCGCTGGATGGATCGGTGGTATCGAAGGACCCGCCTTCCACCGGCTGCCGCCAGGCGCCGTCAATAAAGTGCCCGAAGCGCCGGCCGTGAGCGTCCAGCCATCCCAGGGCCTCTTTGGGATCTTCGGGCGCAGGCCCGTATTCCATGGCGGCAAATTTTTCAGCGATGCTCATAAGAATGTGAACACGTCACAGCCTACGCCAAGGGATGGCGATAGTCCGCCGAATAGCGCCCGGTCGCGTAATGTTCCAGTTGCCGTTCAATGTCGTTCAGCAGTCCGCTCGCTCCGAAGCGAAACAGTTCCGCTCTCATCCAGGAGGGGCCGAGTTCCTCCTTCATCAATGCCAGCCATTCGAGGGATTGCTTCGCGCTGCGGATTCCTCCCGCGGGTTTGAAGCCGACAGCCATTCCAGTCTCCTGGGCATACTCGCGAATGGCGCGCGTCATCACGAAGCCTACCGGCAGGGTCGCGTTGGTCGGTTCTTTGCCCGTTGAAGTCTTGATGAAATCCGCCCCCGCCATCATGGCGACAAAGCTGGCCCGAGCCACGTTGCGCAGGGTAAGCAGATCGCCGGCGCCGAGAATCACTTTCATGTGGGCCGGGCCGCTGGCCTGTTTGAAAGCGGCGATCTCGTCATAGAGCGCCTGCCACTTGCCGCCAAACACGTGGCCCCGGGTAATGACCACATCAATGTCGCTGGCTCCCGCCTCCACCGAACGATGAATCTCAGCCACGCGCTCGGCCAGCGGAGACAGGCCTGCGGGAAAACCAGTGGAAACCGCGGCCACCCGCACGCCGCTGCCTTCGAGTGCCCGCACTGCCGTCTCCACGAACGCGTGATATACGCAGACCGCGGCAACTTTAATGCCCAGTTCTTCAATCCCCAGTCGCTTGACCAGATCATCCTGAATTGGACGCCTGGCCTTGGCGCACAGGCGGCGCACCCGCTCTTCCGTGTCGTCCCCCGAAAGCGTGGTGAGGTCCATGCAGGAGACGGCGCGCAGCAACCACGCCGCCTGCCAATCTTTTTTTACGGTGCGGCGGGCAACATGACTCTGCGCCCGGCGCTCCACCGCGCTGGTATTGACTCGGACCTGCTGTACCCAGTCGAGATTAAGTGGAATGCCGCGGTTCGAAACCAGCGGACGCCCGCCCAGCGTGGCGATGGCCCCGTGCAAATGGGGCGCGAAAGTATCCACACCGCCCTGAGCGCGCGTACCGCTCCCCGCCCCGTAGCGTGTTTTGTTCTCGACCGACATGTTCAGAACTGTAATTGTACGGCACCCCCTAATGTAGGCGCGAGCGTCCCGCTCGTGCGGGCCAACCTTATGACCGCGTCAGAACTGAGAATGCGTGGTTCGGGACGCACGAGCGGGACGCTCGCGCCTACATTTGACCTTGACAGCGTTTCGGTCTGAAAGCTAGGCTACGACGCTGCTTCGAGTCTGGAGAAATCAAATTCTGAAACGTTTGCCCCACGCCATTTTTCAGCTGGTCGCGGTTGCCACCCTGCTGGCCAGCACTGTCCCTGCCTCGGCAGCGGCAAAGAAGATTATTTTAGACACCGACCCCGGAACCGACGACGCGCTGGCCCTGATGCTGGCGCTCAATTCGCCGGAGCTGGACGTGCGCGCCATCACCGTCGTGCCTGGGAACGTGACCGCCAGTCAGGGCCTGGAGAATGCGTTGCGCATGGTTTCACTGGCCAACCGGTGCGATATTCCCGTCGCCGCGGGAGCGCAGCATCCTCTCTTTCAAAAACTCATTACGGCGGAATTCTGGCATGGCAAGAATGGCTTGGCGAATATCGAGCTCCCTCCCAGCAAATGCAAAGTAGATTCGCATTTTGGACCCGACCTGATCATTCAGATGGTGCACGCCGCGCCCCATGAGATCACTCTGGTCCAGGTTGGGCCGCTGACCAACATTGCGCTGGCTGTGCTCAAGGAC
>JBOGLD010000095.1:0-7960 GCA_050745885.1 Terriglobales bacterium
ACTCACCCCTGTGGGACCTGGAAAATCTTCTGATTACACCCCACACCGCCGGCCTCACCGAAAAACTCTGGGAGCGGCACTATGCCTGTATCTCTGAAAACCTGCACCGCTATCTAAAGGGCCAGCCGCTGCATTCGGTCGTAGATAAAAAGCAAGGCTACTAAAAGGGTAGCGCTGACATCTCGGCGGCGCTACTCCCGTTGTGGCTGATCTCGGGGTGTTTAGATCCGCTACCAGGCTTCTAGGCGGCCGCGGAAATTCTCCGTATCAAGTCTTCCTGCTCATTCTTGCTCTCGGCCCCGATGGTGAAGGCATCGAGCACCCCCAGCGACAGGGCGTATTTCAAGGCTTCGTCCTGGCGGGTGCGCAGATCGCCCTGGCCCAGAATCTTCATGCCGACAATTCCTTTTCCGGCGGCTTTCATTTCGCGCAGCACACTCACAACGGTTTCGGGATCGGCGTCCATGTGCGAACCGATCGGGTTGATGCGCACCAGGTCGACTTCGACCCATGGCGACTTGGCCGCCGCGCGCAGCGCTTCGATGCTGTGACAGGAACAGCCATGAGCGCGGATGATCCCTTTTTCTTTGGCTTCGGAGAAAACATCCATGACTCCCCGGTAGCGTTCGGTCCAGTCGCCTTCCGTGAGGCAGTGCATGAGGCAGACGTCGATGTAGTCGATACCCAGTTCCTTGCGAAAGCGATCGAGATCGGCGCGGGCTTCGGCTGGGTCGCGAGCCCAGGTCTTGGTGAGCACCGTGACCTGGTCGCGGGAAAGATGTTTGAGCGCCTCGGCCACATGGGGATGGCTGCCATAAGCATCGGCGGTGTCGAAGAATCGCAAGCCGCGATCGTGGCCGTTGAGCAGGAGATCGGACAGACCCTTCACACCTAGCGCAGTCTGGTGGGAGTGATGTCCGCTGCCGACCGTACCCGTCCCCATGGCAAGACGACTGGTGGTAATGCCGGTCCTGCCCAGAACGACCGTATCCGCCCCGCCGAACTTCCGCGGCAAAGCCGGCATGGCACTCATGGCTTTGGCCAGGTCTCGGGAACCGATCCAGGCCGCTCCCACTCCGCAAGTTGCTCCGATGATGAAATCTCTGCGCTTCATGGTGACCTCCTGGTGCACGGGGACTTTCGGTTATGCTCGGTTGGACGAAAGCATCACCGTCTCGGATATCAATAAGTTTTTCAGGAATCCTGTCCTGGATGTACGCCCTAACGAGACAACCCGATCGCTCTGTGTCCGGGAATCCAATCCGTGGTCGTTCGCGACTGTAGGGTTTTGGCGAAGACCACGTTCCTGTTCCCATTTCTACAGTGTTCACGGTACGGATCGCGCAAAAGCTGCACCCGGCGCGGTGCGGGATGCAACTCGAGAGCCGCAAGGGGGATCACAGTGGTGTCGTTAGGCCAGTTGAAGTGAATCCACCAACGAGGTGACTCATGCTTTGGACGATATTTGTGATCCTGTTGGTTCTGTGGTTATTGGGACTCGTAAGTTCGTACACGCTGGGCGGGTTCATCCACATTCTTCTGGTGGTGGCGATCGTAGTACTCGTGATCCAGCTGCTATCAGGTCGCAGACCAGCTCTGTAACAACCGCCAGTTCTGGAGAGGCTCGCGAGCAGGTTATCGACCCAGGCGAACGCAGTCAAAGCGACTTTCTAAGGAGGAACAAATGAAAAGATCTCTTGTTGCATTGGTATTCAGTTTGGTGGCATTACTGGGCACCATGGCTTCGGCTACCGCCAGGGAGGATTCTGTCGAACGGCTGCAGAATTCCGGGGATGTGCTCAAACAGATCATGGCTGCGCCCGACAAGGGCATACCCGAAGAAGTGCTGGACGACGCGAAATGTATCGTCGTGGTTCCACACCTGATCAAGGCCGGCTTCATTTTTGGTGGTAAACACGGCCGCGGGGTCGCCAGTTGCCGCACCGCCACGGGCTGGAGCGCGCCCGCATTCATCTCCGTCGGCGGGGGAAGCTGGGGACTTCAGATCGGAGCCGAGGGTGTTGACCTGGTTATGCTGGTGATGAACGACAAAGGTCTGCAGCATCTGCTTTCCAACAAGTTCCAGCTCAGCGGGGAGGGATCCGCCGCGGCCGGACCTGTAGGACGTCATGCGTCCGCAGGCACCGACTGGAAAATGAATTCCGAGCTGCTGACTTACTCACGTTCCAAAGGCGTTTTTGCCGGCCTGACCCTGGAGGGCGCCGTGGTCGAGCAGGACGCAGATTCGACTACTGCTATCTACGGCCATGATGTGTCGTTTCGCAAGGTCCTCACCGGCAAGGTGAAGCCACCAGCGGTTGCGGCACCCTTCATGCAGGCCGTGTCGATGGCCGGGCATCAGGCCGCCGCCAGCGAAGCCAGGGAGAACGCGCCGAACAAGAAGTAAGCTCGTGCGGAATCGCCGCTGCGTCCTCAAGCCCCGCCCATCAGCGGGGCTTTTTGTGCCTGAGCCCCGGCTGGTGCACGCAGGCCGGTTGCTGTGTTTGAATAGTGTCATGGACCTGATCGAACATTTCAGCCGTCTGTTCGCCTACGACGGTTGGGCGAATCAGGAAGTGCTCACCGGCTTGCGTGCCGCAAACACTCCACTTCCCCCGGCCCTGAAACTGATGGCCCACATTTTTGCCGCGGAGCGTCTCTGGATGGAACGGCTGGAACAGAAGCCCCAGACCCTTCCGGTCTGGCCTGAGTTCACGGCCGAAGAATGCGAACGGCAAGCGGCAGAGTTACCCGCGTTGTGGAAGACTTACCTGAAGGGCTGCAGCGAAGCCGGACTGGCCCGGCCTATCGCTTATCAGAACAGCCAGGGTGAAACCTGGAGCAGCCGCAAGGACGACATCCTGATGCACCTGATCACCCACGCGGTCTACCACCGGGGCCAGGTGGCGGCGGCCGTGCGCGCCGCCGGATTCACGCCTGCTTACACCGATTTCATCCACAGCATCCGCCAGGGATTCGTAGAATAGCCATGCCAGACTCAAAGGCGAATATCAGAAAAATCACTCCCTTCTTCGCGCTGCAGTTTTGCGTGGTGCTGATCGTCATCGGAGTTGTCCTGCTGCGCCCGGGAGTGTGGAATGGCGCTCGCCTGGCGGGACTCTGCATCGCCGTTCCTGCCGCCGTGTTGCTCTTCACCGCCCGCTGGCAGTTGGGACAATCGTTTTCAGTGACTCCTCAGGCCAAGGAACTTGTCACCCACGGTTTGTACGCAAAAATCAGGAACCCGATCTACGTCTTCAGCGGCTTGCTGGTGCTGGGCATCCTGATTTCCCTGCAGTATCGTTATGCGCTGCTCCTGCTGCTGGTTCTGATACCCATCCAGATTGTGCGTGCCCGCCAGGAAGCTGGGGTCCTCGAGGCGCGATTCGGCGAGCAGTACCGTAAATATCGGGAGGGAACCTGGTTTTGATTGGACGCATCATAGTTTTCCAGCACGCAACCGGAAAGAGCCGTGGAGTCAATATGCGGAAACTGTTTTTGCTGCCGGTCCTACCCTTGGCCGCCCTGTTATGCATCTCGACATCCCTGGCACAAATCCCTCCCCAGCCCTCCCCGGGTAAGGACGCCTCCGTCCAGAAGTCCGCTGCAGCGGCCGGTGCGCTGCCGCCCGGAACCGTCCTCTCCGTTGAGTTGTCGAAGTCGCTGGACGCTAAGAAGGCGAAGCCGAACGACAAAATCGAGGCCAGGACCGCGAACGATCTGCTGGCGCACGGACATATCCTGGTTCCGCGAAAAACCAGGGTGATCGGCCATGTGACCGAGGCCAAGGCCCACAGCAAAGCTTCCCCCAATTCGCTGGTCGGGATCACTTTCGATCGCCTGTTGCTGAAGGATGGGCGCGAAGTACCGCTGCAACTGGCAGTGCAGGCAGTCGGAAGGCCCTTGGACCTCGGGTCCTTGGTCGAAAGCGTGCCTGAGAGTCTCGCGGATGCGTCTTCGATGCCGGGAAAGCCGCCCCCGATGGGGTCGCAAACCCCGGCTGACGACGCCGCCTCCGGCAGCCCGACTCCCAGATACCCTGGCAGCATCGCCGACCCGGCTTCCCCTCGGACGGCCGGGTTAAATCGTTCAACCGTCAGCCCGCTCGGGCCCACCAGCCGGGGAATAGTCGGGATGAAGGGGCTTTCCCTGGACACCTCAGGACCAGTGTCGGTATTGAGCTCGAACACCGAAAACGTACATCTGGACAGCGGAGCGCAGTTGATCCTGCGCGTAGAGTAAACCGTCCGGAGGACGCCTGTTCACGAGGCCAGGGCGTAACGGCTGTCAGCCCAGGCGAGCAGCGCCATCATCTCGTCCAGCGTGGCAATGTGGAACTCCGACATGGCGTTCGTGTGTTCCAATCTCTCCCGCACCGCCTTGGAAGGATTGAACAGCTTGAACCGAATGTCATGATCGTGACACCAACGCTGCACAAATACCATGACACCAACGCCGCCGCCGCCGAGGGCGCGCACTTCCGTGAGGTCCAGCACGATGACGTGGGCATCGCACTGTGACGTAACTGCATCCCGTAACTTGAAGGCGTCATCACTGCGGATAAATCTGCCTTCGCATTCCACCACTGCCATGTCACCGACTTTATCGATATGTATGTTCGACATGATCGTTCTCCCGACTTGATCTGCTTGTATAGAGAGCACGAACATTGCCACCAGCGGGAGGGCTGCGTTTTCTGTCGGATACGAGTGGGAGAAATGGAAGACTAGAAATTTCGGTAACTGAGCGGGAAATTCTGCGCTAGGGAGAATGCTGTAGGTGGCGAGATGCCCCATCTCTCGCGGTTAAGTCGAAAGTCATGCTTGCGGGCTACGCCGCGGTGCGCGACCTGACTTGCGTCAGCTTTACTTCCGCCTGGGCCCCGAGGAGGTCGGCATATAAGAGCAATCGGGCCACACTCAGTGTGGAGATCTTGCCGCGCATGAGTTCGCTGACACGGGGTTGCTGTACTTGCAGAATTCGTTCCAGGTCGCGAGCTTTGTATCTGCGGCGTTTCACGAGTTGCAGGATCTTCTGATGCAGAGCCGCTTTCAGCTTAAGTTCGAGAGCACTTTGGCGGTCCAAACCGAGTTCATCCAACACGCTCCCCTCCACTCTGTATTCATTTTCTCCGGAGCGCTTGTTTGACATTTCTTTTCTCCTCGCGTTCGGCTTCCAGTACGCGCTTGAGGCGTGCCTTGGCGGTCTCAATGTCTTTCTGTTCTATGCTGTTCGACCGCTTCTCGAAGCAATGGAGAACCTGTATTGTGTTTGCCCGCCGTACGTACAGAACTCGATACCACGTTTTCTCATCCTCTTCGCGGAGTTCGTAGACTCCCGCGCCTACCTCACGAACCACTTTCCTGTCGGGAGGCGTCTGGCCAAGTTGCAACCGGTACAAAGCATATCCGAGGTCGTGCCTGACTCCATCCGGAAACCCTCGCAGCATCCGTATCGAGTCGCCTTGAAAAACGATGGTGCCCAGTGCCTGGCTGCCCGACAGATCATCGGATGTCTTGTTACTTGTATACACGTTTCTTGTATGTTTTGTCACCATGACCTCGGTAACGCACGGTAACGGTGCGCAGTCTCACGGCTTCACGAAACGAGACCGCGCGCCAAGGACGTCGCTTTTTCGATTCCAGAGTTGGTCAGGCTATATCTCCCGCCCTTGGCGATTCCACCCTTGTTTATCAGCCCATCACGCAGGTACTTACCGACGACGGAATCGACACGCTTGTCGCCGCATCCCGACTGTTTCAAGGCGGGCTTCAGCTGGGTTACCAAGACTTCGTCCTGATCCTTTAACTGGCGGAAACCAAGAAGAATGAGTAGGGCCGCGTCCGGGAGGCGATCTTCTCCGCGTGGAAGAACCCTGAGCGTCACTAGGCCCTTCTTATCGTCCAACAGAAAGAGCCTTGATGCGTGCGGTCCGTCCAGCGGCGCCGAAACATTTCCGCCGACCGGGGACTGGCCCGAAGCTGACTTGACATTCTCCATCACCGTTATTGAGGCGATCATCGACTTCCAGTCCTCGAAGTTCTTTTTGACGGTGTCCTCGGGACCCTCGCCTTGGAATTCGTGCGGGCCCACCTTGATGTGCAGTTTGTAGTTCTCCATGGCTCTCACCTCACTCGCCTTAGCGATGCGATATTTATCAGTTCATCCACGGTCACGCGAACCCCCGACCGGATGTCGTCTAGATCAGCCTTGACCGCGTTATAGCGACGGTTGTGGGCAGATCGATCACCCAGTTTCTTAATTTCCTTCAAAGCAGCTCTTGCCTCTCTTCCCAGTGTGAGCCCTCCGGTATTTGTGGACCGGTTAACCAGCTCGCCCAGCATGAAGTAGTTACCCTCGGCGTCTCTGATTTCCGCCTCTCTGTGCAGATGTTCGTACGCTTCAATGATTAGGGTTTCAACTGCTCGCCTAACCATGACGGAGCCGGCGTCGTAGAAGCCGAATTGGTAAGACCCGTTCAACTGTACGCAGACCTTCTCGATGTACCCGCGCGTGTCTTTCCACACCTCCTGTGGCAGAAAACCAGTTTCCAAGTTCACCTCGGGAAGAGCGGGCTCGAAAACCGCGGAGAGCTGTTGCCGAACGGCATCCCGTGCACCAGCTTTAAGCAAGAAGCCTCCGGATCCCTTTAGAGTCAACGGAGACCTAGACAGCTTCGATTCGAGCGTTGCACGATTCGGGTTCCCCATGCCGTAAGCCACCATCAGTTTGGCGAGCTCCCACGTGCTAAGTTCGACGCCTGGCCTCCGCAGGTCATGCCAGCAAAGAATGCCAATTGCGATCATGCCAGAATCCAGTCTCGCCACCCCTGCCATCCGTTCGGAGAAGACCCTGAACGCGACGGCGTCGAACGCCACGGCGGTTGAGGGCAAGATGGTGGAACTGTCTGACATGGCGGTTGACTCCTTACCTTATACAATCAAGAGTCTACCACATTTCGTCTACGATACTTGTGGTATCGCCAAGAATGCATTCAGTATTGTCAGCGCATGTAATATAAGCACACATCGACATACTGCGGCCGTGTTTCCCGCCGAGGCGGAAGTACCGACCATCGGCATCGGCGCCGAATCGTTCGGCTCCGCCGACCAGTCCGACTGGAGTTGCGCTGAACAATCTTGTTGATAGCCAGAGGCAAATCCAGACTCGGGAATTTCTGTGTGCCCTGGAAAAACAAAAGCCCCGCGCTTGCGCGCGGGGCTCGCAGGGAACCAGAGCAGGATTGCACCGATTCAAGAAGGGATCTGAACAACACTAGACGCCTTGTCGCTTGCAACTTTTTTCTTGCTGGCCCTAGCTGACGGGGCCCATGTGCCTTGAGTTGTGGAGTCGAGGATCTCTCTGACAAAACCTTCGGCCTCCTTCTTGCAGTGAAAGTCCATCGATAGCTGGTCGCCTTCTCTGACGAAGCCTCGGTGCTGAGCTAGGGCGGATCTAGTATTCCCATCATAGGCTCGATATTTTCGCAGTATCGGAAGAAGGGTCTTCTTGGACGACACGGTTTCTGAGCCAGTCAATTGTTGGTTAGCGTAAATGACGATATGCGCGATTCTTAGCGCCGCGTCGTTCGCGCTCCGTGCTTTCATGTCCCGCACGGTAAGGTGCAGTTCGCCTGTGTCCGAGAGTCGTGCGATACCGGGGATCTCCCTTGCGGAAGCGGCTAGGCTCTCGGTCTTTGTTTCGTTTTGAGCTGGAGGCGAGACAGGCAATCCGGATGCGCACTGGAACTTCGATGCAACCCAAAATAGGACGCGCTCCCTTGCCCCGGCGTCCTTGAGCGACCCCAGAGCCTCTGACACTTTCATCATCACTCTTAGTTCGGCGTCGACTGCGTCTTGGTCGAACGCCACGGCGGTTGAGGGCAAGATGGTGGAACTGTCTGACATGGCGGTTGACTCCTTACCTCATACAGTCAAGAGTCTACCACATGTCGTCTACG
>JBOGLD010000096.1:0-3107 GCA_050745885.1 Terriglobales bacterium
GTACGAGAATGCCAAGACGCGAATCCTTGAGGTGTTTGGACAGTGGAAGGCGCCGGCTAATTTCAAGATCGAGTTCTTTGTGGTGCGAGTTGGCGATTGGGGTGGGCATTTGTTGGTGGACTGCGACGATCCGCTGGCGGTTCACAAGTTTTGCTCGATGCTTCCGGCATTTCAAATGGAGGCACGCCCCGTAATTGCCGTCCAGGACGCGGTCCGGGTCGAACTGGAAGTAATGGCCTGGCGCGACGGCCTGAAGGGCAAGTGACACATGGGCTCACGTCGGGTGGGTGGGCGGCACTGCCGTCACGAACAACTACGTTTGTATTCGACGCGCGATCCTGTGACGATGCCCGCAAACAGCATGTCCCCGTTCGACTCCCCCTCGTTCCCACTCGGGGATCGCTCAGGGCAGGCTCTCGACGTAGTTGTCCGGACTTCCCTGGGGATGAAAATGGTGGGGAAGTTCTAATCGCCAAAATCCCCACTCTAATTTCGCAACAAACGCGAAATTAGGGTGGGGCATCCTCTCACCTCTCAATCCCCCTGCCTTATGCTGGCCCACCCGCCGGCTTGACAATCCTGCTTATCGGTCATAGGCTTTTCCCCCTCCCGGCTTCCCCCAGGAAACAGTGTGTGTGGAGGCCTCCATGAAGGCGTACTTGTGGATCATTCTGCTGGCGGTGCTGGCGTGTCTGTTTTTTCTTTTTCTGCTTTCTTGCGCCAAAAAGCCGAGTTCGTCTAACCAGACGGCGGCCCATCCGACGCCGCCGCCGCGGCAAGCGGAGCCGCCAGAAACTGCCGCGGCGCCGCCGCCTCCACCTCCGTCACCGGTTCCGCCTGCCACCGCATCCTCACCTCCGCATCGTGCGACCGCTTCGCGTGGGCCTACGGCCGCGCCCACAGCCGCGTTGCGGGAAGAAGAGAATTACGCGGTGGTGCGCGTGTTCTATGCCACCGACCGCCAGCCTACGGGCGATGCCGCGCCCGGCAAATTTTACGGGGGAGAGCGGCAGCCGGACGAAACGCTGCATCTGGGCACGCTGGACGTCAGTATCCCCAGGGACCATCGCATGGGGCAGATCGAGCGGCCTTCGATCTGGAAACTCGAATTCCGCCAGGACCCGGACAAGCACGTGATGCTGCTCAGCGTTGCGCCGAAATCGGAGCAGGAATTTTACGCCGAGCTTTCGAGCAAGGTGGAGTCATCGAGCAACAGGGACGCTTTCGTGTTCATCCACGGGTTCGACAACACCTTCGAGCAGGCGGCGTGGCGCACGGCACAGCTTTCCTACGATCTGGGATTTCAGGGGGCGCCCATAATGTACTCGTGGCCCTCGAAGGGAAAGCTGACGGGATACGCCGCCGACGAGGCCACCATCGACTGGGCGACGCCACATCTGGATAAATTTCTGGAGGCGGTGGCGGCGCAGTCTCATGCCACGACCGTGCATCTGATCGCGCACAGCATGGGCAACCGGGCGCTGACCCGGGCGCTGGCTGCGATCGCGGCCCGGCACGCCGGCGTGGTTCCTCCCCTGTTCAAGAACGTCTTTCTGGCGGCCCCCGATATTGATGTGGGAGTGTTCCGTCAACTGGCGGCAACGTTTCCTTCCGCAGCCGCACATGTGACGCTGTATGCGTCGTCGCGCGACCAGGCGATTGTCACCTCGGAAAAGATTCACCAGTACGACCGGGCGGGCGATTCCACTCACATCTGCGTGGTGCCGAATATTGACACGATCGATGCGACCGCGGTGGACACGGGGCTGATCGGGCATGCCTACTATGGGGACCAGCGCTCCATCCTGTCTGATATGTTTGAAGTGATGCGGACCGGCGCGCCTCCCGGCCAGCG
Source organism: Terriglobales bacterium (assembly GCA_050745885.1). Classification (GTDB taxonomy): domain Bacteria; phylum Acidobacteriota; class Terriglobia; order Terriglobales; family Acidobacteriaceae; genus JAIQFF01. The sequence continues at coordinate 1,856 of JBOGLD010000096.1, forward strand.
CTTTGGCATGCATGCGGTCACGCTGCAGCAGATGACTTATTGGGCTTTTAGTCCGTGAGAGGCGAAGTTGAGACTCAGCGAAGACCCCACCCTATTTCGCAAAGGACGCGAAATTAGGATGGGGCACCCTCGAGTTCTGATGACTCGGGACTAGCCTGGCTACCACTCGGTGTAGAGGCTGTCTGAAACGATCTTTCTTACTTTGTCGAGACCCTTGAGCCATGCCCGGTAGTCGCTGCTGGCCTCGGTCTTGGTCGCGGCTTCGGCAAAGGCGGCCATGTTGGGATACTCGATGGTGACCACGACCATGCCGGTGTCGGATCCGGCGAATCGGGCCTGCCATACCCGGACCTGGTCCGGAACCCCGAGGCTCTTCATAACCTGCTTGCCCTTCTCTATCTGCTGCGCATAACCGGCGGGATCGTCGGTCTTTACAACGACCACACGCAGCACAGTTGCCTTTTGCGCGAACGCGGTGCTCGACGCTACGCAGACGAGCAGGAGAATCACAACGGCTGCCGCAAGATTTCTAGTCCTATCCGTTCTCATTGATGGTTCCTCTCTTGTGTCTTTCTTTGCATTCTGCAGTTTGCAGACTTGCGTTGACAAAACTTGGCTCAGGCCCGGCACATCGTACGTCCGGGGCCGGGGCAAGTCAAACCAGGGCATTTCTAACCTGCGATCCCTCTCTGCACTCGACTCTTGCTGCATCGCCACGGTAAGCTAAATTGTTTTGCGACGGGAGGGCGTCGGAATGCACGAGGCAGTCGCCAAGCTTTGGCCGGAGATCCAGTGGATCGAAGACAAGAAGTTGCGCAGCCAGGTTACCCAGACCTGGGTCAAAGCATTGGAGCGCAGCCCGCTGAAGCCCGACGACCTGAATCACATTCCGTTCACGCTCCTGGTCCCCAACTGTCCCATTACTTTCATGGAGCACAAGCGGTGCGTGGTGCACATTGCGCGCCAGAGTGCCGAAGCCATGCAGGAATTTGTGGGGCGCGCGCTGCCCGTCCACCTGGACACGGTGATCGCGGGCGCCATTCTCGCCGATGTGGGCAAGTTGCTGGAATATGAACTGGGCGCGGATGGCAAGAGCCGGCAGAGCGAGCGCGGAGAGGCGTTGCGCCATCCCTTTACCGGCGTCGCGCTGGCGCTGGAATGCGGCGTGCCGGACGCGGTCTGCCACATCATCGCTGCCCACGCCGCCGATGGCGACCTGGTGAAGCGCACTACCGAGGCCTACATCGTGCAC
>JBOGLD010000097.1:0-8865 GCA_050745885.1 Terriglobales bacterium
TGCGGCAGCGCAAACGAACCAGGGCGCGCATAGCTGCAGCAGCAAGAGGCTCTCGCGAACCATCCGGGGCGCTGCGGCACGAGCGAGGACGCTCGCGCCCACATTTACTGTTTTTTCTTTTTTCCGAATAGACCGCCCAGCGCATCCGCCGGAGAAGCCGACTTCCCAGAAGAATTCTTTCCTCCGGTCAGTCCCCCCAGGGCGCCTCCCAGGCCGCCTTTCAGCTGACTGCCCACCATTCCCTTCACGTCCGGCATGAAGTGCGGATCGGAGGTTGTGCCCTGGATGAAGAAGGGGATGCCGCCGCCCTTGCCGCCCATGCCTGCGAGTTGCGTAAGCCCAGCCACCGCGCCACCGGAAAGACTCGCGTTCATTTTGTAATCGAGCGCGCCCGCCGGGCTGATGGTTCCATTCCCCGTGACCGTGCCGAGCGCAGGTATGGTCAGGTTGATGTTCTGCGTACGCACGCCCTCGGGGGCTACGCGCGCATCCGTGCTCAGGTTCTGAATGGAGGTGTCCGATCCAGTTTTCGTTCCGGACAGCGCCGAGATCGCGGACATTTTGGAGGCAAGATTGAAGCCTGCGAGTTTGGTTTGCGCCAGGCGAATCGGTCCGGCGATGACTAACTTATCTACCGGTCCGGCGATTCCCACATTGACGGAAAGCGTCCCACCCTCCAGTTTTGATCCAGAAGGCAGGACGATGCCGAGCGCGGGCAGCATGGCCTGGAGGTCGTCTACCGGCATGCCGTCGGCGTTGAGTTTCATGTTCAGGATGGTGGACTCTCCATGGCTCTGGTAGGTGCCGGTGAGCTTGGCCAGCGCCTTGCCTGCGGAAACGTCGCCCTGGGTCAAAGTTCCCGCCTGCTTTTGCAGATCAAAATCTGTAGCGTATTTCACCACCACCGGTTGCGTCGCCGGCGTACCCTTTACCGCCAGCTTGAGCTTGGCGGCTTTCAGCGTGCCGCTGGTACGCAGCACGTGTCCGTCGGAGTTGAGGGTGCCGTCAAAATCGGCGACGCCGGCGATCCCGGTGGCCGGGTCAACGAATCCAGAGGCAGTCAGGTCCAGTCCTTTGACGTTCACCTGCGCCTCGATCGGACTCGCCGAAACGTCGGTGGAGTTGATCGGGCCCGCCTTGCCGTCGAGCTTCGCCGTGCCTCCGGCGGGAAGGTCCGCCGTAATGGTGAAAGGGAACTGGGACGTCGGCGAGAAGTCGCGCACGCTGATGTCCACATTGTCATACACGTGCGGCTTGATGGAGGAGTTCGCCCGGTTTATCGACAGGCGGCCGTCCTTTACCTCGAGCTTGCGGACGGAAAGGTCCGGCGTAGAGGACGGCGCACTGCTCGCCGGGGCCGGCTTCGCCGCGGGCTCGGATTTGTTGCCCAGGCTGGAAAAGTTCCACTTTCCCGAGGCATCGCGCAGCAGGGCGATTTCAGGCTTGTCCAGGGTGATGTCGGTGACATGCAAAGCTTTGGAAAAGATCAGCGGCAACACTTCCACGCCCACCTTCAGCGACTTGGCGCGGATGAAGGGGTCCTTGCTGAAAGCCGGATCATCTGCGATCGAAAGATCCTCCGCCGAAACGCTTCCGGAAAGGATGGAAAGACTCAGATTGCCGACTTTGACCTCCCGCCCGAGAGCTTCGGTAAGCGCAGACTCGAGCTTGGGGCGGAAGCTGTTTACATTGATGAGGAAGGGAAGCGCGATGACGATGAGCAGGAGAACGACTACGACGATCCCGACAATCTTCAGTGCTTTCATGACAGGAACTCCTTCACGAACCTTAGTCCTTGAGAGGGCCGGTGACACAGTGGAGAAGGCCGCGAGTGGCACCCAGTCTACCAAAAATCAAACTATTGGGGCTCCTGGGTGAGTTCCGGATTGGGGGCGGGACCGCCGTAGATTTCTTTCTGCCGCTGGTCTCGTTGGGCGTTCATTATGCGCGTGGTTGCATCCATCTCGGCGCGGGCTTCCCGGGTTCGTCCCAGGTGCTGCAACAATTGCCCGCGCAGGTAGTGGACGCTGGAACTCCCGGAATCGAGTTTGGCCGTGGCATCGATCTCAGCCAGAGCCTGGACGTATTTCCCTTCATGCTGGTACACCTGGGCCAACTGGTAGTGCGAACTGGCCAGCGAGGGGTCGAGACGCAATGCCTTGCGCAGATTTCTTTCCGCCTCCTGATTGTTTCCTTGTAAGGAATTCACCAGGCCCAGCTGGTCGTAGTTGTACGCAACGTCGGGCTCGATGGCTGCGTCTTTCAGAAATTCTTCTTTCGCCCGCGCCAACTCTTGCTTTTTGAAATAGGCCACTCCCAAATTGAAGTGCACGAAAGGAAGCCTGGGATTGGCCTGGGCGGCGAGGTCGAGTTCCTTGATGGCCTGGTCATATTCTTCCCGGTTGATGTGGGCCTTGCCCAGCAGGAGATGCAACTCGGGAGAGTCCTGGCCGGTTTCGACGAGCCTGCCAAAGGCACGCTCTTCCAGGTCAGGGCGGGCGGATTTACCGGCTGCGATTCCCAAAACGTACAGATAATTCAGCTGCGTCGAAGCTCGCGGCCACAGCGGTTCGAGCGCGTTGACAGCATCGGCGTAGCGTTCGTTAAAGAAGTAGCAAAGTCCCAGCAGGTAGCGTGCCTGGTAGGAATCCGGTGCGTCGTGCAATACCGATTCAAAAGGCGCGATGGCAGCGCGGAAATTATTTTGCCGGTAGTAGACCAGTCCGACATTGAGGCGAATTCCGGCCAGTTGCGGCGCCAGATGTTCAGCCTTTTGCAACATTTCCAAAGCCTGCGGCCACTGCCGGCGACGCATATGGACTACACCCAGATTGGCGTAGGCGCTGGCGGCCCGCGGATCCAGGGCCAGCACTCCACGAAAGGAACGCTCGGCCAGGTCGAGGTCATTCTTCTTCAGCGCGGCCTCACCCTGTTGAAACAACTGCTGGGGGCTGGAGTCGGCTGGCGGCGCCGGCGCAGTCTGGGCGTCCGCAAATGACATCAGCGCGAACAGAACGATAGCGAGTAGCCTTGACAGTGATTTCACTCTGCTGTAGTGTCCGCCAGCGACGGCTTGGAATTCAAGCCGGATCAAGGAACGATGGAAATGAGGGATGGGGTTGGCGTCCTCTGCCAGTTCTCTGCGCGCTTTGCGGTTAGAGACTTTGACTGTCAAGCCAGCTAAGATCGCAAAGTAAGTCTTATCGTTCCAATCCCCGGACTCGCACCTTCGATTTGATCAAACGGTGGGCGCGGGGCTTTCAAAATTATGGTTAAGACCTCAGTCATCACCATTCGGGATGTAGCGAAAGAGAGCGGTTTTTCCTCGACCACGGTTTCCATCGTGCTCAATGATGCTCCCTTGGCGCGTTACATTCCGCCGGCGACCAAGAAGCGAATTGAGAAGGCAGCCAAGAAACTGGGATACCGCCCCAACCTGTTTGCCCGCTCCCTGCGCAGCAAGCGCAGTCATACCGTCGGGGTAATGGTTTTCGACATGACCGACCCGTATTGCACCCTGATTCTGCGCGGCATCGAGAATTCTCTTTACCAATCGTCCTACCTCCCGATTCTCACCGACGTGCACAACGAGCGCAGCCGTTTCGAACGCTATCTGGAGATGCTGCTGGATCGCCGGGTAGAGGCACTGATTGTGCTGGCCAACTGGCTGTTCGTCGATATCGATGTTTTGGCCGATCTCGAACGGAGCAGTATTCCCAGTGTGATGATCGCACGCGAGCTGCAAACCGATACCGTCAGCTCGGTGATCGTCGATAACGAAATGGGAGCGTACTCGGCGGTGGAACACCTTCATTCCCTGGGACACCGCAAGATTGCGTTCATCCGCGGGCCTAAAACTCTGGGCGACAGTGCGCCCCGCTGGCAGGGAATTCGTTCGTTTGCCAAAAGCGCCGGTCTGGAACTCGATCCGCGCCTGATCGTGGACCTGCCGGATTCAGGAGATCCGATTTCAAGTTTTGAAGCCGGCTACAAATTAACGGAGGAACTGATTAAGAGGAAGCGGGCGTTCACTGCGTTAATGGCCTTTGACGACATGACTGCGTTTGGTGCCATACGTGCACTCGCGAAGGCCGGCCAGCGTGTGCCCGAGCATTGCTCGGTCATAGGGTTTGATGATGTCGCGGCTTCCAGCTTGTATACCCCGGCGCTCACGACCATACGTCAACCCATGGAAGCGATGGGCGCGATGGCGGCGAACCTGGCCATTGAAGGCATCAATGCGGTACTTGAGAAGCGGGAAATATCAGCCGTCCACCGCAAGATGGCGCCCGAACTGGCGGTGCGAGAATCCACGCGAAGCCTGCTTTAGCCCGAAAACCGCTCAAACGACGCGGTTTGCCGGGATATTCAAAAAGCTGATCGGCATCATTTTCTGCCTTTTTTTCTTGACACTTGCAGTCGACCTCCCGCAATATCCATGGCTATTGATTCGTTTTAATAAACGCTTTCATGTGAAATGGCGCCGGAGGCCCGCGCCGTTGCGATGGAAGCAGCAAGTATGTTGACCGTCGGGCTTCGTCGGCATTGAGGCGCGACGGTTTACCGGACGGGTTCGAGACCTAGATGATTCCGCCCACCGGGCAAGAACAGTACTAGGATTCTCAGGAGCTGGGTCCGGCAATCTCGGGGTGGTTGAAAAAATATTTGGGGGTATCTATGAAGTCCCGCGTGCTTTGGCTAGGTATTTTGCTGTCTCTTTCGCTGGCTGCCTGGGGGCAGGACTCGGCTTCCATTACCGGGACGGTGACCGACCAGAGCGGCGCTGCGGTCCCCGACGCGCAAGTCACGGTCAGCAGCCCGGAGCGAGGGATTGTCCGCCCCACTACAACCAACAGCAGTGGTGACTACCTGGTTGCAGGCCTGCCCTCGGGGCCTATCAACCTGAGCGTAGTGGCCCACGGCTTCAAGAAGTATGAAGTCAAGGGCGTGATTCTGCAGGTAGGCCAGAAGGCGCGTGCGGACATCGCGTTACTGGTCGGCGCGATCAAAGAAGAGGTCACTGTAGAAGGAACCAACGTGGCCCAGGTGGAGACCCAATCGTCGGATCTGACGGGCACGGTCAACGGAAAGCAGATCACCCGGTTGCAATTGAACGGCAGAGACTTTGCCCAGCTGATTACACTGGTGCCCGGTGTCAGCAATCAGTCCGGTCAGGACGAAGGCACGGTCGGTATCAATGGCAGCGTGGCCTTCAGCGTCAATGGAGGGCGCACCGAGTACAACAATTGGGAACTTGACGGCGGCGACAACATGGACAACGGCAGCAACGGGACGCTGAATGTCTATCCCAGCCTGGAAGCGATTGCCGAATTCAAGGTCCTCACCTCCAACTATGGCGCGCAATACGGCCGTAACGGTTCGGGCACGGTAGAGGTAGAAACCAAGTCCGGTACCAACCGCTTTCACGGCAACGCCTATGAATTCCTGCGCAATGACGCCTTTAACGCTTTTAATTATTTTGATGATCCCACCGCGCCAAAACCCGGATACAAGAAAAACGACTTCGGATACACCATTGGCGGTCCCATCTGGAAGGACAAAACTTTCTTCTTCTGGTCGCAGGAATGGCGCCGCGACCGGGTGCCGGGCCAGGTGTTCAGCCAGTTCGTTCCGTCCGATGCCGAGCGGGCCGGCAATTTCAGCGATCTGTGCCCGAACCCGACAACCAGTGACTTTTCCGATTGCCCGGCCGTGCCGGGATTCCTGGATGGAACCGGGCACACGCCTGATTTGACGATCGTGCCGGCATTTCAGGCCAACGCGGTCGTGGCCCAGGCTCTGCTTGGCATGATCCCGGCAGCCAATGCGGGACAGCCGGGAGCGGAGTTATTCAACGATTCTCCAGTACAGCCCACGAACTGGCGCGAGGAATTGTTTCGCGTCGACCACAATCTGACCGACAAAGAGCGGGTGACTTTTCGCTATATTCATGATTCCTGGAGCACCGTCACCGCAACTCCGTTGTGGACCAACCAGGGAAGTTTTCCGACCATCCAGACCGCTTTCAGCGGACCTGGTGTGAGTATGGTGGCCCGGTTGAACTCGACCTTTTCACCTACCCTGTTGAACGAATTCGTGGCCAGCTATACCACCGACCATATTGTCTTGAATAACCTGGGCAACTGGCAGAGGCCCTCCCCCTTCCCCATTGGAGACTTGTTTCCAGGAAATGGCGACGGCATTTTGCCTGGAATCAATCTTTCGGGGGGCAACGCCTACGGCGGCGGTTTTGGCGAAGATGCGGGCTATATCCCGAACGGGCCTTACAACTCCAATCCCACGTACAGCTACCGAGACAACATCAGCAAGATCGTGGGAAAACACAATCTGCAGTTCGGCGCGTACTTCGTCGCGGCCCAGAAGAACGAGTTGGGCGGAGAACTGGCAGCGGGTTCGATCCCGGGATACTTGACTTTTGATTCGTCGAACGGCCTTTCGAGCGGCAATCCGTTCGCCGACTTGCTGCTGGGCACGATCAGCAGCTACGGACAACAAAACACCCGTCTCAAGTACTACAACCGCTACAAAATACTTGAGCCTTACTTTCAGGACGACTGGCACGTTACCAGCCATTTGACTTTGAATCTGGGCTTGCGCTTGAGCCTGTTCGGCACCTATCGGGAAAAGCAACAGCAAGCCTACAACTTCGATCCCGCGGCCTATGTTCCGGGCGACACTTTCGTGGATCCCGACACCGGCATTGTCTCCGGCAATCTCTTTAACGGAATTGTTCAGTGCGGTGTGGCGTCAGTGCCCGCCGGCTGCATGAAGGGGCATCTGTTCAATCCCGCTCCCCGCGTCGGATTCGCCTGGGACCCCCGAGGCAATGGCAAGACCGCAATCCGGGGCGGCTACGGTATTTTCTTCGAGCACGGCAACGGCAACGAGTCGAGCACGGAATCGCTGGAGAACTCGCCGCCCCTGGCCTTCGCGTCCCAGCAAAACAACATCCAGGACTACGCCGCGATCGGTGGAGGAGCGGGTTCCTCCTCACCGCCGTTCCCGCTGAGCGTGACCGCAATTCCGACCAAAGCAACTTGGCCGTATGTGCAGCAATGGCATTTCGACGTGCAGCATGAGGTGCTGCCGAGCACCGTGGTCACCGTTTCGTACGTCGGAAGCAAAGGTACAAAGCTGGCCCGCGAGACCGATATCAACCAACTGCGCGCGGTTCCGCTGAGCCAGAATCCTTACAAGCCGGGTGAGCCGATTGATGGCGGAGTCGACGCGCTGGGTAATCCCATCCACGACGACTGTGGCACCATGACTACGCCCAGCGGTGTCGCCATCACCGGCCAGGCTGCGCTGAATCTTTCCGTGGCATGCGGGGGCAGCGCCGATCCCTTCCGGCATTTTCTGGGATACTCGGACATTGCCAGTGTGCAGAATGCTGCGTCCTCGACCTATCACGCCTTGCAGGTGTCGGTGCGGCGAAGCGTCGGCAGCCTGCAGATAAGCGGCGCTTACACCTACAGCCACTCCATTGACGACGCGTCGGACCGGTTTGACGCCAGCTTTGTTGATTCGTCGAACCCCTCAGCCAATCGTGCCAGTTCCAATTTTGACGAGAGGCACATCTTCACCGGCAGTTACATCTGGGACCTGCCGTTCTTCAAGGGTCCGGGACTTGCCAACAAAGTACTCGGCGGGTGGGGATTCTCCGGTATCGCCAGCCTGCAGAGCGGAACGCCATTTAGCGCGATCAGCAGCGGTTCCAGCGGCAGTTTTACCGACAATGCAGGTGTTGGCAACGGGTTGGCCACTTCGGGATCGCGCCCTGATTTGATCGGCGATCCGCGGTCCGGCGTAGTTCAACCTCCGCTCCTTCAGGAAGGGTTCGGACCGTTGCTGTACAACCCGGCGGCGTTCGCGCTTCCCCGCGGCCTGACGTTTGGGGATGCCGGCCGGAATATCCTGAACAATCCGCGGCGGGTAAACTTTGACATGGCGCTCTCCAAGCGTTTCATCGTTCGGGAAGCTATGGCATTCGAGTTCCGCGCCGAGGCTTTCAACGTGTTCAACCACACCCAATTCGGGGCCATCTCCGGGGATGCTGGTTCGGGGGCGAACGCGGTGAATTCGGATAGCAACAAGTTTCCCGCTAACAACTACCTGTTTACGGGCACGGCACACAATGCACGCATCCTGCAACTGAGTCTGAAATTCGTTTTCTAGGGTTACGTAAGATTGATCGGAAATCCTGGCCTGCCAAAATCGGGGCCAGGTTACTTTGTGGCTGCAGATTGCGTTGCCTGGTTGTCATCCTGAGCGAAGGGAAACTTCGCTTCGCGAAGTTTTCACGTAGTCGAAGGACCCCTACGAGCACACCAGACCCTGCGTGGCGCGGAGGAAGGTCCAAGGCCACCACATCCCGCATGTGTAAGCACCGGCGAAACTATAGGGGTCCTTCGACTTCCCAAGCTTGCCCGCTTTGCGGGCAAGCTTGCTGCGCTCAGGATGACAGAATGTGGGGACTATCCCGCGTGAACATGCTGGCCAGCTGAAGCCACCACAGTCAGGGCTTGTTCCAGATCGGCGATCAGGTCATCTGAATTCTCGATGCCCACCGAGAGCCGGACCAGTTGCTCAGTCACTCCCATCTTCTGCCGTTGCTCGGCGGAGATCATTCCGTGCGAGGTGAACACGGGAATCGTGACCAGGGAGTCCACGCCGCCCAGGCTCGGCGCCAGGGTAAACAGGTGCAGCGCTTCAGACAAGCGCCGTGCGTCTTCTCCGCTGCCATCGACCTCGAAGCTCAGGACACCACCGCCGCCATGCATCTGCTCCATCGCCAAACCACGTTGCGGATGGCCTTCGACGAAGGGATAGTGCACCTGCTGTACC
>JBOGLD010000098.1:0-12674 GCA_050745885.1 Terriglobales bacterium
CTCGATCAGCTTGTGCCGGCCAACGCCAAGCTGGAAAAAGTAGCGACCGGCTTCGACAAGTGGACTGAAGGACCGGTCTGGACTCGCCAAGGCACTCTCCTGTTTGCGGAGATTCCGGCAAACAACATCGACCAATGGGTTCCCGGGCAGAGCGCCAGCGTCTTCATCCACCCCAGCGGATACAAAGGGGCGGAGCCGTTCAAGGGGCCGGAGCCTGGCTCGAACGGAATGACGCTCGACGCCGACGGGCGGGTCACGGTTGCGGGGCACGCCGGACGTACCGTCTGGCGCCTCGAGTCCGTCGACCCCAAGGCCCAGATCACGGTCCTGGCGGACTCGTATCAAGGCAAGAAGCTCAACAGCCCGAACGACCTCGCGTACAAATCCGATGGCTCGCTGTACTTTACCGATCCGCCCTACGGCCTGCCAACACAGAGCGACGACGATCCGTTGAAGGAGTTGAAGGTCAACGGCGTATACCGCATACCGGGCGCGCGCCAGCAAAAACCGGGCGCCCCGCCGGACCGGGACAAGCTGCAATTGGTCATCCGCGACCTTCCCCGGCCCAACGGCCTGGCCTTTTCCCCGGACGAGAAATTTCTGTATGTCGCGGACTCGGGCAAGAAACTATGGATGCGCTATCGGGTGCAGCCCGACGGATCGGTCACGGATGGGACCGTTTTTCTCGATCCTTCCTCCGACCCGGCGAAAGGCGTGCCCGACGGCTTTCGGGTGGACAAGAACGGGAACATTTACGGCGCAGGTCCGGGCGGCGTCTGGATCATTTCTCCGGAGGGCAAGCATCTCGGGACCATCAAGGTTCCCGAGGTGGTCAGCAACGCAGCGTGGGGCGACAAGGACGGCAAAACTCTCTACATCACGGCCAGCACGAGCGTGTACCGCATCAGGCTGAAAGTCCCCGGCGCTCGGCTGACGTTCTAGGTCGATCTCCATCTCAGCACTGTCATCGCAAGCGCAATAGATCTCGACCCTGTCATCCCGAGCGCAGTCGAGGGACCTTGCGTTCCGCGGGCGGCAATGGCGATGCCGACAGCAGGTCTTTCGACTCCGAGAACGAACTCGCAAGCGAGTCCGTTCTCTCCGCTCAAGATGACAGAGGGGAACACCTCACTGCCGGAGCTTGCTTTGCACCAGTTCCTCCACGCGCCGCAACACTTCGTCTTCCGACAATTTGGTGGAATCAAGCAGGAGGGCGTCGCTGGCCGGGACCAGCGGCGACGTGGCCCGGGTACGATCGCGGCGGTCGCGCTCGCGCAATTCGGCGGCGATGGCGTGGGCGGCCGCTCCCTGAACGTTTTGTTGCTGCAAGCGCCGCTGTTCGCGCACCACCGGGTCGGCGTCGAGAAAGATTTTTACGTCGGCCGCGGGAAAGACCTGGGTGCCGATGTCGCGGCCTTCCATGACCACCCCGCCGCCCGCCCCCATTTCCTTCTGCCGGGCGACCATCCACTGCCGCACTCCGGGATGAACCGAGACCCGCGAAGCCGCCTCGGTCACATCGGGTTCCCGCACGCGCAGGCTCACGTCCCGGCCGTCGAGCAGGACCCGATTGCCTCCCATGGTGGGTTCGAGTTGAATGCGTGTGTTATGCGCCAGATTGACCAGGGCGGGCTCGTCGTCGAAGGACACATCCCACTCGATCGCTTTCAGGGCCAGGGCGCGGTACATGGCGCCGCTCTCCAGATTCACGTAGCCCAGTTTGCGGGCCAGGCGCGATGCGATGGTGCTCTTGCCGGCGCCGGCGGGGCCGTCGATAGCGATGATGAGTTTGCGCTCAGCGGTTGTCATCCCGGAAGGGACTGATTGTACATGGCGAGAGGGGCTAGTCTCTCCTGGCTACAGCGTAATAGCCGGTGCGCGCCTGGATCTTGTACGACTTCGTGGGGCGGATCTCCACTTTGCGGAAGGTGCCGTCCAGCGCGGTATTGGTCGGAGTGTAGCCGACGTTGTACTGGCTGCGTAGTTCCTGCGCAATCTGGTCAAACGCTTCCTTCAGCTTATCCATCTTGTTTCCCACTTCGATGACCCGGCCTCCAGTCTCGCTCGCCAGCTTCTTCATCTCGCGATCGCCGGAGTATCCGCCGAATCCGTAAAAGCCACGGTCTGCGATCAGCAGGACATAACAGATGGAGTCCGACTTCTGGGCCGCCTCGATGGCATCGTTGATCCGGTATTGACTGCCCTGGTCTTCCCCGTCCGTGAGCAGGATCATGGCCTTGCGCCCCACCTCCTGGGCCAGTTCGTCATGGGCCGCCAGATAGACCGTGTCGTAGAGCACGGTTCCCTTGGGATTGGAACTGCACGGCAGTGGTCCGCCTCCCTGTCCCGGGAGACCGCCGCAACTGGACGGAGGGGCGTTGATGCGCGCGCTGTTCAGGGCCGACCGCAACAGGCGCGAAGAGTTGGTGAAGTCCTGCAACAGGTTTGAATCAACATCGAAACTGATGACAAACGCCAGGTCCTTGGGACGCAGGATCTCACTCAGAAAGTTGCCGCCAACCTCCTTCTCCATTTCCAGCACCCGTTGCTGGCTGCCGCTGGAATCGATCAGGATACCGAGGGTCAGGGGAAGATTAGATTCGGCGGTGAAATACTTGATGGTCTGCGGTTTACCGTCTTCGAGGACCTGGAAGTCGCTCTTGTTCAGATTGGGAATCAGGGCGCCTTTTTTGTCTTTGACGTTGAAAAACAGCTGGACCACATTTACGTTGACCTTTAGCGTGCCCACGGACTGGTCCGGTTCGTCGGCCTGATTCCCCGGGGACGGATTGTCCGGATCAGGCGTGCCCGCCAGGTGGGGAAGTTGCTGGGCGAAGGCCTGAGCGGGAGAGAAGAGGCCAGTGGCGGTCACGGCAGTCGCCAGCAATAGCATTGCAAATGGCTGAAACCTGCGGACTTTCGGCATCCAGATATTCTCCCGCACTTTTTGTTAGTCTATTCCATCAGGGTTAGATGCACGAAATCAGAGGTTTCAGCATCCGAAATACAGAGCGCAACCTTCAGACGGAGAGGTCCCCCCGTGTTCTCAGTGACTGCTAGAACGTTAAAGTCCTTTGGCGCGGCGGTGGTGGCACTCTGCCTGCTTGGCGGAGCGATGGCTGCCCAGCAGCCGGAAAAATCCAAGCAGGACATTCCGGACGCGCCTTCCGCCTCCCGGCCTTTTCCCAATGCGCCGCCGGTCGGCTCCGCGCCGCCCAGAGATCAGACGCCGCCCCCGGAGGAGGCCCCGCCTCCGAATCAGGCGCCGCCTACCAGTTCCAGTCCTGTGGAAGAGCCGGTTTATGCGCCCGGGGTCGCTCCCGCTCCTCCCTTCAAGGTGACGACCGTGCCCGAAGGCGGCGCCCCTGCCGGGCACACTGGTGGCAGCGACGAACTGTTCAAGATCACGGTAAACACCAACCAAGTGGTGGTTCCGGTCATGGTGAAAGATGACTCCGGACGTCTGGTCAACGGGCTGTTATCGAGAGATTTTTCGGTTTTCGAGGATGGCAAGAAGCAGAAGCTGAATTTCTTTACCACCGATCCCTTCGCCCTCTCGGCGGCGGTGCTTTTTGACACCGGTATGCCGGACGTGGCGGTGCAGAAGGTCATCCAGACTTTCTCCGCGATGGAAGGAGCCTTCAGTCAGTTTGACGAAGTCTCGCTCTATACCTACAGCACCAGCGTGACCAAGGTGACCGACTTTGCCGCCGTGGGCCGTAGATTGAGCGCGGCACTGGACAGCCTCAAGCTGGTAACCGGCAGAAATAACGGGCCTCCCGTGGTCAGTGGTCCCCTGGGGCCGCAGGGACCGATCGTCAACGGTGTCCCCATCGACGCCGGGGCTCCCAGAACCATCAATCCGCCGAAAGAACCCCATGTTCTGAACGATGCCATCGTGGCCGCTGCCCTCGACCTGCGCAAACGTGACCGTTCGCGGCGGAAGGTCATTTTCATCATCAGCGATGGCCGCGAATACGGCAGCAATGCCAGCTACAGCGATACCCTGAAGGTCCTGCTGTCGAACGGAATTCAGGTTTATGGCGTCGCCCTGGAAGCGTCGGCCATCCCGGTCTATGGCTCTCTGCAGAAGCTGCACGTGCCGCTCACCGGGTCGCGATTGGGCTATAGCAATATCCTGCCGAAGTACGCCAATGCCACCGGTGGCGAAATCTTCAGCGGGTTTTCCCGCGACGCCATTGAGGATACCTACGCTCGCGCCCTGGGCGATGCCCGTAATCAGTACACCCTGGGATATCTGACCCATGCCACTCCCAGCAGTACGCACCGCGAGATCGAAGTGAGGGTGGCGCGCCCCGACCTGACGGTGACCTCAAAAGAAGGCTACTATCCGGTTGGATTGGGTCGCTGACGGCGGAGATCTGCTCGTCCCCCAAAGCTACTCTGACATTTTCTTGTTCCGTGGAAGAACGGCCTTCAGGGCCACGTTTTCGGATATTTCTTGTTTCGTGGAAGAGCGGCCCTTCAGGGCCACGTTTTCGGATATTTCTTTTTTCGTGGAAGAGCGGCCCTTCAGGGCCGCGCTTCCGGCGGCTCTCCACGACGGCCTTTAGGCCCGGTGGCGCCACTGGAGCGGAAGCCCGACATGTCCGTCTGCCCGGCGCCGCGGGCGCTTGCAACGCCCTCTTCCACCGGATCATGCGCCATCAATCTGAAATCTCAAACCCGAAATTCGCTCCAGATGTTTCCTTTGTGCTCTTCCCCAGGTCCTCACAGGACAGTGTTCCACAAGTAACCTGAGTAACCTGCCGGGGACACTGGGCCATGTGGTATAAAACCAGCAGCATCAAGCGAAATTTCAACCGGGAGACGTTCGCGTCGAAGCGGACGCGGCCACCGGTTCCGAGGGAAGTCTTGAGTTTCATCAACTTCGCAGCCCGCGAGATCAACTGCAAGATCGTTTACTACGGCGCCGGGTTGGGCGGCAAGACCACGAATCTTCAGTTCATCTACCAGAAGACCGCCGAACAGCAGAAGGGCAAGATGATCTCGCTGGCAACCGAGACGGAACGAACTTTGTTCTTTGATTTTCTGCCTCTGGACCTGGGCTCTGTCCGCGGCTTCAAGACTCGCATTCACCTGTACACGGTCCCCGGCCAGGTGTTTTACGACGCCAGCCGCAAACTGATTCTGCGCGGCGTGGATGGCATCGTATTCGTGGCCGACTCGCAGGAAGAACGCATGGATGCCAACGTCGAGGCCCTCGACAATCTCATGGCCAACCTCAAGGAACACGGCTATGACTTCAACAAGATTCCCTACGTCCTGCAACTCAACAAGCGCGACCTGCCCAACGTTCTGCCGGTAGACGCCCTCTCAAAACACCTGCGCCGGAAAAACGAGCCGATGATCGAGGCCGTGGCCTTCCAGGGCCCGGGCGTGTTCGAGACCCTGAAAGAGATCGCGCGGCAAGTGCTCACTGACCTGAAGCAAGGCGGATAGCAGACCTCGGACCTCGGACCTCGGCTGGAACCTGCAAGCAAACGCCGGTGGGATGAACCATCAATTTCCGTTTTGCCATTTTCGATTGACATGATTTGTGTCCCGAGGTAGATTGCGGCTGCTCAGCGAGTTGGCCATCCGAGAAGCTCGGCTTTTCGGTGCAGGGGGCGTCCTCCTCGCTGCTTCCCTTACATTTGATCGAAGGCAGCGCTTTCGTTACAGGCGCGCGTGGCGGATGCGCGCTCGCGTTCCGGAACCTGCGGGACGCGGAAGATGTTTGACGCGTAGCGCCGCCGCGAGCCATCCGCTTTTTGGGGCCCACATCTTTCAACCCTCGGGAGGGAACGCATATGATTGTCGATCAAGCTTGGGTCAAGCGGAATCTCGGCTTCGACCCCCTCGCCACCCCGGCGCCTGCCTCAACCTTCGCGTTTGCACGGGCAGCGACTCCATCGGCCAGCAATCAGGACATTCAGCGAGAGATCATCGATTTCTATTCCGAGGCCCCGGCGGGCCTGAATTTCCTTGCCTTCACGACCGCCACCGGGCTCTCGCGCTACACGGATGTGCCCTGGCCGAAATCGCTGGCGCCGAAAACCGGTGCCGCCCCGACCGGGGGCAGCAGCAGCCCATTGCCGCGTGCGGACGTCCTGGTCGTTACCTGGACTGTCGATGAAGGCCACGCCCTGAGCCGGGTGCTGACTCCCGGCAAGGATTCCCGGAACGACTACAAGTCCTACACCCGCAACTATGCCTCGATCTCGCGCAAGATGCGCGCCGGATGTCCGGCCAAAAATGCGAAGCGGCTGGGCGCCTACTGGACGACCACGATCGGCAAAAAGAAGGTAGTTGTCTTCAAGTCGGACTCCCACATGTCTCAGGATGGCCCTCAGCTTCCCAACCAGGATGTCTGGAAGCAGATCATCGAAGACGTGCAGCCCGGGCTCGTCATTACTACCGGGACCGCAGGCGGAATTGGCAAGCAGTTCGAAGTGGGCGATGTGATCGTGAGTCCGATCGTGCGCTTCGATTGCACCGCCAAGTTCAAGCGGGAACCCTTCCACGATGCCCACTATTCCAGCAGTCCGCCCAACCCCAAATACTTCGCCAAAGCAAAAACGCTTTTCAAGGCGAACGCGGAACAACTCCCCAAGGACAACACCCGGCTCCCCAAAATCGTGCGGGTTTCGACGACCGCCCTGACCGCCTCCGTCCTGACCACCGATTTCTTCGGGTTCGACACCTCGAACGATCACTACAAGCTGCAGGGACTCGGCGATGTGTCCGAGATGGGAGATGCCGTGCTGGGACTGGTGAGCCAAAGCATGGGGGCCCAAGCTCCCCGCTGGGTCGCGGTGAGGAACGTCTCCGATCCGCAGATCAAGGCGGACGGCATGACTCTGAAACAGCAAGCTACGCTGGCCGCGCAGATCTACAAAGGCTTCGGCCGATGGAGTTCCGTGTGCAGCGCGATTGTGTGCTGGGCGCTCATCAGCGCGGAGTAGCTGAACGAAACCACGGTGGCAGGGCGCCCATCGTGGGCGCTGCCGCACGCGGACGGCAGTCCTCCCTTTTTATCCGGGTTTTATCCGGGGGGATTCACGGCGCGGGTATAATCGCGGTTACCCATGGCGCTGACCTCTGGCACGAAAATTGGGCCCTACGAAATTTTGTCCTTGCTGGGCGCGGGAGGAATGGGCGAAGTGTACCGCGCCCGCGACTCGCGCTTGCGCCGGGAAGTGGCGGTGAAAGTCCTGCCGCCTTCATTTGCAAAAGATGCGGACCGCTTGCGCCGTTTTGAGCAGGAAGCGCGCATGGTCGGGGCGCTTAACCATCCCAACATTCTGGCTATCTTCGACGTCGGCGCCCAGGATGGTGTTCCGTATCTGGTTTCCGAACTCCTCGAAGGACAGAGCCTGCGCGAGCACATGCAGGGCTCACCGCTACCGCAGCGTAAAGCCGTCGACTATGGCATCCAGATCGCGCGTGGTTTGGCGGCGGCGCATGAGAAGGGCGTGGTGCATCGCGACCTGAAGCCCGACAACATTTTCGTGCTGCATGACGGGCGCGTCAAGATTCTCGATTTCGGCCTGGCCAAATTGCTCCACGATGACGCACTGGCCTCCCACCCCGATTTGCAGACCGTGGACCAGGCCCACTCCGCCACTACTCCGGGCCAAGTGCTGGGCACGGTCGGCTACATGTCGCCGGAGCAGGTACGCGGCCTGGGCGCGGACCACCGCTCTGACATTTTTGCCCTGGGCGCTATCCTCTACGAGATCCTGACCGGCAAGCGGGCGTTTAAGCGCGACTCCAGCGTGGAAACCATGAACGCCATCCTGAAAGAAGAGCCTCCGGAACTGGAGGAGGTTGCCCCCGGCCTCACCCCGGGCCTGGATCGCGTGGTACGGCATTGCCTGGAAAAGAACCCGGTACAGAGATTCCAGTCGGCGAGTGATGTTGCGTTTGATCTGGAGACAATTTCCAGCCACTCGGGTACGGGATCGCGTTTGAAGGTGGTGGCTGCGGAGCGCAAGGCCTACTGGAAGCTGGCCGCAGGCGCCTTGCTGGTGGGGGCACTGCTGGCCGCCACTTACTACGCAGCGAGCCGAAACGCGCCCGTGGTTACGCCGCGTTTCCACCAGCTTACCTTCCAGCGAGGAACGATCTACGGCGCAAAGTTCGCTCCCGATGGCCAGAGCATCCTGTTCAGCGCCGCCTGGAATGGCGCGCCCAAGCCGCAGATCTACACCACCCGGACCGACGCGCTGATGTCCCGCCCCATCGATCTGCCGGACAGCCAGGTCTTGAGCATTTCCTCCAAGGGAGAAATGGCGATCCGCCAGAGAACTGAGCGGGGAGCAGTCCCGCAAGGCATGCTGTCGGTGGTGCCTTTGACGGGAGGGGCCCCGCGCGAACTGCTGGGCGACGTAGTGGATGCCTCCTGGAACCCCGAGGGAGAGTCGCTGGCCGCAGTTCATGCGGTTGCCGGGGAAAACCGGCTGGAATATCCCATCGGGAAAACGATCGTGACCACCAGTACTGGCAACATCACCGATGTGGCGATCTCTCCTGACGGCAAGATGATCGCCTACTTTGATCATCCCAACGCCGGAGACACCCGGGGCTACGTAGCGGTGACCGATCTGGCAGGCAAGGCCCGACGCCTGACCCACGAGTGGGCCGACCTGACCGGCCTCGCCTGGTCACGATCGGGAAATGAGGTCTGGTTCACCGGCAGCGATGCCGGCATCAACAGCGCCCTTTATGCCGTGGACCTGAACGGCAAGCAGCGGGACCTGCTGCACATCCCGGGACGTCTGCACCTGTTCGACATTGGCAAGGA
The DNA here is from genome assembly GCA_050745885.1 of Terriglobales bacterium. Classification (GTDB taxonomy): domain Bacteria; phylum Acidobacteriota; class Terriglobia; order Terriglobales; family Acidobacteriaceae; genus JAIQFF01. Next base: position 8,810 of record JBOGLD010000098.1, read on the forward strand.
TGGGGAGGTGCTAATCACCAATGAGGCGGCCCGCCTTGAGGCCTATGGACGCCACGCAGGCCAGGACAAGGACATTGACCTTTCCTGGTTCGATTGGACGATTGGCCGCGCCGTTTCAAGTGACGGTCAGTGGGCGGTGCTCGAAGAGGACGGAGAAGGCGGCGGACCCGAGTATTCGATATTTGTGCGCAAGACTGACGGTTCACCCGCGATCAGGCTGGGCAGCGGCATGGGTCTGGATATTTCTCCCGATGGAAAGTGGATCGCTTCTTCGAGTGTGCAGCAGCCTGCGCCCACGGTGTTGCTGCCGACCGGCGCCGGCCAGCCGGTCACGTTGGCGGACGGCAAGATGTTCCATTCCCAGGACATGCACTTCCTGCCCGATGGCAAGGGCGTGATCATGGTAGCGGCCGAGCCGGGGAAGGCCCCTCGCACCTACGTGCAGATGCTGGACGGCACCGCCCCGAAAACGGTGGGACCGGAGCATTTCCACGGCAGTTTGGTTTCTCCGGACGGCAAAAGCGTACTCGGGCGCGCGGACCGCGCCACCTGGATCGTTCCCATGTCAGGCAGCGGGCCTGGGCAGGCTTTGTCGGGGGTCAAACCCGATGAATTTGCCACGGGATGGGTGACCGACGGCCAGTCGATCTACGTAGTCGATGCCAATACCATGCCGGCCAGGATCTATGTGATGGACATCAAGACCGGCGAACGCAAGCTGCACAACGAATATGCTCCGGCGGATCCCTCGGGCGTCCCCGGCATTGGTGGAAGCGTCATCACGCCAGACGGAAAGTTCTACATGTACGATGTTCCCCGCACGCTCTCCTACCTGTACGTAGTAGAAGGATTGAAGTAAGCCACGTCTGAGGCCTGGCCACCGAGGACGTGAAGACTAGCGCAGTTGCAGCGACTTCAGCATCTCCTCGAACGTGGGACGCAGCGCTTCGAAGTCCTTGTCCGGAGCAATCGACACAACGTAGAGCAGGCTGCCGTCCTGGCGCATCACTGCCACCAGCCAATCCCGCTCCTGGCTGGGATGTCCGCTCTGATCGTGAAGCGGAGAGGTTCCGATCAAATCCACCGACTTGCCGGCAACTCCATTCACCCGGATGTTCTCGTCGTGCCCGATCTCGCGCAGATCGGGATTAGATTGGCGCAACGATGCCAGCAGCTCATGAGTGGATTGCTCGAGGTTGGCGTTCGCCTCTTCGGGCTGGAAGGTGTTGATCATGACCCCGTACGCGACCGCGTTCTGTGAAACCCCGTGCTGCGGAGCAATCGTGACCGACGAGTTCTGATCTCCGAACACCTGCCAATTTTCAGGATACGAAATGGCAAACTCAGAGTGGCTGAAGCTGCGCCGGTTGGCGCTGGGCTGGAGTTCGCCCGCGGCAGCGCTCAGCGCCGGAGTTTGCCGCTCCGCGATCTGCTGCGCGGTAAGCGGCTTCATGCCCGAAACGCGTTGTTTGATATCGCGGAACTCGGCGCTGTCGCTGCGATAGCTGGTCTTTCGAGGCAGAGTGGCGACTTCCTGCGCCACCGCCTGGGCGCGGTTGCCGGGGTCGGGGTGGTCGCTGAAGAACTGAAGACCGCGCGCGCCCCCTTCCTCCTGAAGCTTGGTGAAAAAATCCGCCATGGCCCGAGGATTGAAGCCGGTGTCATACATGATATCGGCGCCCAGCAGGTCGGCTTCGGACTCGGATTTGCGGGAGTTTCTCAGGAAGTAGGAACCAACGCTGAACGAGAGCCCCATCTGCGTCATCTGTGACAGCGCGCCCTGCCCCATGACCCCGCCCAGAATCGCCAGCGGCAGTTGCGCCGCCATCTGTTTGCTGGCGGCTCGCGTGCCATGCCGCTGCACCACGTGAGAGATTTCGTGCGCCAGTACCCCCGCCAGTTCGGCTTCGTTGTCCGCAGCCTGGATGGTTCCCAGATTCACGAAAACGGGCCCACCCGGAAGAGCAAAGGCGTTGATCTCTTTCTGGTTGACCACGTGAAAGCTGTAGGGCCACTTTTCACCCGGAGCATGAGAGGCCAATTCATGACCCAAGCGCTGCACGTAAACCGCGATCGGGTCCGAATCCGGAAGCACCGGAATTTGTTTCATCACCTGCGCCGCCGACTGCTGGCCCGCCTGGACCTCTTCCTGGGCGGAAAACACGTTGAAGCCGTGCGAGGGAGTGACCCGGGCGTCGAGGGGCGCGGCGACGGAGAAAACCAGCATCACTGCCAGGCAGTGCGCGACGACCAGGTTGCTCCTCATAACATCTATTTTAAATGCAGGATCGATACCACGGTGACCCCAACGGGTTGCGCAGGCCCAGATGTCCTCATCTGGGTGGGTGAGCGAAGCTCGCCTCTGATTCTCTTCTGGATTGGTTCCGAAGCTGGCCGAGAGACCCTGCGGAGCTTCGCTCCCAGGGCAGGTGAGGACACCTGCCCCTACGCAATCAGAACCCGCGTAAAAGAGAAGGGCGCCAGTTTACCTGGCGCCCTGAAGTTGTTAGTTCGAAGGCGATGGACTATTTGCCGTCCAACGTTCCGGTGGCGCCGAACTCGCGTCGCGCCACGGTGCGGGCGGGCCGCGCCATGGGAAACGCTCCGGCAGCAGCTCCCTGACGCTCCAGCAACATGGGAACCATGGCGTTCTCGGCTTCCTTGACGAACATGAGCTTGCCTTCTGGAGTCATGTCGATGCGAATGAAGTCTCCCAATCGGACCTGCCCAGTAGCGACCAGGTTGGCCAGTTGGAATACGATGTGCCGTTCGATGGCACGCTTCAAGTGCCGCGCGCCATATTTCGGGTCCGTTCCCTCATGCAGCAGGAAGCTTTTCACCTTGGGCGTGCAACTGAAAACAAACTGGTTCGCGCTCGAGGCCATCAAGATGCGTTGCTGCACCATGCCCAGCTCAATCTCCAGGATCTGTTGCAAGTGTTCTGCGCGCAGAGTCCGGAAGACCACTGACTTGTCAATGCGGTTCATGAACTCAGGGCTGAACTTGCGCCGGGCTGCCTCGACCGCGGTGCGGCTGATCTTGTCGTCGAAGGCGCCATCCACTTGAATGGCTTTGGATGCGAAGCCCAGTCCGCCCTCCACCATGTTGGTCATCTCGCCGGCCCCCACGTTCGAGGTCATGATGATGATGCATTGCGAGAGATCCACGCGGCGGTTGTCGCCCAGAGTCAAGGTGGCCTTGTCCAGAATGCCCAGCAGCAATTGCCAGAGCGAATCGGAGGCCTTTTCGATTTCGTCGAACAGCAGAATCGAAAGTTTGAGAGTTTCCGTGTGCCACTGATTCAACGCTTCCTGGGTGAGCAAGGGATGGGTTTCGCGATGGCCCAGGTAGCCCGGAGGCGAACCGATCAGCTTGGCGATCTCGTGCGAGTGCTGAAATTCGGCGCAGTCGATCTTGATGCAGGCGCGAGCGTCGCCAAACAGCGCCTCGGCCATGGCTTCGACCACCCGGGTTTTTCCCGAGCCGGTGGGCCCGAGAAACAGAAGATTTCCAACCGGACGCCCAGGAGGATTCAGGCCCGCCAGAAACATCTGGTAGATTTCGACCACTTTCTCGACGGCCTGGTCCTGACCGACGATTCTGCGGCGAAGGGCGCTTTCAAATTCTCTGGCATCATTGGAGCGGCGCGTAGGGTCGAGCATCGTGTTAACGACGGTTTTCATAATTGGGTTCTGGCCCTGTCCTGTCCTTTTCCTCGGCCCGTGTACTGACTGGGGAGAGCGGGGCCGCCGTCTCGTAATGAGAGACAAATATTGTCATCTCATATCTTCGGCAAGCTCATTACAGCAAACGGCTCGCCATTCCTCGATCATGGTTATGCCCCACTTTCTACAAGGGTTAGATG
>JBOGLD010000099.1:0-3134 GCA_050745885.1 Terriglobales bacterium
CTGTCGAACAGAAGGACCTTCGGCTGCAGGTGGACGAACACCGCGAATTGGACTTTACCCTCGCGCCGGCTTCGGTTACCCAGGCGATCGAGGTAAGCGCAACGGAGGTTTCGGTTCAAACCTCGAATCCGACCCTGGGCCAGGTCATTACTGCCCAACAGGTCGCGGATCTGCCTTTGAACGGCCGCGACTTCGTCCAGCTGGCAACCCTTACCCCAGGTACCACCCAGGAAACGAACCCCAATAGTTTCTTTACTTCAGGCGCCAGCAGTGAAGTAGCGGCTCGCGGGATCTATTCCTTGTCCGTCGGCGGGTCACGAGCCCAGAGCACCGACTGGCTCTTGGATGGCAATGACAACAACGAATTGACGGCCGGCGGCATCGCCATCTTGCCTTCGATTGATGCCATCCAGGAATTTAAGGTTCTCACCTACAACTATTCTGCCGAATACGGCACCCGCGCCGGTCCGACCGTGCTGGTTACAACCAAATCGGGCACAAATCAGCTACACGGCTCTGTCTTCGAGTTCTTCCGTAACACTTCGCTCGATGCGCAAAGTTATTTCGCCTCCTCCAAGGAGCAATTCAATCTGAACCAGTTCGGCGCGGCGCTGGGCGGCCCCATCAAGAAGGACAAGACATTCTTTTTCGCGGACTATCAGGGCAAGCGGCAGCGCCACGGCATTCCGTTCAGCGGTCTGATTCCAACTCCTGCCATGATGACGGGCGACTTCACTGAGGATCCCCTGGGTGGAACGCGCGGGGTCACGTCGTACAACGGATTTGTCTTCCCCGATCTGGTCAGTCCCTACACCTTTACGCCTTTCCGCTGCGACGGCGCGGGAAACCCCATTGCGCCCAATCCCGACGGATCCCAGACCGGCGGAGCCACGGACTGCAACAAGATTCCGGCGGGCCTGATCAACCCGGTGGGCCAGGCCATGATCAACTTGTATCCCCAGAGCAATCTGATCAATACGTCCATTCTTACCAACTATTCCAACGTGCCGGTTCGGAGCCTGGACGAAAACGAGTTCGATGTGCGCGTGGATCACAATTTTTCCACCAAAGATTCCATATTCGCGCGCTTCAGTTATGACCAGGCCACATCCTTCGTTCCTGGCGGGTCGCCGGGTTTTGCCGAAGCCAACGCCTTTGGCAGCTCGCAGGACATTACCAATCACGGGCGTAATCTCGCCATATCCGAAAACCACGTTCTTTCCGACCGCACCATCAATCAATTCAGTGCGGGCTTCAACCGGATTTTCAATCACATCAGTTCGTTTGGCGACGGCACCTGCGAATCGGCCAACATCGGCATCCTGGGTGCGAACCTGAATAGTAAGTGCGCGGGTGCGCCACCGGGCTTGTCCCAGTCGACGACAGATTGCGTAAGCTGTGGTCTCAGTTCGACCCTGATGAATAACTACTGGGCCTTGGGTGATCGTGGTTTCGCACCGTTCCAGGGCGGCACCAACGTTTTCTCCATCGCCGATTCGCTCGACATGATTCGCGGCAAACACAATATCCGCATCGGCGGTCAGGTTCGTATCCAGCAGATGAATGTGCTCACCAACGCCTTCCAGGATGGCTTCTTCATTAACTTTGGGCTCACCAATGACGCTGCCGCGGACCTGCTTTTGGGACAGTTGGGCGGCGGTATCCATGACCAGACCTTCAACGGCGCCACCACCGGTCGCCGCTGGAAGATGTTTCGACCCTACGTCCAGGACGATTGGCGGGTCACCAACGACCTGACCGTGAATCTTGGACTGGCCTGGGCTCTCGTGACCCCAATCACCGAGGCGCAAAATCGCCAGGCGAACTTCGATTTTGACACCGGCAAGTTTTACGTCGCCGGACCCGCTTCCCTGATCGCCGGTTGCACCATATGTGTCCACTCCGACGGCCGCGTTGGGGTCAAGTTGGACAAGACCGCTCTCGAACCGCGCATCGGAGTGGCCTGGAAGCCATTTGGCAGTCAGACCACAGCCGTCCGTGGCGGATATGCCATCTTCCATGATTCGTCCTGGAATCAAGGGGGGCAAGGACTGTGGGAAAATCCGCCTTACTTCGCAGAATCGGATAACTTTTTTGGCCCTTGTCCGTTCGGCAATACAACGCTCAATTGCGGCACCGAGCGCTTATTCCTGCAACAAAACCTCCAACCCATCACCGCGCCTATGAGTCCCTCGGATTTCCCGGGAGCGGTGCAGTCGCAGAATCTTGATTACAAACAGGGCCGGGTGCAACAGTTCAACGTGAACATCGAGCATCAACTGCCTGGCAATGTTGTGCTGACGGCCGGCTACGCAGGTTCACGCAGTTCTCATATTTTGGTCGGCCAGTTGAACCTGAATGTGGGCTCGCCGTCGGCCTGCGGCGTTGTCGCCGGATACACGCGGGGCTGCGGTCCCGGTGGAGCTGCTTTCGGCCCGAAGTGGGGGTCGCCGACATTCCTGTTTCCACTCACCATCAACAACAACAACGATATCGGCAAAGCCCACTACGATTCTTTCCAAATCAAGGCCGAAACCAAGAGCGCGCGACATGGAATTTATGCCCTCCTGGGGTACACCTATTCGCGGACATTTGACTCTGGCTTTGCCGATGGTCTGGGTACCTTCCCGGGCGCAACCTACTTCCCCTTGCCGGGATATCAAAAATTGGATTGGGGGCTTTCCGTACTGAACCTCAATCATCAATTTACGGCCAGCGTGACTTATGACCTGCCCTTCGGCAAGGGCAAGGCGTACGGCAGCGACTGGAATGGAGCAGCCAACGCTATCCTCGGGAACTGGGAGGTGGACGTGATTGAGAAAGCGACGTCCGGGTTCCCGCTCTTTGTGGTGGATAGCGCCAATGGGGGCACTCCCGGTGATCCCGGTGTGTCGGGGGTGGCCTTCTCCTGGAACGGAAACGGTTTGAACCGCCCCGATCAGGTCGGTGACCCCAACAAGCCCGGACCGGTGGCCGCCAATCCAACCTGTAACGCACCCTCACAAGTGCACACGTTGACCAATTGGTTCAACCCCTGCGCCTTCGTGCACGCTGCCCCGGGTGAGCTGGGAGACGCAAACCGTGCCCCAATCTATGGGCCACGGTTTGTGAATACCGATTTCTCCTTGGTCAAG
>JBOGLD010000100.1:0-6348 GCA_050745885.1 Terriglobales bacterium
AGGAGCACGGGATGGATCGTCGCCGCAATCCACGCGTCACCGCAAGTTTGCCGGTAAGAATCTGGGGTGTCGACGCCCATGACCTGCCCTTCATGCAACTGGCCAGCGTCAAGAACCTGAGCAGCACGGGCGCGGTGGTCCACGGGATGCGTCGCCAGATCAAGCCGGGCGAAATCCTGGAAGTGCAACTGGACGGAGAAAAAGCGCAGTTCCGCGTGGTTTGGACAGGGACGCAGGGCAGCTGCAGCGCCGGCGAGCTCGGCTTGCAGAGGCTGGCTTCTGAACCCTGCCTCTGGGGCGTGGCCCTGGGCTGCTATAGCGAAATGGTGGCCGAAGGCTAGACCGTCCTCCGGCCCGCTTGAAAAGAACCTCCCGGTGCCGCAGCTATCATTTCAACCGTCCCTCAGGGACGGGAATGATTCTGACCACGCTTTTGCTCTTGCCGCAGCTCGATCTCCTCGGGCGATCAAAAGTCTTTTAACAGCAGAGCTCGCAGATCACCCTCAATTGCGCTGAGAATGTTTGCCTGGACGAGCGGGAACTTCACGGGCTCGATCGTGTCCGGGGTTCCAGATCCCCCGTAGAACGTGAACGTGCTTCCCGCTTTGCGTCGCTTCGCTCGCACCTTCCTGGCATCGCCGTGATCCACGTCGTGCCTTAGATCTGTCCGCAACTCATTCACGTGGGCAAAAGACGTAGGCCAGGCTACGCCATCGAGCCGCTTGCCGACGGACTCACGAAAGAGAAAGTACAAATCGTCGATGAAGCTCTTATAGCTGTTCCGATCTTTCGCCGCTTTGTGGATCCGGAGAAAAGCCTGAGTTGTTTTATTCGTCGACTTGAATAGGTCCTCGCCGTGTTTAGCTGCGTAAACGCCGTTGATTTGCCCGACGAGCTCGCTCACTGACTTGCCGAGCTCTGTAACGCGGCCGGAGACTCCGCTCTCAGCGATTACTGACGGATCGAAAATATCGGCCAGTTTGGGAGCGATCCGGAAGAGCTTGCGCAGCAGAATCTCTTGCCGCGTCTTCGCTCCGCCCTTCACATTCGCGCTCACGGAACGCTGAAACGTGACGTAGTCGCTGTCCGTCGCGCTCTGCCCCATCTCGACCTGCTCGGCAAGCTCGGCCAGAAAGGTTTCGAAGAATTTGCGGAGTTCGGCTTCGCGTCCTTCCGATCGTCCCGTAGCAACGATTTTGCACGCCAGCGTTATCAGTGACTGCACGATCGTTCGGGTCCTGAGTGAAGATCCGCTGTCTTTGAATGCAACATTCAAAAAATCCAGAGCTGACTTAATCCTCTTTCCGCCGGCGGATGTGGACGCGAAGGAGCTCTGTCCTTCAAAAACCCTCCGAATGTCATCGAGCCGCAAGTTTACGTTGAGTCCCTCGACTTCGATTGCAGCAACTTTGGTGAGGATGTCGAAGTGCGCGTAGCGGGTATTCGGGATCGCAACGGTTTCCTTGAAAAATTCGTGCTTCGCAGTCGTCCGGCAGAAATCGGTGAGCTTGCTCTCGACAGCATTCAATTTTTCAGGGCTCGTCAGCGGCATGCCCTCTTGCAGCCGCTGGAAGAAGTCCTTGAGCTCGGCGTCGGTCGCTTCCGTAATAACGTCAAAATGGATCTCGAAGTCGTCGTAAGCATCAGCGAACTTGCGCGGGAGATCTCGATAGAGCTTGCCGCCGAATTTGTCGGCGGACTCCGGAGTCAGTGGAAGCTCATTCGAGAAGAACTCCCAGATCGCGATGAGGCGTTGCTGTCCGTCTTCGACGAGATAGTTTTCATCGGCTTGCTCGATGAAATAGAACTTCGGAAGTTTCCAGCCGCGCAAGATCGAGTCGATCAGCCGCTGCTTTTTCTCTCGATTCCACACTGGGCCCCGCTGCCAGTCCGGAATGTCGTATCGATCGCGACGGCGGAAAATCTTGTCGATTGCTCTTTTGTCAGAAGTCATCTTCATGGCGCACCACCCTTCTCTCTCCGACCATGCCCGCTCTTCGATCATTAGTCTACCCGGCGTTGAAACGCTTGGGCTACTCAGGCGCCCCTCCTGGGACGCAAACGACCGGCACGCTGCACGCATCCTGAACGCTCACAACTGAAAACCATTACACTACCTTCGTGGCCTTTCGTGTTCCTCCGCGATTTGCAGACCGCACTCGCCTCTACTATGCTACCCACTTCGTGACATTCCCGTAATTTATCGGCGTACAAATCACCGGAGAACGAATAGTGCGGACTTTTCTGGCTGTGATGTTATGCGTCGTATCCACTTCCGTGGCTGAGGCGCAGTCTCTGAATCTGATGCCTGTGCCGGCCAAAGTGCAGATGGGCGCTGGTCAGCTCCTGATCGATACGAACTTTTCCGTTTCGATCGCCGGTCATCACGAGGCCCGGCTGGACCGTGCGGTCGAGATTTTCCTCGGCCACCTTCGCCAGCAAACCGGGATGCCTCCCATCGACATGAAGGTCACCGATTCCGCCGGCGCCACCCTGGTCGTTCAGGCCGCTTCTGGAACCAGGCCGGTGCAGGAATTGGGCGAAGACGAATCGTACCAGCTCGATATCAGCAATTCCGGCGCCCGACTCACCGCGCCGACCACGCTCGGCATCATGCGCGGACTCGAAACCTTTCTGCAACTGGTGCGGACCTCGATCACGGGTTTTGCCGTGCCGGCAGTTTCCATTGAAGACAGCCCACGCTTTCCCTGGCGCGGACTGATGATTGACGTAGGCCGCCACTTTATCCCGCTCGATGTTCTCAAGCGAAACCTGGACGGCATGGCGGCCGTGAAGCTGGATGTATTTCACTGGCATCTGTCGGAAAACCAGGGCTTCCGGGTGGAAAGCAAAAAGTTCCCCAAGCTGCAGGAAATGGGTTCGGATGGTCTTTACTACACCCAGAATGAAGTCCGTGACCTGATTGCGTACGCCCGCGAGCGCGGCATTCGCGTAGTCCCGGAATTCGATATGCCCGGGCACTCGACCGCCTGGTTTGTCGGCTATCCGGAACTGGCCAGCGGGCCGGGACCGTACCAGATTGAGCGCCAGTGGGGCGTTTTCGATCCCGCCATGGATCCCACCAAGGAAGAGACCTACAAGTTTCTCGACAAGTTTATCGGCGAGATGGCCGGCCTTTTCCCCGACCAGTTTTTTCATATTGGGGGCGATGAAGTAAACGGCAAGGAGTGGGACGCGAATCCAAAAATCCAGGCGTTCATGCGCGCCCATGGAATGAAGGACAACAGCGATCTGCAAGCCTACTTCAACCAGCGCGTACAGAAGATCGTAGCCAAACACGGAAAGACAATGCTGGGTTGGGATGAAATTCTTCGCCCCGATTTGCCCAAGACCATCGTGATTCAGTCGTGGCGCGGGCCCGACTCCCTGGCCCAGGCGGCCAAGCAGGGCTACCGGAGCCTGCTGTCGTCCGGTTATTACGTTGACCTGATGTGGCCGGCGGAACGGCATTACGCGACCGAACCGCTGAGCGGGGCCGCGGCCAACCTGACTCCAGAGGAACAGAAGCGCATTCTGGGCGGCGAGGCTTGCATGTGGTCGGAGTATGTTTCGCCGGAAAATATCGACTCCCGCATTTGGCCACGGACCGCCGCGATCGCCGAGAGATTGTGGTCGCCGCAGGAGGTGCGCGATGTGGACTCGATGTACCAGCGCCTGGCGGCAGTGAGCGTCTGGCTGGACGGTCTGGGCTTGACCCACAATTCCAGTTACGTTCCGATGCTCCGCCGCATTGCCGGGACCGATGATATCGCCGCCCTCAAAGTGCTGGCCGACGTCGTCGAACCGGTGAAGGACTATACCCGGGAAGAGACCGCGCCGGCGCCAGCGACCAGCGCTTCGCCACTGAATCGAATGGTGGACGCGGTCCGTCCCGAAAGCTCGACCGCGCGGCAGTTTGCCGAGGCCGTGGACGGCCTGCTTGCAGGTTCTGCCAGACCGGGTACGGAAGCCCGGGTCAGGGACTTACTCAGCCACTGGCGCGACAACCAGATTGACCTCCAGCCCGACTTTGCAAAATCTCTTCTGCTGAAGGAGGTTACGCCCCTGTCACAAAGCCTTTCGGCGCTCGGGGCCGCCGGTCTGGCCGCCCTCGACTATCTTGATCGCGGAGAACCAGCCCCGCCTGCGTGGGTGACCGGGCAAATCGCGATGGTCGAGCAGGCCGGGAAGCCGCAGTCCCAACTCCTGATCATGGTGACCCCAGCGGTGGGAAAGTTGATTCAGGCCAGCGCCGGTCAGGCTGCACAGCCGCCATTGCCGGCAAAATAGAGTGCGGAGTACCCTGGTTGAGGAGGTGGGCTGTGGTATTGGCGAAAGATGGCAGGCAGGGGACGGTAATTGTAAGCCACGACGATTTCACCGCGAGGCCGGAGGCCTGGCCCGCTTTGCCGCTTGAGGCCTGGCAGGATACTTACTCCACGCTTCATATGTGGACCCAGATCGTGGGCAAGGTCCGCCTGGCCCAGAGCCCGCTGATCAATCATTGGTGGGAAGTGCCGCTCTACATCAGCGCGCGCGGGCTCACTACGTCCGCGATTCCATACCGCGACGGTATCTTCGAAGTGGAATTCGATTTTCTGCATCACAACCTGGTTGTCCAGACCAGCCAAGGACCGAGTAAGACCATTGCACTGGCGCCGCGCTCGGTGGCTGATTTCTATCAGGAGTTCATGGCAGCGCTGGCGGCGCTTGGCATCGAGGCAAAAATCTGGCCCATGCCCGTCGAAATTCCCGACCCGATCCGTTTCGATCTTGATACCCAGCATGCGTCCTACGATCGCGAATACGTCACCCGGTTCTGGCGCATCCTGCTGGTGGTGGACAGCATCTTCCAGGAATTCCGTTCGCGCTTCATTGGCAAGAACAGTCCGGTCCATTTCTTTTGGGGAAGTTTCGATCTGGCGGTCACACGTTTTTCCGGGCGGCGCGCCCCCGAGCGTGAGGGAGCCGACCTGATCACACGTGAGGCTTACTCGCACGAAGTGATCAGCGCCGGATTCTGGCCGGGCGGGGGTGAAATCAAGGGGGCGGCGTTCTACGTTTATGCCGCCCCGGAACCGGCCGGTTGCGGCCAGAGCGTGATCGGTCCCGGCAAGGCTTTCTATCATCCGCAGATGAAAGAATTCCTCCTGATGTACGACGACGTTCGCCTGAACCCTTCACCCCGATCGGCCCTGCTGGAATTTCTGCAAAGCACCTACGAAGCCGCTGCCAACCTGGCAGAGTGGGACCGGGCGGAGTTGGAAAGAACGGCTTAGTAGCTCGGTAAATGGCTGAAGAGTGGCGCTGAAGTCTCGAAATGAGACGCGGAAAAGATTCGTGCAATCTCCGGCGTTACGACGCTCATCCAAGCCCTTTGTTTGCCCCTTGAGCAATGTCTGCATGGTCTTCCGTTACCTGTCCAAGGTTACCTACGAGTCCTATCATGAAACGTCTCTTATTCGACTATGGCGACCCCGACTCTCGATCCCAAGACCAGCGACACGGTGCAGGCACTGGTGCAACTTCTCCGCTCGCGCTCGTCGGAGGAGATACGGCAGCGGATGTACGACAATCCGCCGGGAAGTCCGTGGTGGGCTGCCTGCAAAACCGAACTTGATCTGCGGAATAGCGAGCGCTCGGCGACGGCCCTGGTGGATACGTCCAGGGTGCTGGACAAGCTGCGTAGCGCCACCGACCATCTCGACGTGCTCACCGAGAAACTGGTGCAGGCGACCACCGACATGGCCGAAGTGGTGAAGAGCGTGCGCGAGTCCGGCCGACGGATGGAATTTGCAACCTATGTGATTGTCGGATTGACCATCGTTCAGCTGTTCTATATAGCTTTCCAATTCTCCGCCCGCCACTAGAAATGTAGGCGCGAGCGTCCTCGCTCGTGCGGGATCACCACAGGCCATGCGGTTGATGTGCGGGATCACCACAGGCCATGCGGTTGATGTGCGGGATCACCACCGGCCATGCTCTTGATGTGCGGGATCACACCGGCCAAGCCCTTCATTGCCGGTTGACCCAGCCTCCGTTACCATAGCCGCCGTGGCCAACTACATCGGAGCAATCGATCAGGGCACGACCAGCACCCGCTTCTGCGTGTACGACGCGGCCGGCAAGACCGTAGCGGCTGCGCAAAAGGAGCACCAGCAGATCTATCCCCAGCCGGGATGGGTGGAGCACGATCCGGCGGAGATCTGGTCCAGCCAGAGCGCGACCATGGCCGAGGTCCTGGACCGGGCGGGGGTGGGGGCCGGCGCGGTCGCGGCCATCGGCGTGACCAACCAGCGGGAGACCACCATCGTGTGGGAGCGGGCCACCGGCCGGCCGGTCTACAAC
>JBOGLD010000101.1:0-27070 GCA_050745885.1 Terriglobales bacterium
CTCGCGCAGCTTGCGATGAAAAGTGGTATGGCATTACCAGTCCAGATCTGAATTTAAGTTTTGTGTAGGCGTGAGCGTCCCGCTCGTGCAGCAGCCAGCACGAGCGAGGACGCTCGCGCCTACATTAAAGCCATCACTTGGCGGACGGCCCGTCCTTAGCCGAATATACGAACTGTCGAATGTCGGCCCTCTGCTTATCGACCTCAGCCAGGTGCTGCGCCCGGAGTTGCTGATACACCTGCAACTGCTCCTGGGCGCGGTCTTTTTCGCCGGTGCGGACGTATGCCTGCCCTAGCCGGTAGTGAACATCAGCCAGCTCCGGACTGAGCTCGAGCGCCCGCTTATACTCCGGAATAGACTCGGCATACATGTTCTGGTCGGAATAAAGGTTCCCCAGCTGCAGGTGAGCTTCCGCCAGCTTGTCATCGAGAGCGAGCGACTTCTTCAGCAGCCCTTCAATTTGCCGCAAATCCAAGTCTGGGTCTTGCGCCCGCTTACCCTTCCATAGGCTCATCGCATAATAATAGAGCGCGCGGGCATTTTGCGGCTGCAGCTCGGCGAAGCGGCGGAAGCGCTGGATGACCTCTTCCGCCTGCCCCGGCGAACTGTCGTAGGCCTTGGACAGAAAGAGGTAGCAGCTGGGGTCGGAGGGATCGAGGTCGGCCCCGTGGAGCAGGGCCTTCACCGCCTCGTCGTAATTGCCCCGCGAGTACAAAGCCATGCCCAGACCGATGACCAGCCGCGGCGACTTGGGATAACGCTCAGCGGCTTGCTGGAAAACTTCAATGGCCGGGCCAAGTGTGCGATGAATCAGAAGTTCGCTGCCCCAGTCGAACAGGTTGCTCTCGCTCGGATCCATGTGGGCCGCGGTTTCGTATTCGTTGGCCGCAGCCACGAATTTCCCGTCCTTCTCCTCAATCTCGGCCAGCAGATTGTGCAATTCCGCTGTGTTCTTTTTTTTCAACAGATCCTGCACCAATGGCCGGGCATCCGTCAGCCGCCCGGTCAGAACGTAAGCCAGGGACAAATCGTAGCCGTTATCGTAGGAAGACGGATCAATTTTCTGAGCCTGACCGAGATAACGTGCTGCCTCGGCGACTTTTCCAGAATGCACGTAGAACTCACCCAGGTTGTGGTTCGTGTCGAAGTTTCGCGGATCGAGCTCAACCGCCTTCCTGAATTCCACGCCCGCCAGTTCCACCTTTCCCAAGCGCATCAGGTTGGCCGCCAGGTTGGTTCTGGCGGAGGCGGAACCCGGTTTCAGGCGTACTGCATCCTGAAGGTGCGGGCTGGCTTTCGCGTCTTGCGATTGCGCGGAATAGACCAGTCCCAGGAGCTCATGGATCTCGAAGCTTGCGGGAACCTCGCGCACCAGGATCTCCAGCCGTTGGGCGGCTTCGGGGAAATGGCCCGAGTCATATTGCGCGACCGCAGCCTTGAACTCACGGTCCAGGCGCTCGTTCTGGGCATCGGTAGCTATCACGGGCGGAGCCCACGCCAACAGGAGTAGGGGAACGAGAGAAATGAACCACAGCGACCGTTGCCGGATGATCACGGTCTTCCCATGCTAACACCGCACCAGAGCGGGTGGGAGAGTCTGACACATCGTTATGACGGGCGGAAGGCATTCTTCCCAGTGCCTTCCGCCCGCGACTGCCTCTTTGACTTAGAACCGCAATTTCAAAGCAAACTGGATCTGCCTCGGATCATAGGGAGCATCGCGAGTGGAACCCACTTCGCCAAAATTCGCGCTGGTGAAGTTGCCCGAACCCGAAACCGAGATAACTCCGTTGCCGCCGAAGTTGGGAGCGTTGAAGTTCGGGTGGTTGAGAATATTGAAGAACTCAGCTCGGAACTGCAAGTTGAAGCGTTCGCCGAGCTTGAATTCCTTGAAGGTGGAGAAATCCAGCCGCTTAAAGGGCGGTCCGGCAATCTGGGTGGGAGAGCCACCCAACAGGCCTAAGCCGCCGTTAATCGGAATGCATCCTGGAACCGAAGTGGGATCGGGTCCGGTGGATCGCCACACGCACGGCTGGGTGAACGCAGCCGGGTTCCCCAGGAAACTCGGCTGTCCGTTGGAGTCGATGTGCATCCCTCTCATCACGTCCTGGCCGGGAACCACGATGTCGTAGCACCCCGTGCCGTTGCCGGTGTTAGAAGGACAGCTGAGAGTGATCGGTTGTCCGCCCTGTAGGACGGCGCCCCAACTCACGCTCCACCCCCCGAGCAACATATCCGCAGCTCTGCCCCCACTCGCCATGAAGCGCTTGTTATGACCGAAGGGCAACTCGTAACTGCCGCTCAGGTGCACTACGTTGCGAATATCGAAAGAAGCCAGGCCGTAATCGTACGCAATTCCGGCGCCGGGAACGTCCGGAGCCCGGAAACCGGCCGTGCTCCCGCCATTGAGCAGATCGCCGGCATCGGTGCGCGCCTGCGACCAGGTGTAGGTGGCCAGGAAACTCAGCCCACCGGCGAATTGCTTTTCCGCCTTGGTCTGGAGGGAATGATAGAAGCTGTTTCCGCTGGTGATAGCGTAGCTGGCATTCTGCCCGAAATCAGGGAAGGGCAAGCCGCCTTGCGAAGCGGGAAGAGTGGCCAGGTTTGCGTCCACTGGGAGAACCTGAGTGGGGCGGTTGGAGCCGGGGAACGATTCCAAATGCCGCGCCAGCGAGGTCACGTAGCCAGCCTGCAAGGTCAGCGAAGGCGTTACCTGATATTGGAGCGTGAGGTTGCCGCTCATGGAGTAGGGAGTCTGATAGTCGAACTGGATGCCACGCAGCGCCAAGCCGCTGGCATTGACCAAAGTTGGATCCAGTGGAGTGCACGAGAAGCCAACTTCGAAGGTGGCTGCGGGTGCGCACCCGGGGAACGAGATGGAATGACCGTCGTCCGGCGCGGAGTATTGGAAATTGAACTGGAAGGGGTAGTTTTCTCCCAGGTTCGGTGAAAACCCACGGTTCTCAAACCCGTTGTAAAAGAGGCCAAACCCGCCGCGAGCGACCAGTTTGGGGCTGACCTGGTAGGCGAAGCCGACCCGGGGTGCAAAATTAAATTTTTGCGATTTCCCCAGTCCTTTACCGTACTTGTTCCCGATCACCGCCGTTATGTTGTCCTGGGCCAGCAAGTCGGTGAAGCACGTTGGGCAACCCGAGGAGAAGGTCGCAGGGTTAGTACCAGCCGGGAGCAAGTACAACGCACCGCCAGTCGGAGGCCCGCCCGGAACGAAATTGGCCTGGGCCCCGTGGTGCTCAAACACCAGACCGAAGAAGTCCCAGCGCAATCCCAGGTTTACGGTCAGCTTGGGAGTGACCTTCCAATCATCGTTGAAGTAGCTGCCGTAGTAATTCTTGCCGTTGTCGGTTAGAGAAATGTTGGAGACGTACAAACTGTTATTGCCTGCACCCGTCGAGGCACCCCCAACGTCATCAATTCCACCCGCTACCGTGGTGGCAGTGGGAGAAAGCAGGAACTGGGCGCGTCCGGTATTGCCGTTACGCACGTTGGGAACATCCGTATAGACGCTGCCGTAATCGAATTCGCCGCGGGACCACGGTGGCTGCAGGGTCGAGAACTTCACGTGCTGCCACTCAAACCCCATCTTGAACGTGTGCTTGCCGTAAATCTTGGTGAAATCGTCGCTCACCTGGAAAGTAGAAGTGACTTCGTCGGAGGGCAGGAACGCGTTACTGCCCAGAGTGGAGAGCCCATTGATTCCGAAAGCAGGAAGTCCGCCATTCTCCTGCTCCTGCGGAATGCCCGCGATGCCGAACTGTGCGGGGATGTTGCTGAGATCATTGGCGGAGGGTGAAATGCGGGTAGTGTGCAAATAGTTGAGACCGGCGCGGGCCACGTTCACCATAGTTGGCGAGAATACGTGGGTGTAGGCCAATGCGCTCTGTTGCGCCAGCGCGGTCTGCGTGCCCTGTTGGAAACCACCGCCGTCCGCTATGCCACCGAAAATTCCGGGAATGAACTGGGGGTCGTCCACATAGCTGAAGCGATAGAACAACTGGTTCTTTTCGCTGAAGTTGACGTCCAGCCGGGTATCAAACGAGTTGCGGCGCTCACTCAACTTCGGAGAGTTCCCGTAATTAGAAAAGAGAGTGCCGTTGTTGGTTGGCAAGGGATAGAGATTAAACAGCTTAATGGCGTTCTGATCCAGTCGGCCGACCGGTATTTGATTCAGTCCGCAGGCAGCGAGCGTATAGGCTGCGGTACTGGGCGCGCAGGTGGTGTTGATGGGGTCTCGGGCATACCCTGTGCTGGTCGCGACCCGGCCTGAAATCGGATCGACCACGCCGCTCGTGACCGGCCGGGTAGTGGCAGGATCCAGAATCGTTCCAATGGGGACGGTCCGGCCTAACGCGTCAGTTTCGAGACTACCGTTTTGACCGGTGATCAAATCCGAGAAATCTGCCAGCGTGGGGTCAGCGCCCAAGCCGTTAACACCGTTTCGCTCCAGCACGGTTGGAACGGAGCCGCTCAGAATGGTGCCCTGCAGGCGGCGCAGTCCTTCGTAGTCGCCGAAGATGAAGACCTTGTTCTTGATTATCGGTCCGCCGCCGGAGACGCCGAACTGGTTCTGGCGAAGTTCGCCTTTGGGCACGTTGTGGAAATTTTCAAACCAGTCTGCCGCATCAAGCTTGTCGTTGCGGAAATACTCCCAGGCCGCGCCGTGGAAGCTGTTGGTGCCCGACTTGATGGTGGCGTTGAGCACGGCGGCGCCGGAGCGGCCGAACTCCGCACTGAAGCCGGAGGTCTGCACCTTGAACTCCTGGATCGCTTCCAACGGAGGAAGCACCACATAGTTGGTTCCGTTCAGAAAGTCCACGGTGTCGGAATTGTTGTCGATACCATCCAGCATGTAGTTGTTCTGCGCCGGACGGTTACCGTTGGCCGCGAAAGCGCCGGTGGCCGCGTTACCGCGAGTGTCCGCCTGGGGAGAGTTCACGCCGGCGGCGAGTTGCGCCAGGAAGGTGAAATTCCGGCCGTTCAGCGCCATGTTGTTGATGGTGTGGCTGTCGACCACCTGCCCAACCGAAGCGTCCTCCGTCTGCATCAACGGGGCCGCCGCGCTCACTTCAATCCTTTCGCTGGTGGAACCCAGTTTCAGCTGCAGGTTCACCAACAGGCGCTGCTGCACGTTGACTTTCAGATCCTTCTGGGTCGTGGTGGCGAAGCCTTTGGCGGTAGATGAAATACTGTAGTTTCCGATCCTGACCGGCGAGAAGGTATATTCGCCGCTGCTGTTGCTGGTGGCTTGCAGCACCAAACCGTTATCCAGGTTTGTCAGAGTCACCTGCGCGTTAGCCACAACCGCACCGGTAGAATCCGTAATCAAACCAGTGACGGCGCCCTGGTCCACCTGGGACAATCCCGGTTGCGCGGCAGTCAGCAGGAAGCAGGTACAGGCAAGCGCGATCCAGCAAAGCGAACTGAACCAGCGCAGAGGAAATTGATGGGCTCTCATGGTCGGGATTCTCCTCTTAAACTCTTTGTTTGGTACCTTCCCAGGGCCGGAAACGGGCGAACCGGGTTTCGCAGGCGCAGCATGTAAACGTGTACATTAGCGAAACCGGGACCACCTTAGAACAGGTTTGGAGAGCTTGTCAAGAATAAAACTAGTACCTTTGCACTATTAGCAAACGTTTGCCGGCGCTCCCGGTCCCCGGCCGTCAGCGAACCCTGGCCCACCCAAGTGAGACCCATTCACCACCGCAATCATGGAGTGCCTCCACTGCATGAAACCAGGGACTACGTAAAATATGTGGGCCGTTTTTACAAGCTCTGTCGCCCCAAGCCAGGTGACTGAGCTTCCTCGTTTCGAGGACGATCTGCGCCGACTGCCGCCTGGCGGCGACTTGTCGGAGTTCCGGGATCAGCCACCTGGCGGTTTGGATTAACTTCACCCCGAGTGCTAACATGCCCTTCAGCAGGCCATCACGACAACGCGCACCTGAGGATGTCGTGTCACAAAGACGAAAACCACCTTGTTTTCACGTCGAACCTTTTTAAGGGGAATGCGGTGGGTGCCTGTGCTGCTTCTTCCGGCGCCCCTGCAGGGATCGCCATCCCGCCGTTTGCACTCGCAAACTCCCCGGGACCGTACCTCTTCATTCCCCTTTGCTGATTTCCGGCTGACTCCCCACTATCCCGCGAAGTCTCCGCTGGATGATGTTCTGCTGCGAGTTGTTCCCGGCGCGGACGAGTATCTCACCGAGAAGTACGCGTTTGAGATCCTGCCCTTGCTTGACGAATGGAGCAGGCGCCTCAAGACGCATCCCCCCGCGCTCGCCGCCCTGACGAATTTTCTCGACGCTTCGATCGAAGCCGCTCCGCTGCTTCCAACTGGGGAAATCACCCTGCGTGCGGACCGCGGAATCGAGGTCTTTCGAAGACGTTTTGCGAAAGACGCGATATCGGGCCGCGAGCGATTTCTCCGCGAGATGGAAAATTATCTGGCCCCACTGTCACGCGTGGAGACGGCTGAATTCGAAATCGTGGGGATCGAGCAAACTGCGGATTCGTCGCAGGTGTTCGATATCGACATTCGCTACGACCTGGTTGGTGCCGGGAAAAAACAGGGACGCGAGCAGCGCGTGGGACATTGGCTGACTCGCTGGTCGCGCGATGAAACCCACGGCTGGCGCGCCCGGCGCTGGCAGGCGACAGAAGAAACTCTTACTCGCGCCCGCGAGTCAATCTTCATTGACGTCACTTCCCAGGCCCTGGGCCAGACTGCGTCGTACAAGAATCAGATGCTTCGCGGCGTCGATCACTGGCGCACGGTCCTGGACGGAGCGTGTGGAATCGACGTGTACGGCAACAACGGCCTGGCCGTGGGAGATATCGACAACGACGGACTCGATGACCTCTATGTGTGCCAGCCCGCCGGCCTGCCCAATCGCCTCTATCGCAACCGTGGCGATGGAACTTTCGAGGACGTGACTGAGCAATCGGGAATGGGCGTGCTCGATGACACATCCTGCGCCCTGTTCGCCGATTTCGAAAACAAGGGAGTGCAGGATCTGCTGGTGGTTTGCGGCGGTGGCCCGCTGCTGTTTCTGAATCAGGGAAATGGGAAGTTCTCTCATAAGCCCGAGGCCTTCAAGTTTGCCCGGCCTCCCCTGGGAACCTTCACCCACGCTGCCATCGCCGATTACGATCACGACGGGCGTCTCGACATTTATTTCTGCCTCTACAGCTATTACGTCGGCCTGGACCAGTACCACTATCCCGTCCCTTACTTCGACGCACGCAATGGGCCTCCGAATTTCCTGCTGCACAACGAAGGCAATGCAACGTTCGTCGACCGAACCCAAAGCGCCGGACTCAACGTGGAGAACGATCGCTACAGCTTCGCCTGCGCCTGGGGTGATCTCAATGCTGACGGATCGCCCGACCTTTACGTGGCCAACGACTTTGGGCGCGGTAATCTCTATCGCAACCAGGGCGATGGAACATTTGCCGCGGTCTCCTCCGAAGCGGGGGCTGAGGACGCCGGCGCCGGCATGAGCGCCTGCTGGTTCGATTTCGACAACGACGGAAACCAGGACATCTACGTGGCCAACATGTGGTCCGCCGCCGGCCAGCGGGTTTCAGAGCAGAAGATCTTCCACGAAGAAGATCCGGAGAATATCCGCGCCCTTTATCGCAGACACGCGCGCGGCAATTCCCTGTATCGGAATCAGGGGGACGGAAAATTTCAAAACATAAGCGGCCCGGCGGGAGTTGAAATGGGCCGCTGGGCCTGGTCCTCCGACGCGTGGGATTTTGACCACGATGGCTACTCCGACCTGTACATCGCCAACGGGTATATTTCCGGGCCCAATCCTCACGATCTTTCCAGTTTCTTCTGGCGCCAGGTGGTGGGCAAGTCGCCGCAGACTTCCAACCCGTCGTCGCACTACGAACAGGGATGGAATGCCATTAATGAACTGGTCCGCTCGGACTCTTCATGGGCCGGTCTTGAGCGCAATGTTTTCTATGCCAATAATCGGGATGGAAAATTCAGTGACGTGTCCGGCGCGGTGGGTTTGGACTTTCCGGACGACAGCCGATCGTTTGTCCTCGCCGACCTGGACCAGGATGGGCGATTGGAGGTCATCCTCAAGAACCGGGGCGCGCCTCAATTGCGCGTCTTGCGCAACGCGATGAAAGATATCGGCGCCGCGATCGCATTCCGCCTACGCGGACAAAAAAGTAATCGCGATGCAATCGGCAGTGCGGTGACGGTCGAGGCGGGAGCACATCGCCAGACAAAATACCTCCAGGCCGGTTCCGGCTTTTTGTCGCAGCACACCAAGGAGCTTTTCTTTGGAGTGGGTAACGTCGAGGATCCGGTACGCGCCACCGTTCGTTGGCCTAGCGGCCTCACCCAGACCTTCGAGAACTTGCCGGTGAACCAGCGCATCGAAATTCAGGAAGGCTCGAATGACTTTCTGGCGAAACCCTTTGCCGTGTCTTCTCCTTCTTATGCGCGCCCCGGCGAAGCCCAAAAACTGGAGCCGTTGCCATCATCGGTCGAGTCCTGGCTCATCGAGCCTGTGAAGGCGCCGGACTTCTCCTTGTCTGACCTGGAGGAGAAGTCATGGGGACTGCAATCGTTCCGTGGCGCCTTCGTGCTGCTGAACTTCTGGTCCACCGCTTCGCCCGCCTGCGGAGAACAGATGCGGCTTCTACGCCAGTCCCAGTCCTCGCTTTCCTCCAGCGGCCTTCGCATCCTTGGCATCAACGTAGATGATCCCCGCGATGTGCAGGCGGTTCGAGCCTTTGCTGCCCAGGCGGGCGTCTTCTTCCCCACCCTGCTCGCCACGCCCGACATAGCCGGCGTCTGCAACATTGTTTATCGCTACCTGTTCGACCGCCGCCGTGACATCCCCCTGCCCGCGTCGTTCCTCCTTAATAAGGAAGGCATGATCGTCAAGGTGTACCAGGGGCCGGTGAAACCGGAACGGTTGCTGGAAGACGTGAAATCGGTCCCGAATAATCCAGCCGACCGCGTGCGGAGGGCGCTGCCCTTCGCCGGTACCCTCTTCCAGGGCACGTTTCAACGCAACGACTTTACTTACGGAGTGTCTTTCTTCCAGCACGGCTATCTGGAGCAGGCCGAAGCGTCCTTCAAGCAGGTCATTGCCGCCAAGCCCGACAGTCCCGAAGCCTATTACAACCTGGGAACCCTGTACCTTCGCAGAAACGCATTCCACGACGCACGCGAATATCTCGAGCAGGCGGTAAAGCTGCGTCCAGCCTATCCGGAAGCCTGGAATAATCTCGGAATGGTCGCCGCCCATGAAAGCCAGCCGGCCGAGGCCGTTCACAACTTCGAGCAGTCGTTGCAACAGCGGCCGACTTACACCATCGCCCTTCTGAACCTCGGGAACCTTTACCGCAGGCAAGGGAACTTTGCCGAGGCGGAAAAGCTTCTCAATCGCGCCCACGATATTGAACCTGACGATCCCGAGGTCAACTACAACCTCGGAATGCTCTACGCCCAGCAAGACCAGCCGCGGAGCGCCCTGCAGTATCTCGAAAGGGCCGTGAGTCTGCGCCCGGACTACCCCGACGCGCTCAACAATCTGGGAGTCTTTTTTGTGCGTGAACAGCGCTATCCGGATGCGGAGCAACAATTCAAGACTTGTATTCGGGTGGCCCCGAATTTCGACCAGGCCTATCTCAATCTGGCCCGCCTTTACGTCATTCTGAACGACAAGGAAAAGGCCCGAGAGGTATTGCTCGCGCTGCTGCGCCAACAACCGCAGCACAAGATGGCCCAGCAGGCGCTGGAGATGCTACATTGAGCCTTTGGGACCTGTAGTCAAAGTGCCCGCGGAGATCTACCGGGAGATGGTCATCGGCGCCTCATTTCAGCAGTCAGTCAGGAACGCGGTGCCCGGATCCGGACTGCTCCGAATCATCGCGCTGGCCGCCATTTTCACCTTTGCCGGCGGATCTGCCGCCCAGCAATCCGCCCCCGCCCGGAGCAACCCCCATCCAGCATCGAAGGCGACGTCACCTTTCCTGGAAGCCGAGACCCTGCTGCGTCAGGGGTCCGTCGCTGAAGCCAAGCAGAAAATCGAAGAACAGCTCAGACTGAATCCCTCCAGCGTGGAGGGTTACAACTTGCTGGGAATCGTCAACAGCAGCGAAAAAGACTACGCCGGCGCCGTGGATGCATTCCAACATGCGCTGGAGCTCGACCCCAACTCCAGCCGGACTCATAACAACCTTGGGAACGTATACGTCGCTCAGGAGCAATTCGATCTGGCGGAGAAAGAATTTGGCAAGGTCTTGCGTCTTGATCCCACCAACCGCGAGGCCAACTACAATCTCGGACTGGTCCTGATGGCCAGGCGTTCGCCAGTCGAGGCCATTTCCCACTTTGAACGGGTGCACCCCGCGGATATGGCTACGCGCTTCAACCTGATCCGCGCCTACTTGCAAGCCGGACGGACGGCCGAAGGTCTGAAGATGGCACGGGAGCTTTCCGCCCAGAAGAAGGACGACGTTCAGCTGCATTTCACGCTAGGTGTACTGCTGGCGGCCGCAAGGCAATATCCGACAGCCCAGCTCGAACTCGAAAAAGCCAGCGCCCTGCAACCTGAAACTTTTGAGATCTTGTATAACTTGGGACAAGTTTACCTGCAGAGCGCGGAATACAAGAAAGCTGAACTGGTCTTGAACCGCGCGCTGAAGCTGAAACCCGATTCCCCCGAAACTCTTTACCTGCTGGCGAAGGTTGATTCCGAACAGACCAAGGTGGTGGATGCCCTCGATCTGCTGGTGCGCGCCCACAAACTGGCCCCGGAAAATACCGATGTCATCTTTCTGCTGGCCCGGGTCAGCATGTCGCAGAATTATTACGAAGATGCGATTCCGTTGCTCGAAGCAGGCCTGAAAATCGCTCCCAAGCGGGCCTATCTCCACGCCGCTCTGGGCGAAAGCTACTTCATGTCCGGCAAGGCCGAAAAGGCCATCGACGAGTTCAAGTCCCTGATTGCGCTAGACCCCTCAGCGCGCTCCTACGTCTTTATGGGGCTCTCGTACCGGCATCTGGGGCGATTCGATGAAGCCAGAAAATATTTCGAGCAAGGTCTCAAGTTGGACCCGCACAACGCTTCCTGCCTGTTCAACCTGGGCTACATCGAGGGAAGGCAAGGAAATCAGGCAGCCGCAGAACGGCTTTTTCAGGGCGCGCTGCGTTCGAATCCCGACCTTTCCGACGCGTTGCTGGAGTTGGCGAACCTGCGAATCGCCGACAAGAAATTTGAGCAGGCCGCGGTCCTGCTCCGAAGATATGTGAAGGTAAATCGCAACCCGGCCGCCGGATATTACAAGCTCGCCATGGTCGAGCGGAGCCTCCATCAGATGGAAGCGGCGCAACGGGACTTGAGCGTATTTCAAACTCTTTCCAAAGATGCGTCAGCAGGCCCGTACCCTTATCAGCATCTTTTCGATTACCTGGATAACCGTTCCAGCCTGGCTCCTCAGGAGCGCACACAACTGGATCTGACCGAACTAAAGGCACAGATCCAGAAACATCCGGACCGCCCCCAGGACCTTTACCTGCTGGCTGAGGCCTATCTGAAACTGGGACAGATCGAGGATGCCCGAGACACGATCGCGCAGCTTGACCAGTTGAGTTCAGGCGACTATCGCACCCAGACCGGAGTGGGCGTGCTGCTCGCCCGCTTCCGCTTGTACGACGACGCCATCCAGCATTTCCAGACGGCGTTGCGCGCCAGTCCCGACTCCGACGACATAAAATTCGACTTGGCCGATGCTTATTTCCGCAGAGGCGCCTACCCCCAGGCACTGGAAGCGGCCCAGCAGGTTTCGGCCACGGGTCAGCAGGACGCCGCTTTCCTGGCGCTGCTCGGAGACATTCACGGGCATCTGGGCGAAACTGCGCGGGCTGCTGAAATCTTTCGCGATGCGATTGCCAGAAATCCCGACAACGACCAGTATTACCTCTCGCTGACTCTGGTCCAGTTGCGCGAAAAAGATGTCGCGGGGGCGAAAGCAACGCTGCAGAAAGGTCTGGCCCGAATTCCAGGCTCCGGCAAAATCCTCTGGGGTATGGGAATTGTGTCAGTGCTCGAAGGCAACACCGCGCAAGCCGCCGAACGACTGGAGCGCGCCGTCGACCTTTTGCCCGAGTGGCCGGGTAGCTATTCCACGCTCGGCGTTTTTTATTACCAGACTGGACAAATCGCCAAGGCCCGCGAAGTGCTGAACCGCTTTAAAGGCAGCAGCGCCGGCGGCCTGGATGTCAATCGCATTGAAGAAGTGCTGTCCCGGGCCCCGGCAAAAGCTTCTTCCGCCCAGGAACCCATGTCGATGGCTGCCCGGCAGCAGTTGCTTCAGTTAGCTCTGTCGCTGGCCGACCGGACCCTCTGAGGACCCAGGGGAAACCAGACGAGAATGCGGAAGAAGTCGAAGACGAGCAACGAACTTGGCCTCGGACCCAGCTTGGTCCTGACACTGATCGCAGCACTCGGAATGGGCCTCACCCTGCTGGCATCCGCCGGTCAGTCTCCGCCGAAGACGCCCAGCGACAGCGTGCCCGTCCGCTATACCGATGTTCGGCAAGCCGCCGGAATCACTTTTCTTCAGGATGCTACTGCCACCGATGAAAAGTATTACCTTGAAACCATGGGCACCGGAGTGGCCTGGCTCGACTACGACCAGGACGGGTTGATGGACCTGTATTTCGTCCAATCAGCCGCCACCGATATTTACAAACCACCTCACCCCTTGCGCAGCGCGCTTTATCACAACAACGGTGACGGAACCTTCACCGACGTTACCGAAAAAGCCGGCGTCGGAGGGGAAGGACACTACGGCCAGGGTGTGGCCGTCGGGGACTTTGATAACGACGGATATCCCGACCTCTACGTCACCGGCTACGGCAGCGCCATCCTTTATCACAACAATGGCGACGGAACCTTTACCGACGTTACCGCGAAAGCCGGGGTCAAGGACGAAGGCGGATGGTCCGCCAGCGCGGGATGGTTTGACTACGACAAGGACGGATGGCTCGACCTGCTGGTCACCAACTACATCGAGTGGTCGCCGAAGACCAACCTGTGGTGCGGCGAACGCCGGCCTGGCTACCGCTCTTACTGCAATCCCGGCAACTACAAAGGACAGAAGACCAAGCTCTACCATAACAACCATGACGGAACTTTCACCGATGTGAGCGACAAGTCCGGCGTGAGCAAGCCCGAGTCCAAGGGCATGGGCGTGGTGCTGGCCGACTTCAACAACGACGGCTGGACCGACATTGCCATCGCCAACGACACCTGGCCTAATTTTCTTTTCATTAACAAACACGACGGAACCTTTGAGGACGTATCGCTCGTCTCCGGGCTGGCGGCGAGCGAGGATGGGCGCTACGAGGCGGGAATGGGCATCGACGCGGCCGACGTTGACGGCGACGGCTGGCAGGACGTTTACGTCACTCACCTGGATTTCGAATTGAACCGCCTGTACCACAATAACCACGACGGCACCTTCAATGATGAAACCTTCCGCTCTGGCATCGGAAACAAGGCCGTCCTGCTGAGCGGCGTGGCCATGAAATTTTTGGATTACGACAACGACGGTTGGCCCGACATCCTGCAATTGAATGGCGCCATGCTGGACAATATCCAGCTCTACCACAGCGAGGTGTCCTACAAGGAACCCTTGCTCATGTTCCGCAACCTGGGCAAAGGCCAGTTCGAAAAAACGTCGGAGTCTCTGGGCCCTGACTTCATGCGCCCCATCGCCGGGCGCGGCCTGGCCACCGCCGACTTCGACAATGACGGCGACATCGACATCGTGACCAACAACCGCGGCGGCTATCCCTCGCTGCTGCGCAACGATGGCGGAAACGCCAACCACTGGCTGGAAGTCCTGTTGATCGGGACCCGCTCCAACCGCGACGGCATCGGCGCTTCGCTGAAGCTATCCTCCGGAGGGTCGGTCCACGTGGAACAGGCGAAGGGGGGCATGAGTTATATGTCGGCCAGCGACCCGCGAATCCACTTCGGCCTGGGCCAACGCACCAAAATCGATTCTCTCGAAATCACCTGGCCCAGCGGACAGGTTGATCGTCTGACCAATGTCCCCATAAATCAGATCATCGCAGTCAAAGAAGGCACGGGAATCGTGCCGCACAAATTTCCCAAGGTGCCGGCTAAATGACGAGGTCGCTCGATCTGAGAACTGACAACCGAAAACGGGCAACTGATAATCCATGAACCGTCCGCGCCGCCAATTCCTCGGCTCCTCACTCGTCGTCCTCGGCAGCACGCTCATGGACGCGCTCACCACTCCGCTCTGGAAATGGAGAAGTTCTGCAGTCCTGCAGGCAGCAGCTACAACGCCGGCGGCGACCTCTCCGGTCACATTCGTAGACGTGGCTCGCGAAGCGGGTCTGAATGCCCCCAACGTTTGGGGCGCAGTTGATCACAAGCGCTACATCATCGAAGCCAAAGGCAGCGGCCTGGCTTTTTTCGACTACGATAACGACGGCTGGCTCGATATCTATTTCACCAACGGCACGCGTCTCGACGCCCACTGGCCGCCAGGCAAAGCTCCCACCTCGCATCTCTACAAAAATAATCGCGATGGCACCTTCACCGACGTCACCGACAAATCCGGCCTGGGTCGCACCGGCTGGCAGACCGGCATTTGTGTCGGCGACTACGACAACGACGGCTGGGACGACCTGTTCTGCTGCTTCTGGGGACACAACATCCTGTTCCATAACAACGGTGACGGGACTTTTACCGACGTCACTCACAAGACCGGAGTTTACGACGAACAATTCCGCTGGGGCGCAGGCTGCACCTGGCTCGATTACGATCGCGACGGACACCTTGACCTGTTCGTGTGCAACTACATCAAGCTCGATCCCGCGAAAACTCCCTCTGCCAACGATCCCCTTTGCCAGTGGAAGGGCATCCCCGTCATGTGCGGTCCCCGTGGCCTGCCCGGCGATACCAACGTTCTTTATCACAACAACGGCGACGGGACCTTCAGCGATGTCTCCGAGAAGTCGGGCATCCTGAAGCCCGGCCCCCGCTATTCCATCACCGCCGTCTCCTATGATTTTAATAATGACGGTTGGCCGGATATTTACGTGGCAGTGGACTCGCAACCCAGCATGCTGTTCCGCAACAACCACGACGGCACTTTCACCGATATCGCCGTGCTCGCCGGATGCGCCTACAGCGACAATGGTCACGAGCAGGCCGGCATGGGCGTGGCGGTGGGTGATTACGACTGCGACGGCTGGTTCGATATTTTCAAAACCAACTTCGCCGACGACACTTGCAACCTTTATCACAACAACGGAGACGGGACCTTCACCGACGTCACCTTTTCATCCGGCATCGGAATCAACAACCGCTACGTCGCCTGGGGCTGCGGCTTCCTCGACTATGACAACGACGGTTGGCCAGACCTCATGCAGATCAACGGACACGTCTACCCGGAGATTGAAGGCCACGATATCGGCCAGACCTTCAAGAATCCCCGCCTGCTGTACAAGAACCTGGGCAATGGCCGATTCAAAGACGTCTCATCCGAGTCGGGACCAGGCATCAACGAGCGCTTTTCCAGCCGCGGCGCCGCCTTTGGC
This sequence comes from Terriglobales bacterium, assembly GCA_050745885.1. Lineage (GTDB taxonomy): Bacteria > Acidobacteriota > Terriglobia > Terriglobales > Acidobacteriaceae > JAIQFF01. The sequence goes on from JBOGLD010000101.1 coordinate 15,635, forward strand.
GACTACGACAACGATGGTGACATCGACGCTGTCGTTCTGAATATGAACGATTTGCCTTCGCTGCTGCGCAACGACGGTGGCAACCTGCAGAACTGGGTAACGATCAAGCTGATCGGAAGCACGTGCAATCGCACCGCCATCGGCGCCCGGGTGCGGGTGGTGACCGGACACCACGCCCAGATGGATGAAGTCCACAGCGGCTCCAGCGTGATGTCGCAATGCGACCTGCGCCTCCACTTCGGTTTGGGCAAAGCCCAAATCGTGGACGCAGTGGAGGTGAAGTGGCCGACCACGCAGAAAATTGAACGCTTCACGCAAGTGAAGGCCAACCAGATACTCACCATCCGGGAAGGCAGCGGAATTGTCGGGACCGTTAAACCCAAAACCAAATAGGCGAAACAGTGATTGTCCAGGCTGCCGCGGTCTCTGCGATCTCAGCCTAGCCCAACGTGGCTTGGGCCTTCGCAGGAATCGTCCGAGTGCGGCGCAATTCCTGCACTTGCAGAACGACATCGGCAAGAAATAGCGAGAAACCGAGGCAAACCCACACCACTGTCTCGTCGACCGAGCCTCCAAGCTTTTCCCAGCCGGTCACACCGAGGCTCACCCGTACTTCGAGAAAGACCAGGGCCACTGCTAGGCTGCGGGTCATCCACTGGCGGTGCTGCTGGACTTTTCCTTTCAGGATGAACATAAACGCGATGCCGGTGGTGAGCATCCACAGGGTCGCATCCAGTGCAGCGGCAAAACTGAAAGAGCGGGTGCCCCCCATTCGCTCCTGAAAATACTGGATGTAGAAACCAAGCGGAGCGGCGATGAAAACGCCGGCAACATAGAACCGTCCGACCACGCGATGAAGCTTGGCATACCGCTGGCGCAGCCGGTCCGAGAACTGCATCGGCCCCAGAAAAAGCGCACACGCGCCCGCCAGGCCGTGCGGCAACAGCCACCACTTGAAAGGTTGGTAGTGTCCCCACGCCGGGTCCGTGGCATCGACCAGGAAGTGCTCGTTATGGCGGAGCACATAAAGAACCATCAGGCCAATAAAGGCAAACAGCAGATATTTCGGGCGTGGCCGTCTGGAGGGTTGGAGCGCTAATGATTTGGTCGCCATGGAGGATCACCGGTTCGCATTACCGCGTCACGCACTATACACGAGATAGCGGCCTCGGCCGGGAACGATCCAGGCGGAGGGCCTTGATCCTCAAAGCGGAATGTAGCTCTGGAGTAGCGGATTCACCAGCCCGGCAAAGGAGAGCAGCCGCCGCTCGGCATCCGCTGGTTTCTCGCCCGGCCGCAACTGGGTGTTCATCCGGATCAGCGCATTGTCGGCGCGGTTGAAACGTAGCGAATCCACCGCCAGGTAAACATTCATCCAGTCCTCGCTGGCCACTCGACGACCGTGGGCCGAGTACCAGAACAGGACGAGTTGGCGGTCGTCTCCCTTGGCAATCAGGTAACGATTGGCGGAAAAAGGCGCCTCCCCGGGGAACGCGAGCATGGTGGTGCCCGATTCCACCGGCGACCAACCGGAACCGAGCAGACAATCCTGGGGTGGGTGGCGGAACAACGCGTGTTGGTTCAGGTAATAGGCGATGTACAGATCAACGTACGCCCCGCTGCCCGTCTTGTCTCTGTAGGTCCGCTGCAGGAATTCGCCCGGGCGAAGAATTTTCAGGGTTTCCCTGGGAATGGGGACATCCGTCCCGGCCCAGTTCTTCAATTCCATGGGAAACAAGGCCAATGCGCTCCGCGGCAAAACAAATTGATGCTGAGCGCGGGCCTGCAGGAACAGCGCGGTTCCCGCCAGCAGCAGGGCAACGATTGCGAAGCGGGCGCTCCGGGAAATCATGCGTATTCCTCCCGCGCTCCGGCCTCGTCTCCGTTGAAAAGCAAGTTCCGGGACAAATGGTGGAGCAGGAAAATCAGCGCCAGCGAACCGGCAAAGATGAGCCATCCCGAAAGCAGGTGGAGCGTCCCCTGCGCGCTTTCCAGGCCCCAATATTCGACGACCAGACCGGTCACGGCGATTCGCAGGGCATTGGCCAGAACCGAGATCGGGACCGCCAGCAACGTCAGCAGTATCCGCACTTTGATTTTCGTTTCGGTCAGATACCCGTACATAATGGTGAGGGTAATCAGCGAGAACAGCGACCGGATCCCGCTACAGGCCTCCGCCACCTCCAACCGCGCCGTGGGCAGAAGAATGATATTGCCTTCCCGGACCGCCGGTACCCCCGCCAGCATCAGCAGGAAACTCGCCGTCTTGGAGGCGATCATCTGCAGCGGAAAGACGATCTGATCCAGCAACGTGGAGGAAGGAATCATCAAGACCAGAAAGGCCAGTGGAAACGAAATCGCCGCCAGGTGCTTCCAGCCGGCCAGAAAGACCACCACCCCCGCAATAAAGAGGAGGAGCGATATACGGTACAGGAAGAATCCACCCGTAATCGTGCCCATCACCAGCGCAGACAGTGCAAACAGGAGAATGACCAGACCCGACCAGGCTGGCTCGCTTCGAAGCGCTGCCAGTTTGGCGCGCCTCTCCCATAGCAAGAACAGCGAAAACATTGGAACGAAGAAACCATGGGTGTAATTCGGGTCCTGCCACCACTGAGTTGCCAGGCGAATCGCAAGCGGAGCGTACAGCCACGCGGCCAGTAGAAAAAGAATTCCGGCTTGACCGTAGAACACGGCCCTGGTCTTGAGACGGCTGGGTTTGCGGAAATCGACCATGAAGGAGGCGAGACTTCGCACTTAGCGCTTACGCCTCGACTTGCGGACTTTCCAACAGACTCCCACCAGCCCCGTGGAAAACAGCAGCAGGGTACCGGGTTCTGGAGCAACCGCCAGAGGCGTGTGGGAAGAACCGCCACCTCCTCCGGGCACACCGAAAAACGGCAGGATGAAAAATGGGATCATCCGCTTGCGTTTGGTGGGTTGCAGCGCATTCGCTTCGACCGGCGGAGCGCTCATCGCAGGCGTTGCGTAAGTCTCGGGCTGCGGCTCAACTTCCTTCGTCACCATGTCGTTGGAGAAAAGGGGCTGATCAAAATCTGCGTCCACTGGGTCCGTGAACGCCGGCGGACCAAGAGGTGCCACAGCGATCCGATTTCCGCACCGCGTACGCGCCACAATTTTGCCGTCGCTGATCAGCGTCTCGCCCGGATGCAGCGTCACCTTTTTCCGCGTCCAGTAAACCTTGTCTCCCATGCGGTAGGCGATATGCATGAATTGCTTCCCGGAAACCTGCACCAGGTGGGCCCGTTGAAAATCAAATCCTTCGAATTCTCGCGCCACCACCGGATCACGCTCCATGGCTTGTCGCAGTTCTTCCGCACTCGCCACTCCGCCGGGAATCACCGAATACAGGTACACGGGACGGCCCGGGCGCGTCTCAACGAACGCGGCATTTGAGCCGCTCGGCGGCACCGACGGGTCAGCTGCGTTCAGCCCAAGCTGGTCAGGTTCCGAAGATGCGTAGGACAACGTCGATACTGGCTGTTGACGAGCAAACTGCCAGGTAACAGCGGCCGTTGCAGCAAACAGAAGCGCCACCAGGAACCTGGTCCGGGAGTTCTTCCGGCTGTGCCTGCGATGACGATGGCGGTGGCGAACGACGGTGACGCTGGAATTGTTCAAGGTCTCCTCAATGGAATCTGTGTTTCAAGCTCGAGGGGAGGAATAGAGCATTGGAGACTATCTAAGAAGCACGCCGCCTTCCAAACCAAGGGCATCATGGAATCATGGCGCCCACCCACTCCGGCAGCCAAGGTGTGAAGAGATTTGCACAAAAAGAGATTTATTGTTGCACGACCTGCGGTCGCGGAAAGACAAAAGACAGTCCCCAACCAGCAGAGATCACCTATTGTTCACAAACATGCAGCTTTAGAAGTAGATGTCCAGGAAGAGAGCAATCTGCACGCTTTGGGTGGACCCAAACGGCATTTTTTTTGCACTCTCGGAGAATTCGCCCATCACATTCTGCCGGCCGTGACAGCCTGCGCCCATCGCATGTTCACGGGTTTGACTTGCAGCCGAATAATTTAAGGTGTTGTGTACTGGATCGTGAGCTTGCCCTGAACGGAACCATTATTCTCGCCGTACCAACAACCGTAGTTGGGTGGATTGACCGTGTCCAGCGGGTTTCCGTAGCCGTAATACACTTCAGTTGCCCCCTCCGTGAGGTGGATCGCGATCGGCCCGCTATCGTTCAGCGCAGGGTTCGTATCAAGAGGGTAGTTGGCGTCGCCGCCAGACTTCAAGTTCAAGCTGTACGCAGGACTGCCGGGTGGTCCGATGCTCACAGAGGGTGAAGTGGTGCATGGCAATGCCACGAGAGGCCGGGGCCCGGGCGGAAAATTTTCCGCATTCAACATGGGACGGCCGACGGCGTACACGTATGTGACCCTTGTAATCGTTATGCTGCCTTTAATCGGAATGACCGTCAGCTTGTCAAACTCTTCGCCTGGGCAGAAGTCAGTGTTGGTAACCGGCGCGCACGAATACCCGGCGTGGGCCGAGAACGTAACGCTCAGCGGGCTGGATCCGGCTGGCGAGGTAGAAGATGCGTGGGCTGGAGCAGGCGACATGCTGCCTCCACCACAGGCGCTGCACAGAAATATAAAGGCCAGTGCGAGAATGATGACTCCAGCCGAACGCTTCATGAGACCGCCTCGACAGACATCTAGTGCAAGGGGCCTGCCATCGCTAAGTCTTTATGCAGCAGTCGATTAGGCGCTACGGAGTGGAACGGATTTGCCACAGTGGAAGATCTTTGCCACTGCCTTTCAATTCCTGCAGCCCGGCGCCGTCGAAGCGTTTTTGGGGCTTGCTGGTGCGCCCTATCGCTGGCGCGCCGGGTCCGGCCCGGAATGACAGTGGCTGTTAGTCCTTGCTGGGCTTTCTCGGGGTTAAATCGCAGGCCTGTTTCACGCGGGTGAGATCAAGGCCAGCCGGCGAAAATTCCGCGATTTCCGGTCCGTTTCGGCCGCGAATTTCCACCTTGAAGATGTGGGCCCCGATCAATTCGCGAGTGGTGCCTTTGTCCATGGAAAGGAAACGGTTGCGAATCCAGTTCCAGCCGTGATAGCTGTGGCTGTCGTCGACCCGTACCATGACCTCCATCTGGGGTTGTCCCCAAAAGCCGGGACGGTTGGGCGGGCCAAGCCGGATGCCGGGATTGAAATCGGCGGCGGTGTACTTGTCATTGGTGCACGCGATTTGGATCCGTGGTTTGTAGTCCGGATCTTCTCTCAGGTAGTTGTCCGAGAGCAGCTCAAAGCGGACCTTCTTGGCGCCGGTCATCTTGTCTTCGGAATGAAACTCCATCCACTTTCCGCCCGCGCTGACGCCGTCACTTTCGCCCTGATTAGGGCTGAAGGCGACGCTCTGAGCGCTGACCGATGACGCCGTGGTGCAAACAAGGACCAGGACTGAAAAAAATGCTTTGGCCTGGGTCAAACGGTTTCGTCCATCAAAAAAATAAGAAGTCTTCAAAGTCTCCTCCCAACCGGATACTGCTACTTATATTGAACCCTCAAGAGCCAACAAAAGTTGTATGACTGTGTTCCCGCCTCGGCCGCAGGCCGCCCGGCGGTAACCCGGCAGGAATGGGAATGGGCTTGGCCAAAACCCGTCTCCATGGCCGAAAACCACCACTCTGGTGGAATTGGGCCATCGGGACCCTGTAATCGCTGGCCATCCCGGTTGTTCTTGCCCCGTCTGACATATTGAGAACAGTGGGGTTAATGATTGCCTGCAATTTCAGACGACAATTGGCACTCGAGCTGCATCTTTAGTACCGGGAGTTCCCGCGACCAGCGTCGGTTTCCGCGGCAACTCTTACGAGAATTTTTCGATGCGGCCCAGCTTAATCCTACGCGTCGCAATTGAAAATTCGCCATCGCGCTCGAAGGGAAGGAAAGTTATGAGCAGATTTGGTCTTCTTAGATCCCTCATCGCGTTCGCTGCTTTCACGAGTTTCGCTCTCATGCCGAATCCAGCATTCGGTCAGCGTGGCGGTCACGGAGGCGGGGGCGGAGGCTCCCATGGCGGCGGTGGCAGTTTCCACGGCGGGGGTGGTGGCGGTTTCCATGGCGGAGGCGGTGGTGGTTTCCACAGCGGCGGCGGTGGTAGCTTCCGCGGTGGTAGCGGTTCCCGTGGTGGGGGCGGATTTTATCGCGGTGGCGGGGGATCTCGTGGAGGCGCGTCCTACGGCGGCACGCGGTCTTTTAGTGGAGGAAGTTACAACCGGGGCGGAAGTTTTCGTGCGGGATCAGCCGCGGGCCACTACGGAGCGGGCAGGAGTTCGTACGGCGGGTTCGGCGCATCGCGCGGCATGAGCGGGCAAAGCCGCGGGTTTGAATCGGGCCGCAATTCTGGATCGTTCGGAAATCATTCCTCGAATTTTCATTCCGCGATCAATGATGGACACTGGCATTCGTTCGGCAACACCGGTGGTTCCGCGCGTTCCAGCGCAGGACGCACTTCCGGAAACTTCGCGGCCTCCGGCCTCTCCGCTCACAACCGCGGAAGCTTCGACGGCGGTTGGCACTCTTTTGGCCCGTCCCGTGGCGCTTCGCCAACCGACGCGGGGCGGACTTCGCGCGCAGCGTCGACCCACAGTGGCGCAGGTTTCGGCGGCTCGCACTTCGGCGGGTCCACTTTCGGTAGTTCGTCTTTCGCTGGATCGCGCTCGGCCCACTCTACGTTCGGATCTTTTGGCAACACGCGATTGGGGTCGAACACATCCCTGTCTAGAAGCTCGAACTTCAATTCCTTTGGCAGCTACCGCGGATTAGGGAACCGTGGTTTCAGCAGCGGCCTGGGCTGGCGCGGCAGCCGCTTCGGCGGGTTCGGCCAGCGTGGCTATGGTTGGGGAAGAGGGTACGGGTATGGATCCGGCTACGGTTGGGGCGGGGGATTCTTCGGGACGAGCTTTGGCTGGGGAGGTTTGGGCTTCGGTGTGGGATGGCCGTATTGGGGCAGCTACTGGGGACCGGGCTGGGCATTCGGCTGGGATCCTTGGTGGTACGACCCTTATTGGTATTCGCCGTGGCCGCTGTACAACTATTATCAGGCTTACCCTGACAGCGTGTACGACAATCCGCAGCCCTACGATCCCGATGCTTCGTATGACTACGACTCACCGTCGAGCTACTTCATCACGCCAAGCTTCGATCCCGGAGCCTTACACTTCGATGTCTCCAGCGGCGCAGGCCTGGTCCTAAACGGTTCGTAACCAGAACGGCCAGGCGACGCGGCCCGAAGCGATGCCGGCATGACTTCTATTGCTGCGCCTGGAAGGCCACGATCTGCATTACCCAATTGGAAGAAGTGACCGCCGCCGTGGCGCTGTAGCTCCCCCCGCTGCTCACGATCCTGTCCTCCGCAATGTCCCCATCCGGACTGGTGATGATCCGCGAACTGTAACCCGTCCCCGCCGCCGTGAACCGACCTGATGTCTTCCCCGCCCCCACCAGCAGTTCGTTCCCCGTGGCGACCGTCGCCGCTCCGCTGTTGGCACTCGTCCCCGTCCCCGCCGCCTGCGCCGTCCCCCCCGCATCCAGCGGGTTCGCCGTATCCAATCCGCTGTACTCCAGTACCCGCACATCCACATACACCGCCGCGTGGTCGAACAGCACCGTCACCGTGTTGCTCCCCCCGCAATGTTCTTGGCATAGTAGATCGACTCCCGTCCCCCAGACCCCGTCACCGGTCCCACCGCCAGCACGTACCCATTCCCCCCACTGTCGGTCACCGAACTCACCGCGGAAGTGCTGTCATCCCAGCCCACCACCACCACATTCAGGTTGCCCCCGGTCTGGACCCCGGGATAGGTTACCGCCACCGCCATGCTCGCGGTCTGCGGGGTCGCCGCCATCACCTGCACAAATTTGATCGTCCCTCCGCCCGTGCCGGCCGTGTAGGTATAGCCGTTGCTCAAGTTCCCGCTTTGCCCGTCGCTGTTGCTCACCACCACGTTCACCGCTCCCGCGCCATGCGTCGCAGTCGTCGCCGTGATGGTCGTGCCGTTCATCACGTTCACTCCCGTCGCCGCCGTTCCTCCCAGGCTCACCGTCGCTCCCGCCAGAAAGCCCGTGCCCGTGATCGTCACCGCCGTCCCACCCGTCGTTGGACCGTTGTCGGCGTAATCAGGCCCACGGTTGGCGCGGGATTCGAACTCGAGACCGCGGCTTTGAAGGCCACCATCTGCATCACCCAGGGGGCCGCACTAATGAGCGGTGTCCAGGCGTTATAGCTCGCAGCCACATTTACGACTCGATCCTCAACAATATTAGAGTTGGTGGAGGTGAACACTCGAGCGGTCAGTGGCGCCCCGGCCACGATGTTTTTGGCGTTAACGATGTTAGCGCCCACAATCAGATCATTGGCATTGCTGATCGCAGCGGGACCGCTGTCGGCGATACTGGCGTTTCCGCTGACGCCGATTGAAACATCCAGCGGATTTAGCGTGTCCACTCCGCTGTATTCGAGAATTCGAATATCGGGAGAGGCGGCAGCTTGACTAAAGGTAACTGTGACCGAATTGCCGCCCGCAAGTATGCCCTTCGCGTAATAAATCGACTGGCGCATTCCGCTGCCAGTGGTGGGGCCGATCGCCAGGCTATACACATTTCACAGAGAATCCGTCACTGACTGGATGGTCGACGTTGCATCGCTCCAGCTCGCCACGACGACATTTAAATCGCCCGCGGATTGTGCCGACGGATACGAGACGGACACGCTCGCCGTGGCCGTTCCCGGGGTGCCCGATGCCACTTGCACAAAGTGGATACCGCCAGCGGGCGGAGGATTTAAACCATAAACCTCCAACTGGCCCGAGAAGGTGGCAAGATAGACCTTTCCATTCACCACCGTGGGTGGAACCCACTTGGCATAATTACCGACATCGTCGCGGGCAGCGTTTTGCCGGCTGTTCCAAAGTTCTGTGGTCAGATTGGTGGCATCGAACGCGTGCAATACCCCGGGAACCGAGGCGGCGCGTGCACTTCCCGAAAGGGTGGTCGCACCCCATACGATACCGCTACCCACCAGGCCGCCATCCGCCGATATCGACAAGGGGGCCGAGTTGGCAAAGCCACTGCTATTCCGCACCGTGCTTTGTGTCGCCGGAGTGGTCTGAAACTGTCCGCCCACGAGCTTGTAGGCCGTCAGAAAATCGTTCGCTCCCCACAGATACACCGCCGGACCATTGTTGGGGCTGTCCCAATAAACGGGCGACCCCAAATAGTCATCCGAGCTCGCCGTAAATTCTTGGACATCGCCGTCAAAACCCGAGTTGAACGTGCCCATGTTCGTAGTGTCCACCACCCGAAACAGTTTGTCCTTGCCAATACCGACAACCAGGGTCGTCCCGGGCAGCAACATCGGACCACCAGACCCTAGATCTGTATTCTGACTAAAAAGAGTGGCTTGATTGGAGGGAGTGAAATAATCGGAGACCACAAGGCCGCTCGACGTGCCCATCCTCAAGATCGAATCGCCGTAATCTCTTCCAGAGGTATTTGCGTCAAAGGTGCCGTTCCCGGTTGTCAGATAGATGCTGCTTAGTCCGTCCCCCACCAGGCCTTGGCCAGCTTCCCAGATTCCGCCGTCTTTGCCGTCGGGGGTAATGTTGAAAATCATGGTTGGTTGAAGAGTCGTGGCATCGTAGCCCATCATCCAGCCGTGGAAAGTTCCAATGTCTCCGACTGAACCGAAAGCGATATAGACGACACCGTTCATCAGCAGCAGCCCTGGACGCTGAAGATGATAGGCCGGGTCAAAAGCCAAAATGCCATTGCTACTGCCGGGGCCGCTGCCTATTACTTGGCCGGTAATTTCCATCGGGCTACTGGGTTGCTCGGCCCCTGACGTGATATCCAGGGCATGCAAGAAAAAGTGATAACCACTGCTGCCAGTCTTCGTCCTGGCGACCACATACATGATTCCCGCATCGATCACCGGCGTGCTGGTGATGCCAATCTCTGGATTGAGATCGAGGTAGGGACAGTCCTGGGGGTTGGTGTCCCCAGAAATCACGCAAATATCCTGGCTCGGCACCGGTGTGCCCAGGTTGACGTGCCACAGTGGCACTGCCTGAGCCGGATCATCGGCATCGAAGGCATACACACTGTTGTGCTCGGTTGCGACGTATAAGACGTTGCGCGTCTTTCCGCCTACCGACAAATTCGGTACTTACAGAGGTTGGGCGTAAACGTAACCGTCAACCGTGCGCCAAAACAGCTTTCCAAAACTGGCCACGTTCACATTCGAGGTGTTGAGGATACTCTCGTTGAGATTCTGACCGGTGCGCGCCGGGTCGTTATGCTGGGTGAGCACCGAAACTTGAGCAAGTCCGGATCGCGCTGTCAATAACCAGACTAGTTGGAGCAGAAAGATGGATCCAAGCCTGCCAAACATGTTCGCCTTTCGCGGTGTAAGGCCAGCCTTTTTCGTGGGCCCGAAACGGCATCCAAACGCCGCGGAACACACGAAGGATGACATCGCGTATTTACCTCGCACGAATGGGTCCCGAAGGACGTTATCGGCTATGTTTCCAGATTGAGGGGCGATTTTGTTTTGGGCCTGGGGAAGGACGGGCCATTGTAGCGCCCCTCCGTTGCCGAGCAAAGAACTCTTTCACTGGAATTTCATCCATGCCTAGAAGGGAAGTTTTTGGGTGGCAAGACCGACTAAAAAAGGAACTGGATTGCCAGGGATGCCGCCCACCCGGACAGGGGAAATTGAGCTGAGTCGAAAGTTTGGTAGAGAGCGCAGTCTGGCGCTAACCTTAATTTGCCGCCGAAATTGCGGTTCTAATCTCTCGAAGCTGCACATTCTGCTGGAGAAAGTCGCGCATTCAGCTCAAATCGTGAGGGGGGATTATTTCGCCATACCTACCCCGGCAGCTTCCATTTCGAAGTGTTGAGAGTCCATAGGGTCGGCGACCAATTCTAGCTTCGCTCATCTAAGTTCTGTCAGGAACTGTTTGCGCACCGTTACAAGGAGATGAAACATGAAAGCAGTTGTTGTCCACCAATATGGCGGTCCTGAAGTACTCAAATTCGAAGAATACCCTGATCCGGTTCCGGGTCCGGGCGAGGTGCTGGTGCGGGTCGCTGCCACCAGCGTGAATCCGATCGACTACAAGCGGCGTGCTGGATTAACCAAAGATTTTTACCCCCTCAAGTTCCCGGGGCTTATAGGAGTCGATGTCGCGGGCACTGCGGTCAAGATTGGGCCGGGAGTGGAAGACTTTTCTGTCGGCGATCAGGTATTCGCGATGGCGGACGATACGTATGCCGAACTTTGTGTCGTGAAGGCCGCGGTTCTGGCGAAAGTTCCCAAGGGTCTCGATTTGATTCAGGCGGCGTTGCCCCTGGTGATGGTGACTGGCAACCAGCTTCTCTTAGCGACGGAGATCAAAGC